>NZ_JBWKNG010000018.1:0-150577 GCF_059415465.1 Pseudomonas sp. GW821-FHT10C09
CGTCTCAACCGAGGCGCGCATTCTACAGCAGCCTCTGTTGCTGTCAAGCGGTTATTTTCAGAAGTTTTCAAAGTTTCCTCTGCAACTTCAACCACTTGCGCTTCCGATCACTCGGTAGCGGGAGGCGAATTCTACAGCGTTACACGCTGCTGTCAACACCTCTTTTTCAACTCCCTTTCGGGCTTCGATGACCTGAAGCCGCTCACTGTCGAAACCTGCGTAACTCTTTGTTTACCAAGGAGTTTTCCGTTTCGACTGCGCCGGAAGTGGGGCGAATTATAGACATCCAGAATCTGCCGTCAACCTTTAATTTCACAAATCTGTCATATGAGTCAAAAAAGCCCGCAAACACAAAGGCCGGCCCCAAGGGGCCGGCCTTCTTCCTTCTACTTACAAGCTAGGGAATGCGAATTGCGACGCTTCATGGCTCGCACGCTGCGGCCAGCGCTGGGTGATGGCTTTGCGGCGGGTGTAGAAACGCACACCGTCCGGACCATACGCATGCAGGTCGCCGAACAGCGAACGCTTCCAGCCACCGAAGCTGTGGTAAGCCACCGGCACGGGCAACGGTACGTTAACGCCGACCATGCCCACTTCGATCTCATCGCAGAACAACCGCGCCGCTTCACCATCACGGGTGAAGATACAGGTGCCGTTGCCATACTCGTGATCGTTGATCAGCTGCATCGCCTCTTCCAGGCTGTTCACCCGAACGACGCACAACACCGGCCCAAAGATCTCTTCTTTATAGATACGCATCTCTGGCGTGACGTTATCGAACAGGCAGCCACCCAGGAAGAAGCCTTCCTCATGACCGGCCACGCTCAGACCACGACCGTCGACCACCAGCGTCGCGCCGGAAGAAACGCCGTCTTCGACATAACCGCTGACCTTGTCCCGTGCCTGACCGGTAACCAACGGCCCCATGTCCAGACCACACGTAGTACCCGCGCCGATTTTCAGCGCCTTGATCTGCGGCACCAGTTTTTCCACCAGCGCATCCGCCACCTGGTCACCGACGCACACCGCCACCGAGATCGCCATGCAACGCTCGCCGCAAGAACCGTAGGCCGCGCCCATCAGTGCGCTGACCGCGTTATCCAGATCCGCATCCGGCATCAGCACCGCATGGTTCTTCGCGCCGCCCAGTGCCTGGACGCGTTTGCCGCGCTTGGTGCCTTCGGCGTAGATGTATTCGGCAATCGGCGTCGAACCGACGAAACTCAGCGCTTTGACCTCCGGCGCTTCGATCAGCGCATCCACCGCAGCCTTGTCACCGTGCACGACGTTCAGCACGCCTTTAGGCAGACCGGCTTCCAGCAACAGTTGAGCGATCAGCAACGTGGAGCTCGGATCACGCTCGGACGGCTTGAGGATAAAGCAGTTGCCGCAGACGATTGCCAGCGGATACATCCACAGCGGCACCATCGCCGGGAAGTTGAACGGGGTAATACCGGCAACAACGCCCAACGGCTGGAAGTCCGACCACGCATCAATGTTCGGGCCGACGTTACGGCTGTATTCACCCTTGAGGATTTCCGGCGCTGCGCACGCGAACTCGACGTTCTCGATACCGCGCTTCAATTCGCCAGCCGCGTCTTCCAGGGTCTTGCCGTGCTCTTCGCTAATCAACTGGGCAATGCGTGCTTCGTTCTGTTCCAGCAATTGCTTGAAGCGAAACATCACCTGGGCACGTTTGGCCGGTGGCGTGTTGCGCCAAGCCGGGAATGCAGCCTTGGCCGAGTCGATGGCTTTTTGAATGGTTTCGCGGCTGGCCAACGGCAGCTTGTGGATCGCCTGGCCGGTAGACGGGTTGAACACGTCAGCCGTGCGACCGTCTTCGGTCACCAGTTCGCCATTGATCAAATGCGGGATAAGGCTCATGTAACGCTCCTGAAAAGTTGTCCACAGGCGCCCCGTATAAGGACGCCTCTATATAGAAGAGAAAATCAGTCGATCTTGTTCAGCACTTCGCCGACCGCGTCGAACAGACGATCAAGGTCTTGCGGCTTGCTGTTGAAGGTTGGGCCGAACTGCAGGGTGTCTCCGCCGAAGCGCACATAGAACCCGGCTTTCCACAGCGCCATACCCGCTTCGAATGGACGCACGATCGCGTCGCCATCACGCGGCGCGATCTGAATCGCCCCGGCCAGGCCGTAGTTACGAATGTCGATGATGTTCTTCGAACCTTTCAGACCATGCAGCGCATTTTCGAAATGCGGGGCCACCTCGGCCACGCTCTGCACCAGGTTTTCCTTTTGCAGCAGGTCGAGTGCCGCCAGGCCAGCGGCGCACGCCACCGGGTGCGCGGAGTAGGTGTAGCCGTGCGGGAATTCCACCGCGTACTCAGGTGTCGCTTGGTTCATGAAGGTTTGGTAGATCTCGGAGCTGGCAATCACCGCGCCCATCGGGATCGCGCCGTTGGTGACTTGCTTGGCGATGCACATCAGGTCCGGAGTCACGCCGAAGGTATCGGCACCGAACATTTTGCCGGTACGGCCGAAACCGGTGATCACTTCGTCGAACACCAGCAGGATGTTGTGCTGATCGCAAATCTCGCGCAGACGCTTGAGGTAACCCTGTGGCGGAACCAGTACACCAGCAGAACCGGCCAGCGGCTCAACGAATACCGCGGCGATGTTCGACGCATCGTGCAGTTCGATCAACTTCAGCAGCTCATCTGCCAAAGCAATACCACCGAGCTCCGGCATGCCGCGAGAGTAGGCATTGCTCGCCAACAGCGTGTGCGGCAGGTGATCAACGTCCATCATCGCCTGACCGAACATTTTGCGGTTGCCATTCACACCGCCAAGGCTGGTGCCGGCGATGTTCACGCCGTGGTAACCGCGAGCACGGCCGATCATTTTGGTCTTGGTGGCCTGGCCTTTCAGGCGCCAGTAAGCGCGGACCATTTTCACCGCGGTGTCCGCGCACTCGGAACCCGAGTCAGTGAAGAACACGTGATTCAGGTTGCCTGGGGTCAGGTCGGTGATTTTCTCTGCCAGTTGGAACGACAGCGGATGGCCATACTGGAAGCCTGGCGAGTAGTCGAGCGTGCCCAATTGCTTGGCGACCGCTTCCTGGATTTCCTTGCGGGTGTGCCCGGCGCCGCAAGTCCACAGACCGGACAGCGAGTCATAAACCTTGCGGCCCTTGTCGTCGATCAGCCAGCTGCCTTGCGCCGCCACGATCAGACGCGGGTCGCGCTGGAAGTTACGGTTGGCGGTATAGGGCATCCAGTGAGCATCAAGCTTGAGCTGGCTGGCCAGGGAAGACGGGGCGTTTTCAGGCAAGTTCATGGGCAAAACCTCGCAGGCAATAAGCGGCATAGAGATCAAAAGCGTTCTTGCAGCTAAATTGCCACGGGGATAAAGTCTGTGAAATCCAACTTTTCTAACGTTCAGTCAGGCTGCTACTAAACTATGAGCACGCGTCGTCCCGATCCACTGGCGCAAGTCAGCGACTTTGATATCCGCTTGTTGCGGATCTTTCGCAGCGTGGTCGAGTGCGGTGGCTTCTCGGCGGCGGAAAGCGTGCTGGGGATCGGTCGTTCCGCTATCAGCCAGCAAATGAGCGATCTGGAACAACGCCTGGGCTTGCGCTTATGCCAACGTGGGCGCGCCGGATTCTCCCTGACCGAGGAAGGTCGCGAGGTGTACCAATCGGCCTTGCAGCTATTAAGTGCGCTGGAAAGTTTCCGCACCGAGGTCAATGGCCTGCACCAACACTTGCGCGGCGAATTGACCATTGGCCTGACCGACAACCTGGTCACCCTCCCCCACATGCGCATCACCCACGCCTTGGCGCAATTGAAGGAACGTGGCCCGGACGTGCAAATCCAGATCCGCATGATCGCGCCCAACGAAGTTGAGCAAGGCGTGCTCGATGGGCGTTTGCATGTCGGTGTAGTGCCGCAGGCCAGCGCGCTGTCGGGGCTGGAATATCAACCGCTTTATAGCGAACGCTCGCTGTTGTATTGCGCGGTTGGGCATCCGCTGTTTTATGTCGACGACAAACAACTCGACGATGATCGCCTCAACAGCCAGGACGCGATCGCACCGACCTTCCGGCTGCCAGCGGACATCCAGGCCCACTACCAGGCACTCAACTGCACCGCCAGTGCTTCGGACCGTGAGGGCATGGCGTTCCTGATCCTGACCGGGCGCTACATCGGTTACCTGCCGGATCATTACGCCAGCCTCTGGGTGCAACAAGGTCGCCTGCGTGCGCTGAAACCGAAGGCGCGTTTCTATGACCTGAGCCTTGCATCGGTCACGCGCAAGGGCCGTCGCCCGCATCTGGTGCTGGAAAGCTTTCTTGAAAGCCTCGCCGCGACACGCTGAACAACCGAAGAAACCTGCGCCCCAGGACTTGTCTGAAGCCCGTGGGTGCGCTATCAACGCACTGGTTGCACCCACCTACTTGTCTGGAAGTGCCTATGACCTTTGAAGTCCCAGCTCACGGCGGTAAACCTGCCAGCCGCATTCGTCAGAAGAACGAAGAGACCATCATCAAAGCCGCCGAAGACGAGTTCGCCCGTCACGGGTTCAAAGGCACCAGCATGAACACCATTGCCCAGAATGCCGGGTTGCCCAAGGCGAACCTGCATTACTACTTCACCAACAAACTCGGTTTGTACGTGGCGGTGCTGAGCAACATCATCGAGTTGTGGGACAGCACCTTCAACACCCTGACGGCCGAGGACGATCCGGCCGAGGCATTGACCCGCTACATCCGCGCCAAAATGGAATTCTCCCGGCGCCAGCCACAAGCTTCGCGAGTCTTCGCCATGGAAGTGATCAGCGGCGGCGAATGCCTGACCGAGTATTTCAACCAGGATTACCGCGCCTGGTTCCAGGGCCGGGCCGCGGTGTTCCAGGCGTGGATCGACGCCGGCAAAATGGACCCGGTCGACCCGGTCAACCTGATCTTCCTGTTGTGGGGCAGCACTCAGCATTACGCCGACTTCGCGACCCAGATCTGCCGAGTCAGCGGACGCACCAAGCTGACCAAGCAAGACATGGAAGAAGCCGGCAACAACCTGATCCGTATCATTCTCAAAGGCTGCGGCCTGACTCCTGTTATTTAAGACACCTATGCCTTTTACCCTCAGCGACTTTTGCGAATACCGCGAAGAGATTCGCAAAAGCCGCTTCATCACCTTCGCCGCGCCGATCTCAAGCCCGGCTGACGCCCAGGCATTCCTCGAACAGCACAGTGACCTCAACGCCTCGCACAATTGCTGGGCGTGGAAACTCGGCGACCAGTACCGCAGCAACGACGATGGCGAACCCGGCGGCACCGCAGGCCGACCCATTTTGGCGGCGATCGAAGCGCAGGACTGCGATCAGGTCGCGGTGCTAGTGATTCGTTGGTACGGCGGAATCCAATTGGGCACCGGAGGCCTCGCCCGGGCGTATGGCGGCGGTGCCAACAAATGCCTGCAAGCGGCACCCAAGGTCGAGCTGATCAGTCGAGTGCCCGTCAGTTGCGCCTGTGCCTTCAGTGAACTGGCGTTGGTGAAACTTCGCGTGGCGGAACTGGGCGGACTGGTCGTAGAAGAATCGTTCACCGCCAACGGCGTCGAAGTGCAATTGGCGATGGGAAAAGCGCAGATCCCGGCCCTGCAAAAGCAACTGGCGGACTTGAGTCGCGGACGCATTGTGTTGCAGCACTGAACGCACCAACACCGTTCACCCTTATTCCGTCGACGTCAGGATTTTGCCCACATCTACTGTGCACCCGCCTGTGGATAACCTGAGCACATGTGCCTGTAACCCTTCTGTCATGCGGGTTTGCGGGCTTTGTTCATTTTTCGTCCAATTTTCCTTCAGCAACATTAAATTCACGTAAAAACAAACAGTTAGATCGGGTTATCACCTTTAGAAGATAGCCGCACAGTGCTTATGCCCGACGTTTGAGCTTGCGCACAAATACTGTGGAGCAATCTGTGGATAACCCGTTCATGGTCGTCGCGGCCCCATATACAGCATGGCTTGCAGGCTGCTGTTCATTTTTTAACCAACTTCCTGCGAGCGAAACTGGAGCCTGATCAAAGGCTTCGCACTCAACTGGTGCCTGATTCGGAATCGATAGATCGCAACGCATTGTCCTTGGGGCCTGTGCTTGCGCGGATTTTCAGCTTTCCTGACCCAATGGCCAGGAAATTGCTTTATCCACAGGCATCACGCCCATCGACCCGAGTCAGTCATGCCCAACCCCGTGCCGATCCCCGATCAAACACCCCGTCTGCAATTGCGCCACATCAGCAAACGCTACCCCGGATGCCTGGCCAACGACGCCATCGACCTGACCATCGCGCCGGGGGAAATCCATGCCCTGCTCGGGGAAAACGGTGCCGGCAAAAGCACGTTGATGAAGATCATCTACGGCGTCACCCAGGCAGATTCCGGGGAGATGACCTGGCAAGGGCAACGCGTGAACATACGCAATCCTTCCCAGGCCCGTGGTCTTGGGATCGGCATGGTGTTCCAGCATTTCTCGCTGTTCGAAACATTGAGCGTGGCACAGAACATCGCCTTGGCGATGGGCGCAGCGGCCGGCACGCCGAAACAGCTTGAACCGAAAATTCGTGAAGTGTCCCGCCGTTATGGCATGGCGCTGGAGCCGGAGCGACTTGTCCACAGCCTGTCGATTGGCGAGCGGCAACGGGTGGAAATCATTCGCTGCCTGATGCAAGACATCCGCCTGTTGATCCTCGATGAACCGACCTCGGTCCTGACCCCACAAGAAGCCGAAGAACTGTTCGTCACCTTGCGTCGCCTCGCGGCCGAGGGCTGCAGCATTCTGTTTATCAGCCACAAGCTCGGTGAAGTCCGGGCGCTGTGTCACAGCGCCACCGTGTTGCGCGGTGGTCGAGTGGCCGGGCATTGCCAGCCGGCCGAATGCTCGGACCGGCAACTGGCGCGGCTGATGGTCGGCGAAGCGGCCGAGACAATTACGGACTATCCGAAGGTGGTGGGCAGCGCGGCGTTTCTCAGTGTCAGCCGGTTGTCCTGGCTCAATCCCGATCCGTTCGGCTGCTCACTGAAGGAGGTTCACCTCGAGGTGCGCAGTGGTGAAATCGTCGGCATCGCCGGTGTCGCGGGTAATGGTCAGGATGAATTGCTGGCGTTGCTCAGCGGCGAAGAGCGGCTGGCCCGCAACGACGGCGCAACGATCCGTTTTGCCGGGCAAGCGGTCGCCCACCTGCGACCCGATGCCCGACGCGAACTCGGCCTGGCCTTCGTCCCCGCTGAACGATTGGGTCACGGCGCGGTGCCGGAATTGAGCCTCGCCGACAACGCGCTGCTCACGGCTTTTCAACAAGGATTGGTCAGCAACGGGCTGATCCAGCGCCGCAAGGTCGAAGCGTTGGCCGAAGAGATCATCCATCGTTTCGGGGTCAAGACGCCCGATGCCCAGACACCGGCCCGCAGCCTCTCCGGAGGCAACTTGCAGAAATTCATCCTCGGCCGGGAAATCCTCCAGCAACCCAGACTGCTGATCGCCGCACACCCGACCTGGGGCGTGGACGTCGGCGCCGCCGCGACCATTCACCGCGCGCTGATTGCCTTGCGCGATGCCGGCGCGGCGATCCTGGTGATCTCCGAAGACCTCGACGAATTGTTCCAGATCAGCGACCGCCTCGGCGCGTTGTGCGGCGGTCGTCTGTCGCCACTGAAAGCAACCGTCGACACACGCATGATCGACGTCGGCGGCTGGATGGCCGGCCAGTTCGACGCCCCTCCCTCACCTGCACCCGTATCGGTTTAACGGAGTTTTTCATGCTGCTTTCTCTCGAACCCCGTGGCCAGCAATCGCGACTGATGCTCTGGTGCTCGCCGTTGCTCGCGGCGGCCCTGACGCTGGGCTGTGGCTCATTACTGTTTATCGCGCTGGGCCACGATCCGTTGCTGACCTTGCACACCTTGTTGATCGCGCCGATCAGCGACTGGTATGGCGTCTCGGAACTGTTGGTCAAAGCGTTGCCGATTTTGCTCTGTGCATTGGGGCTTGCCGTGGCCTATCAGGCGCGGATCTGGAACATCGGCGCCGAAGGTCAATTGCTGCTCGGCGCATTGGCCGGCAGTGCCTTGGCAGTGAACGTCATCGACCTGCAAAGTCGCTGGGCGCTGGTGTTGATTCTGCTGGTCGGCACCTTGGCCGGTGCGGCGTGGGCCGGACTGACCGCGTGGTTGCGCACGCGCTTCAACGCCAATGAAATCCTCACCAGCATCATGCTCAATTACATCGCCCTGAACCTGCTGCTGTTTTGCGTGCATGGGCCGTTGAAGGATCCGGCCGGGTTCAATTTTCCGGAGTCGGCGATGTTCAGTGACTTCAGCCGATTGCCGTTGTTGATGGAGGATGGCCGGGTTCACGCCGGGGTGTATTTCGCCTTGCTGGCGTTGGTCGCGGTATGGGTGTTGTTGCAGAAAAGCTTTATCGGTTTCCAGATCAAAGTGCTGGGGCTGGACAAGCGCGCAGCAGGTTTCGTCGGGTTTCGCGAGAAGCGCCTGATCTGGCTGGCGCTGTTGATCAGCGGCGGTTTGGCGGGCCTGGCCGGCGTGTGCGAGGTGACCGGGCCGATCGGCCAATTGGTGCCGCAGGTTTCGCCGGGCTATGGCTACGCGGCGATCACCGTGGCGTTTCTCGGGCGACTCAATCCCATCGGCATTCTGTTTTCCAGCCTGTTGATGGCGTTGCTGTACATCGGCGGCGAGAGCGCGCAGATGAGCATGAACCTGCCGCAAGCCATCACCCAATTGTTCCAGGGAATGATGCTGTTTTTCCTGCTGGCCAGCGACGTGCTGATTCTCTACCGACCACGCTTGAACGTGCGCTGGGCTCGGCGCGCGCCAGCCACCGTACCTGCAGGAGCGCTGTGATGGATATCGATCTGCTGAGCAATATTTTCTACGCGATGGTCCGTTGCGGTACGCCGTTGCTGTTGGTGGCGTTGGGTGAATTGATCTGCGAGAAGAGCGGCGTCCTCAATCTCGGTCAGGAAGGGATGATGCTGTTTGGCGCGGTGATCGGCTTTATCGTCGCGCTGAACAGCGGCAATCTGTGGCTCGGCGTGCTGCTGGCGATGCTCGCCGGGATGCTGTTGTCGTCGCTGTTTGCCGTGGTGGCGCTGGTGTTCAACGCCAATCAAGTGGCCACCGGGTTGGCGCTGACGATCTTCGGCGTGGGCCTGTCGACGTTTGTCGGGGCCGCGTGGGTTGGCAAACCGCTGGCCGGTTTTGAGCCGGTGGCGATTCCTTACTTGAGTGAGATCCCGCTGATCGGGCGGATGCTGTTTGCGCAGGATCTGTTGGTGTACTTGTCATTCGCGCTGTTTGCGTTGGTGGCGTGGGTGATTCTGAAAAGCCGCGTTGGGCTGATCATTCAGGCCGTTGGGGAAAACCCGGACGCGGCCAGCGCGATGGGCTTGCCGGTGTTGGGTGTGCGCACGCTGGCGGTGTTGTTCGGCGGTGCGATGGCCGGGTTGGCCGGGGCGTATCTGTCCCTGGCGTACACACCGATGTGGGCGGAGAACATGAGCGCCGGGCGCGGCTGGATTGCACTGGCGCTGGTGGTGTTTGCCAGTTGGCGGGTGTGGAGGTTGCTGCTGGGGGCATACCTGTTCGGGCTCGCCAGCATCCTGCATTTGGTGGCGCAGGGGTTGGGGCTGGCGATTCCGTCGAGCCTGCTGGCGATGTTGCCGTATGTCGCGACGATTGTGGTGTTGGTGTTGTTGTCGCGGGACGCCGTGCGGACACGGTTGTATGCGCCGGTGTCGTTGGGGCAGCCGTGGCAGGGTGGGCATTAGGGTTGGATGGGCCGGCCCCTTCGCGAGCAGGCTCGCTCCCACATTTGACCGAGTCAAACCGGTTTCCGGTGACCGACATAAATCTACTGTGGGAGCGAGCCTGCTCGCGAAGGCTGCCTGACAGGCAACACCTGAGCCACGCCCCACGCCAATTCAAAGACCAGGAAAACCACTAACAGCGAACTGGCCCCATGCAGCAAGGCATACAGCTGCCAAGCCGAAAACAGAAACCTGCCAACCGCGTCATACCGCCCAAACACCTGCTGCGGATCCCGAATCCGCAGCACCGCCCAAACGCACACAATCGACCCCAACAGATTCGCCATCAACATGTGCATCGGCTCAAACGCCGGCAGCGCCCCAGGCAAATCCAACGCCTGACTCAACCCCGTCAACCCTCCATGCAAAACCGCGAAACTCCACGGCGTGACAAACGCCGCCGTCACGATCAAGTCATACCAGGCACTGCCCCGCACCACCCGGCGATATTGCGCTGAAGTCCACATCGGCCCTGCTCCATACATTCGAGGAGCACCAAGGCTAAAGCCTGGAGTATGCTCCAAGGTCAAGCCCTCTTGAGACGTCAACATGCGCATCGGTGAATTAGCCCAGGCCAGCGCCGTCAGCCGTGACACGCTACGGTTTTACGAGCAACGCGGATTGATCGCCGCGCAACGCAGCGCCAATGGTTATCGCGACTACCCGGCAGACATGGTGCAACTGGTGCAGTACATCAAGACCGCTCAGCGACTGGGCTTCACCCTTGGTGAAATCGGCAACAGCGTCGCGGCAATCTGGCAGTCACCCGATCCGGATAGCGCCGTCACGCAACTGCTGCAAGACAAACTCAAACTGATCGAAACCCGGATGGATGAACTGGGCGCGTTGCGTCACGAGTTGCAACAACGGCTCGGGCAACGCTGTCCACTGAATCCGTGATCCTCTTTTTTCAAGGAAGCCACTCATGTCCAAGGCAAAAACCGCACTCATCATCGGAGCCTCCCGAGGCTTGGGCCTCGGCCTGGTGAAAACCCTGCTGGCCGACGGCTGGCAAGTCACCGCCACCGTGCGTAACCCGCAAAACGCCGACGCCCTGCGGGCCGTGGGCAACGTGCGGATCGAGAAACTCGACATGGACGATCAGCCGGCGGTGATCGCCCTTAGCCAACAGCTCAAAGGTGAAGTGTTTGACCTGCTGTTCGTGAATGCCGGGGTCAAGGGCCCGGACGTTCAGACACCGGGCGGTGCGACGCTGGCCGAGGTGGGCCAGTTGTTTTTCACCAACGCCGTGGCCCCGATCAACCTGGCCCAGCATTTCGTCGGGCAGATTCGCCCGGACAGCGGCGTGCTGGCGTTCATGAGTTCGGTGCTGGGCAGCGTGACCATGCCGGACGCGCCGGAACTGGCGCTGTACAAGGCGAGCAAGGCTGCACTGAACTCGATGACCAACAGCTTTGTGACGCAACTGGGCGAGCAGACACTCACCGTGCTGTCGCTGCATCCGGGCTGGGTGAAAACCGACATGGGCGGCGAAGGTGCGGACATTGATGTGGACACCAGCACCCGCGGGCTGGTCGATCAGGTGAACGCCTACACCGGCAAGGGCGGGCATCACTTCGTGAATTACCGGGGTGAAACCATTCCCTGGTAATCACCCCACAGGGGGATCATTCCATGCAGGGATTTGTGTTGTCTGGTCGGGTCGGGCTTGCCCGGCGCTGCGTTTTGTCCGAAACTCCGCACCTCGCCCCCGCGGCGATCCTGGATCAGCAGACAGGGTAATCACTGAGCTGGCAACCCTGAACCCAACTTTCAGAGGAGCCGGCCAACATGCCCGCATCCCGTACCTGGTTAAAAAATCCCCTCGCGATCTTCACTGCCAATGGCCTCGATGCCCGTGGCGGCCTGGTGGTGCAAGACGGCGTGATCGTCGAAGTGCTCGCCGCCGGCCAGCAACCGTCCGCGCCCTGTGGACAGGTTTTCGATGCCCGCGAGCACGTGATCCTGCCGGGACTGATCAACACCCATCACCATTTCTATCAAACCCTGACTCGTGCCTGGGCGCCGGTGGTCAATCAGCCGTTGTTCCCGTGGCTGAAAACCCTGTACCCGGTCTGGGCCCGCCTCACCCCGGAAAAACTCGCCCTCGCCACTAAAGTCGCGCTGGCCGAGTTGCTGCTGTCCGGCTGCACCACCGCGGCCGATCACCATTACCTGTTTCCCGAAGGCCTGGAAAACGCGATCGACGTGCAAGTCGAAAGCGTTCGCGAACTGGGCATGCGCGCCATGCTCACGCGCGGTTCCATGAGCCTCGGCGAGAAGGACGGCGGCCTGCCACCGCAGCAGACCGTGCAGGAAGGCGAAGTCATCCTCGCCGACAGCCAGCGCTTGATCGCCGAGTACCACGAACGCGGTGACGGTGCGCAAATCCAGATCGCCCTCGCGCCCTGCTCGCCCTTCTCGGTGACCCCGGAAATCATGTCCGCCAGTGCTGAACTCGCGAACAAACTCGACGTGCGCCTGCACACCCACCTGGCCGAAACCCTCGACGAAGAAGATTTCTGCCTGCAACGCTTTGGCCTGCGCACCGTGGATTATCTCGACAGCGTTGGCTGGCTCGGCCCGCGTACGTGGCTGGCCCACGGCATCCACTTCAACCCGGACGAAATCGCCCGCCTCGGCGCTGCCGGCACCGGTATTTGCCATTGCCCAAGCTCGAACATGCGCCTCGCTTCCGGCATCTGCCCGACGCTAGACCTTACGGCCGCGGGCGCGTTGCTCGGGCTGGGCGTGGACGGTTCGGCGTCCAACGATGCGTCGAACATGATGCTCGAAACCCGCCAGGCGTTGTACATCCAGCGCCTGCGTTATGGCGCCGAGAAGATCACGCCGGAGTTGGTACTGGGCTGGGCAACCAAGGGTTCGTCGAGCTTGCTGGGGCGTACCGATATTGGTGAGCTGGCGGTTAGCAAGCAGGCGGATCTGGCATTGTTCAAACTCGATGAGCTGCGCTTCTCTGGCAGCCATGATCCGGTGTCGGCACTGCTGCTGTGCGGCGCGGATCGGGCGGATCGGGTGATGGTCGGTGGCAAGTGGCGAGTGATTGACGGGCAGGTTGAGGGGTTGGACCTCAAAGGATTGATTGCTGATCACAGCCAGGCTGCTCGCCAACTGATCGCCGGTACCTGACACAACACAAATCAAAAACTGTGGTTTTAGGGTGTGGTCAGAGACCGAGCAGCGACAACATGATGAATGTCGCGAACAGCACAAAGTGGGTCATCCCTTCGATGGCGTTGGTTTCGCCATCGTTGAGGTTGATCGCACTGACGATCAACGTCAGGAAGATCATCACTGTCTGTACCGGCGTCATCGCCATCTGAAAGGGCTGACCGGTATACAGCGCCATTGCTTCCATCACCGGCACGGTCAGGATCACCGTCGATAGCGACGCCCCCATCGCGATGTTGACCACCGACTGCATCCGATTGGCCAATGCAGCGCGCAATGCCGTCAAAATCTCCGGCGCCGCCGAAATGGCCGCCACCAGAATCGCCGTAATCACCGGCGGAGCGCCCGTCCCTTCCAGCCCCAGATCGAGGGTCTTGGACATCACCTCGGCCAGTGCGCCGATCACCACCACGCCAAACACCAACGTGCCGATGCTCAGCGCCACATTGACCGGTTCAGGTTCCTCTTCCGGGACTTTCCGGCGGCGTTTTTCCGGATAGCTGTAGCTGAAAAAATAACTGTGCGGCCCGACCTGCATCCGCAGGAACAACGCGTAGAGCACGACCATCGCACCGATGGTGAAGCCCGAATAAATCTTCCAGTTGGCCTCGGGAATGAACTCCGGCACCACCATCGACACGCCCATGGCCGTGAGGATCATCACGCTGTAGCTGCGCGCCGAATCATCGTTGTAGGACTGCTCGCCGTGCTTGAGCCCGCCCATTAAGGCGGCGAGGCCGAGGATGCCGTTGATGTCGAGCATCACCGCCGAGTAAATCGTGTCGCGCACCAAAGTGGACGAGGCTTCGTTGCTCATCATGATCGCCAAGATCACCACTTCCACCAGCACCGCCGCCAGCGTCAGGATCATCGTGCCGTAGGGGTCGCCGACTTTTTCCGCCAACAGCTCGGCGTGATGGGCGACGCGCATGGAGGCGGCGACGATGAACGCAATCAACACCAACCCGGCGCCCAGCGCGACCGATTGGCCGCTGTGGAGCATCCAGTGCTCCAGCGGGTACGCGACGACGGCGGCGAGCACGGCCAGCAGCAGAAATGTTTCTTGCTTGAGGAGTGTGAACATTGCGGGCCTTTTTGCGCAGTGAAGCGAAAGCAGAGTGATGAGCTACTGACTGCGGTGCAGCGCTAACGTTTCGTTACACCTTAGCGCACCAGTGGATGGCAGCCGTGATCGGCCATGCACTTTTATCGGCCTTGCGGGCCTCTTCGCGAGCAGGCTCGCTCCCACAGGGGGATACGGTCCCCTGTGGGAGCGAGCCTGCTCGCGAAGGCCTCACCTCGGTCATGAAGACTTTGTTGTCCTGTTGGTCAGTAATTTGCATTGCCCCTGCCAACCTCAAAACAAAATGGAGTTGGAATTCATGCATAAACGTCCGCTGAAGAAGCTTTTGTGCGCCGTCGTCGCCGCCGCCATCGGTCTGAGCACCAGCCTGACCGCCAGTGCCGCCGACCCGCTGAAAGTCGGCTTCGTCTATATCGGTCCGATCGGTGACCACGGCTGGACGTATCAGCATGAACAGGGGCGCAAAGTACTGGCCGAAAAATTCGGTTCGCAGATCACCACCAACTATGTGGAGAACGTCGCGGAAGGCGCCGACGCCGAGCGGGTGATCCGCAACATGGCCAAGGACAACTACGACCTGATCTTCACCACCTCCTTCGGCTACATGAACCCGACCCTGAAAGTCGCCAGGCAATTTCCCAAGGTGACCTTCGAACACGCCACCGGCTACAAGCAGGACAAGAACCTCGGCACCTATTTGGCGCGAACCTACGAAGGTCGCTACGTCGGCGGCTTCCTCGCGGCGAAGATGACCAAGACCAAGAAGATCGGCTATGTCGCGTCCTTCCCGATCCCGGAAGTGATCCGCGACATCAACGCCATTCAACTGGCCCTGAACAAGTACAACCCCGGCACCGAGATCAAAGTGGTGTGGGTCAACTCGTGGTTCGACCCGGGCAAGGAAGCCGACGCCGCCAACGCGCTGATCGACCAGGGCGTGGACGTGGTGTTCCAGCACACCGACAGCCCGGCGCCGATCCAGGCGGCCGAACGTCGCGGTGTGTATGCCGTCGGCTACGCATCGGACATGGCGCATTTCGGGCCGAAAGCGGTGCTGACCTCCATCGTCAACGACTGGGGCCCGCACTACGTTCAAGCGACCCAAAGCGTGCTCGACCACAACTGGAAATCCCAGGATTACTGGGGTGGTTTGAAGGAAGGCACGGTTGAGTTGCCGATCAGTGACCTGGTGCCGGCACCGGTGAAAGCCGAAGCCGAGCAGATCATTGCCGACATCAAGAGCGGCGCGCTGCACCCGTTCACCGGGCCGATCAAGGATCAGGCAGGCGCAGAGAAAATTGCAGCGGGTGCGACGGCGAGCAATGCAGAGCTGGCGTCGATGAACTATTACGTTGAAGGCATGAAGGCCGATATTCCGAAGTAATCCTTCACACCAGACGCAAGCCCCTCTGGGAGCGAGCCTGCTCGCGAAGGCGATAGCACATTCAACACAAATGTTGGCTGACACACCGCATTCGCGAGCAGGCTCGCTCCCACAATGGATATTCATCGATTTCAAGGAATGTGCATGAACCGTCTTCCTATCATCGACATCGCCCCGCTCTACAGCGATGACCAGATCGCCTGGCAATCCGTCGCCAGCGAAATCGACCACGCCTGCCGCGAATGGGGTTTCTTCTACATCAAGGGTCACCCGATTTCCGCGCAACGCATCGCCGCCGTACTCGACCACGCCCAACGCTTCTTCGCCCAACCCACCGCCGAAAAGCTCAAAATCGACATCACCCAAACCCGCCACCACCGCGGCTACGGCGCCATCGCCACCGAACAACTCGACCCGAGCAAGCCCAGCGACCTCAAGGAAACTTTCGACATGGGCCTGCACCTACCGGCCGATCATCCCGAAGTCCTCGCGGAAAAACCGTTGCGGGGCCCGAACCGTCATCCCTCGCTGCCCGGTTGGGAAGCGCTGATGGAGCAACACTACGTCGACATGCAGGCCCTCGCCCAAACCCTGTTGCGCGCAATGACGTTGGCCCTGGGCATCGAGCGGGATTTTTTCGACAGCCGTTTCAAAGAGCCGGTCAGCGTACTGCGCATGATCCATTACCCGCCGCGCCACACCGCCAGTTCCGCCGAACAACAGGGCGCCGGCGCTCACACCGATTACGGCTGCATCACCCTGCTGTATCAGGACGCTGCCGGTGGCTTGCAAGTGCGCAATGTGAAAGGCGAATGGATCGACGCACCGCCGATTGAAGGCACGTTCGTGGTCAACCTCGGCGACATGATGGCGCGCTGGAGCAACGACCGTTACCTGTCGACGCCGCATCGGGTGATCAGCCCGTTGGGCGTGGACCGTTATTCGATGCCATTCTTTGCCGAGCCGCACCCCGACACACGCATCGAATGCCTGCCCGGTTGTCAGGATGACGTGCACCCGGCGAAATACCCGGCCACCACCTGCGCCGAGTTCCTGCTCTCGCGATTCGCCGATACCTACGCCTATCGACGGGAACCGGAAGCGGTGTAATCAACCGGCTGGTCAGGTTTTGCTAAATGTTTCTACGCGCATCTGTAGAATGCTCGCCATCTGCACCTGATGAGAAAAGACCATGTACGACTGGCTGAACGCCCTGCCCAAGGCAGAACTGCATTTGCACCTCGAAGGCTCGCTGGAGCCTGAGCTGCTGTTCGCCCTGGCCGAACGCAACAAGATCGCCCTGCCGTGGAGCGACGTCGATACCCTGCGCAAAGCGTACGCCTTCAGCAACCTGCAAGAATTTCTCGACCTGTATTACCAGGGCGCCGACGTGTTGCGCACCTCGCAGGATTTCTACGACCTGACCTGGGCGTACCTGTTGCGCTGCAAGGCGCAGAACGTGATTCACACCGAACCGTTCTTCGACCCGCAAACCCATACCGACCGTGGCGTACCGTTCGAAGTGGTGCTGAACGGCATCGCCGCCGCACTCAAGGATGGCGAGCAACAACTGGGTATCACCAGCGGTTTGATCCTCAGCTTCCTGCGCCACTTGAGCGAAGACGAAGCGCAGAAAACCCTCGATCAAGCGCTGCCGTTCCGCGACGCATTTGTCGCCGTGGGCCTGGACAGTTCCGAGATGGGTCACCCGCCGAGCAAGTTCCAGCGCGTGTTTGACCGTGCCCGTCACGAAGGCTTCCTGACCGTGGCCCACGCCGGTGAAGAAGGCCCGCCCGAGTACATTTGGGAAGCCCTCGACCTGCTGAAAATCCAGCGCATCGACCATGGCGTGCGCGCCATCGAAGACGAGCGTTTGATGCAGCGGATCATAGACGAGCAGATCCCGCTGACCGTGTGCCCGTTGTCGAACACCAAGCTCTGCGTGTTCGATCACATGTCCCAGCACAACATCCTCGACATGCTTGAACGTGGCGTGAAAGTCACCGTGAACTCGGATGACCCGGCGTACTTCGGCGGCTACGTGACCGAGAACTTCCACGCGCTGTACACCGATCTGGGCATGACTCAGGATCAGGCCAAGCGCCTGGCGCAGAACAGCCTGGATGCGCGGTTGGTCAAACCGTAAGCCATACCGCATAACCCCATGTGGGAGCGAGCCTGCTCGCGATGACTGAGTGTCAGCCGACATTTAAGTGTCTGACACACCGCTATCGCGAGCAGGCTCACTCCTACAGGGATTGTGATCAGTTGACGATCACTGCCTCAGTCAACTCCTCCAGCGTCTTCCCTCGCGTCTCCATCCCGAACACCCACACCACCCCCGCCGCAATCGCAAAACACATCGCCCCCAACGCGAAGACCCCACCCTGCCCGGTCACCGGAAACACCAGCCCCGTCACCAACGGACCGAGCAACGAGCCCACCCGCCCAATCGCCGAGGCAAACCCCGAGCCCGTGGCGCGTGCCGACGTGGGGTACAACTCCGGGGTGTAGGTGTAGAGCACCGCCCACATGCCGAACAAAAAGAACTGCATCAACAGCCCCGACGCGATCAACAGGCTGACATTGCCGCCAAACACCGCGCTTTGCCCGTAGAGAAACGCCATCACGCCGCCGCCGAGCAAGGTCACGACGCACACCGGTTTACGTCCCCAACGCTCCACCAGCCAGGCGGCCATGAGGAAACCGGGAATCCCGCCGAGGGAAATCAGCACCGTGTAATACACGGACTGTGTCACGGCAAAACCCGACTGCTGCAACAAGGCACTGAGCCAGGACGTGAGGCCGTAGAAACCCAGCAAGGCAAAGAACCACACGCTCCAGATCATCATCGTGCGCTGGCGATACTGCGGCGACCAGATCTGCCGCAACGCCGAAAAGAAGTTACCCGGCGTCGTCGCCACATGCGGCAGGCGAATCGGCTCAGGCAAGTCCGAATGTCCCAGCGACACACGCACACGTTCTTCGATCCGAAGCAGCACCGTGTCGGCCGCCGCATGATGCCCGGCCTGTTCCAGCCAGCGTGGCGACTCAGGAATGAAAAAGCGGATCGCCAGTACAAACACCGCCGGCACCGCCAGAACGAGGAAGATGTCCCGCCAGCCAATCACCGGCAACAGGAAATAGGACAGCACCCCGGCCGCGACAAAACCCAGCGGCCAGAAACCGTCCATCAACGCAATGTAACGTCCACGTTTCTTGGCCGGGATCAGCTCGGACAGCATCGATTGGGCAATCGGAAACTCCATGCCCATACCGATGCCCAGGAGGATTCGGAACAGGGTCAGCGTTTCAACGCTCTGCGCCGTTGAACACAGGTAACTGGCGATGCCCCACAGCACGATGCTCCACTGGAACACCGGCTTGCGACCAAAGCGGTCGGCCAACATGCCCGACAGTGAAGCGCCCAGCACCATGCCGAAGAAACTCGAACTGGCCAGCAACCCGGCCTGCGCCGAACTCAGGCCGAACTCGGTTTTGATCGAGCCGAGCAGAAAGGTCATCATCGCCAGGTCCATGGAGTCGAAGAAAAACGCCAGGGCAATGATGATGAAAATGATCCGGTGATAACCGCTGATGGGCAGACGTTCCAATCGTTCTGCCGCGCTGAAACCTCGTGTTTCCATGCCACATCCCCCACCCGAAAATCCCTGGATCGAGTGTGCGCGATAGCGTCTGGCGGCTATTGCTGGATGCGACCTGTCCACAGCTCTGAACGACGCCTGAACCCGCTGGCGGCAGACGTCGGCATCAGGACGCTCTAAAGCGCCATTTCCAGCTCGGTTTCCTTGGCGAAACGGTGGATTTCACGCTGCCCTGTGGCGGTGACCTGCAAGGCGCGGGATTCGTTGGGCAGGCTCAACCAGCCTGATTGCATGAACAGCTGCAACAGCGCCGCACCCAGTGAACCGCCCATGTGCGGGCGTCTTTCGCTCCAGTCCGGGCAGGCGCAGGCCACTCGACTGTTGCGATGGGCGAGCGCCTGGATGAACACGCCGCGTGTCGCCAGTTGCGTGGAGCCTTTGTGGGTAATCATGACCCGCTGATCGATCTGTTCGATCCAGCCTGCATCCAGCAATCGCTGGTAAAGGTCGGCGGCCAGGGTGCCGCCCAAATGATCGTCGCACAGTCGCGCCCGCAGCAGCGACGAAGGCGCCGTCTGAGGTTTGGCGATGGGATTGGGCCGCTTGAAAACCTCCGGGACTTCCCGTGGCGTACTGGCTAGCGTCGCGCTAGCCAATGCCTCGATGGCCGCGCCGACCTCGGGGGCTGCCAGACGGAAAAACCGCTTTCGCCCGCGAACGTCAACTTTCAACAGACCGCCTGCGGACAATCGCCCCAGGTGCGCGCTGGCCGAAGAGGGTGACAGGCCGGCCAACAACGCCAGCTCTTCGGTATGCCGCGCCGCGCCGTCCATCAAGGCCCACATCATTGCGCTGCGCTTTGGGTCAGCCAGTAACGTGGCGATCTGGCTGATGCAAGGTGCATGTTCCATGTATTCACTCCCTGTTGAATCGTTTCGTCTGCTGCTCAGAGACATCTTGACCAGTAATGTGTCGTCGGCCAAGACGCGGAAACCGCCATAAGCCGGGCAAAGTCCCCCGCTCACCCGAGCCATTTCTTCGCAGCCAGGGCAAAGGTCGGATACTTGAGCGGAGTGCCAGCCGACTGTAACGCGGACTCGCCATCGCGAGATCGACGGTGCGTACATGAGGCGGGCGCTAGTATAAGCGGGTTAACCGCCGGTTCCTGCCCTTGGGAAACCGTGGGTGCTGATAGTTGCTGACAGAAATTTCGCTATTTGCCTGCGACTATTGATCGTTGCTCGATATCGTCGGGAATTGCCGGCCCAAATCAGCGCATCGACTGGCAAGCATTTCCCGCAGCAGGTTCACAGGCTTACTCAATTGTGCGCGATGGGCGCACAGCAAATTCAGAGGTGCGCGCTCACAGAGCAGTTCCGGCATTAACACCTTCAACCGTCCGGCGAGCACATCGGCGGCGACATCGAGCCAGGACTTGTAAGCGATCCCGGCGCCGGCCACCGCCCACAAACGCACCACATCGGCATCGTCACTGAAACGATCACCGCTGACGGTCAGGCCGACTTCGCGTTTACCGTCATGAAAACTCCAGTGATCGTGGACCCGGCTGCCCAGCATGAACAATAAACAATTGTGCTGAGCCAATTGCTCCAGCTGCCGGGGTTCGCCATGTTTGGCCAGGTAATCCGGCGCGGCGCACAGGACGCGACGGTTCTGCGGGGCGATGGGCAGCGCCACCAGGCTCGAGTCTTCCGGCTCGCCATAGCGCAGGGCGATGTCGACCGGTTGCCGGAACAGGTCGGCGATGCGATCACCGAGCAACAACCTCACGGTCAGTTTCGGATGCTCGCGCTGAAACTCGTCCAGCCACGGCAATAACAGGTTGCGGCCAAAGTCCGACGGAGCGGATAGCTGCAAGATCCCGCTGACCTGATCCTGACCACTGGCCAGCAATCGGCGTCCTTCATCCAGATTGCTCAGCGCCGCCCGGGCATATTCCAGAAAGCCCTCGCCTTCGGCGGTCAGGCGCAGGCTGCGGGTGGACCGCGCGAGCAAGCGTGCGCCGAGTTGTTGCTCGATGCGCTTCAACGCGGCGCTGGCCACCGCCGCGGACATGTCCATCACCCGCGCCGCCGCCGACAGGCTCCCCAGATCGGCAGCGCGGACGAACAGCTGCAAGTCATCGAAACGCAGCATTTTTAGCCTCTATTATCAAAAAAATATTGAAAGAGACTGCTCTTTTAGCGGGTTTTATCTTGCAGCGAAATAGCCAATCATCTGTGCCATCGAATTCTTCACGCTCCCGGAGTCGTCCATGTCCCAGCCATTTACCGCCATCGCCACGCTCATCGCCAAAGCCGGCCAGCAAGACGCCCTCGAACAGCACCTGCGCGCGCTGCTGGAACCGACCCGCGCCGAGCCCGGTTGCGGCCAATACGATCTGCACCAGGACCTCGCCAATCCCCTGGCCTTCTACATGATCGAGCAGTGGAGCAGCGACGAAGCCCTGCAAGCGCATGACGCCAGCGCCCACATCCAGAACTTCCGGGCCAAGGCCGGTGACTTCCTCGAACACTTCGACCTCAAGCGCCTGCGCAACGTGGCCTGACACCCTCTTTTATTACCTTTGGGAATTCCCTAGATGAAAGCCATTGCCTATTACAACGCGTTGCCGATCAGCGACGAACACTCCCTGCAAGACATCGAGTTGCCAGAACCGGTGGCCGGCCCGCGCGATCTGCTGGTGGAGGTCAAAGCCATCTCGGTCAACCCGGTGGACACCAAGGTCCGCCAGAACGTCCAGCCTGAAGCAGGCGCGGCCAAGGTGTTGGGTTGGGACGTGGCCGGTGTGGTCAAGGCCGTCGGCAGCGACGTGACCTTGTTCAAGGTCGGCGACAAGGTTTTTTACGCGGGCTCCATTGCGCGTGCGGGCGGAAACAGCGAACGCCACGTGGTGGATGAGCGGATCGTTGGCCACATGCCGAAAACCCTCAATTTCGCCGAAGCCGCCGCACTGCCGCTGACCGCCATCACCGCTTGGGAATTGCTCTTTGAGCGCCTGCAAGTGCGCGAAGGCAATACCGATGAAGGTCAGAGTCTGTTGATCGTCGGCGCGGCCGGTGGCGTGGGTTCGATCCTCACGCAATTGGCCAGCCAGCTCACCGGGCTTAAGGTCATCGGCACCGCTTCACGTCCGCAAACCCAAGGCTGGGTTCGTGAATTGGGCGCCGACCTGGTGATCGATCACAGCCAACCGCTAAGCGAAGAACTCAAGCGTGCCGGCGTGGACGCCGTGACCCATGTCGCCAGCCTGACCCAGACCGATCAGCATCTGGACCAATTGGTCGAGGCACTGGCGCCGCAAGGCAAGCTGGCGCTGATCGATGACCCCAAGTCGCTGGACGTGACCAAGCTCAAACGCAAGAGCCTGTCGCTGCACTGGGAGTTCATGTATACCCGCTCGCTGTTCGAAACCGCGGACATGATCGAGCAGCACAAATTGCTCAACCGCGTAGCCGGGCTGATCGACGCCGGCACTTTGAAAACCACGGTCGGCGAGCACTTCGGCACCATCAACGCGGCCAACCTGCGCCGTGCACATGCGTTGCTGGAGAGCGGCAAAGCCAAGGGCAAGATTGTACTGGAAGGCTTCTGAAACATGATGAAACAGTGTCGCTCAGCAATGAGCGACACCGTCAGTCCGAAGGTTGACCTCTGTCACAATAGCGATCGTATTCGGGTCTACAATCGAAATCTCTGCGGCACAATCTTTACGTAGCAACTTTTACGAGAGGAGAGATCAGCAATGAAGATCCTGATAAAAGAAGTGGCTAAATCTCAGTGGCAAGTCCGTCTGGACCAGCATGCCGTGACCTTTCGCAGTGAAGCCGAAGCACTGGCCTTTACCCGAACCCTCGAAGCCCGCCTGTACGCCCCCCACCAGATTCCCGGTCGCCAACAGCAGCGCGCTGCTGGCTGAGCCCGTCCTCAAACCTGGGCTTGCGCCAACGCCCGGGCATTTTGCAAACGACGGGTGAGCATCGCCATGCTCACCACCAACACTCCGCACAGGCTGATGACCATCGCCATCGGCACGGCGCTGCCATCGTGTAAAACACCGACCAGCGCAGCCGCACCGGCCGCGACGGTGAACTGCAGGCACCCGAGCAATGCCGACGCACTGCCGGCGCGGGCGCCCTGCCCGTTCATGGCACATGCCGACGCATTGGGCAGGATGCAGCCGAGGCTGGAGATGCAAATAAACAGCGGGATCAGCAACGGCCACAGGTGCTCAGGGTGCAGCGCACTCACAGCGAGCAACGCCAGGCCGGCGGCCAGGTAAACCCACACAGCACGCGCCAGCAAGAACGCCGGACCGCGCTTGGCCAGCAATCGCGCATTGACTTGCGCCGTCAGAATAAACCCCGCCGCGTTGATGCCGAACAGCCAGCCGAAATGCTCGGCCGGTACACCGTAGAGCTTGATGAACACGAACGGGGATCCGGCGATGTAGGAAAACATCCCGGCGATGGCGATGCCACCCGTCAGCGCGTGACCGAAATAGACCCGATCCGACAACAGGCGGCCGTACTGACGCAAGGCACCCGACAATGGCTGACGTGGCATATGCGCGGGCAGGCTTTCCGGCAACCCGAGTGCCACGGCCAAGCCGGCCAGGGCACTGAAACCGGATAACGCCAGGAAGATCGACTGCCAACCTGTGGTGTTGACCAGCAAGCCGCCGAGCATCGGCGCGAGAATCGGCGCCAGGCCCATGACCAGCATCAGTTGCGAATAGACTTTTGCCGAGCCCACGGCGTCGCATTTATCACTGACCACCGCACGGGAAATCACCATCCCCGCACAACCGCCCAACGCCTGGACAAATCGCGCGCCGATCAGCCATTCGAGGTTCGGCGCATACGCGCAGGCCAGCGAAGCGAGGGTGAACAGACCGACCCCGGTCAGCAACGGGATACGCCGCCCAAAACGATCGGCCACCGGGCCGTAGGCCAGCTGGCCAATCGACAAACCGAGGAAGTACGCCGCCAGGGTCAGTTGAACGTGTTTTTCATCGGTGCCAAAGGCCAGCGCCATTGCCGGGAAGGCGGGCAGATAGAAATCGATCGCCAGCGGACCGAAAGCGGTCAGGGCGCCAAGAATCAAAATGGTACGGAAATTCATCAGGCATCCAGTTGAGCATGCGTCGGCAGGCCCCACAGTCTAGCCGGGCATGAACGCCTTGAACATTCCGATAGCTCGCTAACTATTAAAAACCCGCTGAATGAATGCAGAACAATGTGGGATTGCGTTGGATCAGGCGACTTTGGCTTCGTAGCCTTCTTCGGTGATCGCGGCGATCACTTGCTCAACCGTCAGCGCGCTCTCGACCCCGACTTCCTTGGCCGCCAGATCAACCCGCACGCTGGCCGCCGGATCCTTGGCCTGCACCGCCTGGGTAATGGCTTTGACGCAGTGACCGCAAGACATGCCCTGAACGTTGAACACTTGCATGGTGTGGCTCCTTTATTGAGGTTGCGAGCAGTCTCGAGCTTGCCACCGTGGCAAGGTCAAGTTCTTCGACAATCTGCCGGGCTGGCATTCGGCGGCGCGCTCGGCCAAGCTGCGTGCATCAATGACTCGATTTCAGGAGATTCAGCCATGCGCTGGTCAGCTCTCAGCCTGTTTGGCTTCCTCAGCCTCTTTGCCGCGACACCTTCGGTTCAAGCCGCCGGGGAGGACTATGGCGTACTGATCATTTCCCGCGAGCGCCTGGAAGTCGCGACCTCCTGCGAAATCGGCGTGTACATCCAGGATCAACTGTCCGCACGACTGTTCCAGGAGCAAAGCACCTCGTTCAACCTGCCGCCGGGCAATGTGTCCCTGCGCCTCAAACTGCTGCCGGGCCAGGTGCCGGGTTGCAACCCGGGCATGCTCGCGCCGGGCTCGCAGATCATCTCGCTCAAGGCGGGTGATGTGTTGAAGTTCCGGATCGCGATGACGCAGGAAGGGATGTACCTCAAGCCTGCCGCACTCGAATACTGAGCAAATCCAATGTGAAACCCTTGTGGGAGCGAGCCTGCTCGCGAATGCGGTGTGTCAGTCAATATCTGCATCACTGACACACCGAATTCGCGAGCAGGCTCGCTCCCACAGAGTTCGGCGGTGACACAAATATTGGTGCTTGACCTTGCCCGCATGGCAAGGTTGATCCTGTAGGCATCTACTACAGGGAGCGCGACCGATGTCCGAATCCACCACGTTCGATCTGCCGATTGCCGGCATGACCTGCGCCAGTTGCGCCGGGCGTGTCGAACGCGCCTTGAGCAAAGTCATCGGCGCCACCGCCGTCAGCGTCAACCTCGCCACCGAACTGGCCCGCGTCCAGGCACCCAGCGACAGCTTGCCCGCGTTGATGGACGCTGTTGAACAGGCCGGTTACAGCGTGCCCCGGCACAGCCTGGAACTGAGCATCGACGGCATGACGTGCGCCTCGTGCGTCGGCCGGGTCGAACGGACGCTGGCCAAGGTGCCGGGGGTCCAGAGCGTCAGCGTCAACCTGGCCAACGAACGCGCCCACCTCGAACTGCTCGGCCAGATCGATCCGCAGACCTTGATCGCGGCAGTGACCAAAGCCGGTTACGCCGCCAGTGTCTGGGAAGTCGAACACCCACCCACCGACACTCAACAACAGCGCCTGCACCGTGAGCGGTGGGCGCTGATCATGGCCATCGTCCTCGCCTTGCCGCTGGTGCTGCCCATGCTGCTGCAACCGTTCGGCGTGCACTGGATGCTTCCTGCCTGGGCGCAATTTTTGTTGGCAACGCCGGTGCAATTCATCTTCGGCGCACGTTTCTATGTGGCAGCCTGGAAAGCCGTGCGCGCCGGGGCCGGGAATATGGATTTGCTGGTCGCCCTCGGCACCAGTGCCGGTTACGGCCTGAGTCTTTACGAATGGGCCACTGCCGCCGGGCGCATGCCGCACCTGTATTTCGAAGCCTCGGCTGTGGTGATTGCCTTGGTCCTGCTCGGCAAATACCTGGAAAGCCGCGCCAAGCGCCAGACCGCCAGCGCCATTCGCGCCCTTGAAGCCTTGCGCCCGGAGCGGGCGATTCAGGTGATAGAGGGTCGCGAACAAGACGTCGCCATCAGTGCCCTGCGCCTCAATGACCTGGTCATGGTCAAACCCGGTGAACGCTTCCCGGTGGACGGCGAAGTGGTCGAAGGCCAGAGCCACGCCGACGAAGCGCTGATCAGCGGCGAAAGCCTGCCGGTGCCCAAGCAACCCGGCGACAAGGTCACCGGCGGCGCGATCAACGGTGAAGGGCGCTTGTTGGTGCGCACCCAGGCCTTGGGCGCGGAAACCGTGTTGGCGCGCATCATTCGTCTGGTCGAAGACGCCCAGGCCGCCAAGGCGCCGATCCAGAAACTGGTGGATAAAGTCAGCCAGGTATTCGTGCCCACCGTCCTGCTGATCGCGCTGGCGACCTTCATCGGCTGGTGGCTGTACGGCGCGCCGATTGAAACCGCCTTGATCAATGCCGTCGCGGTGCTGGTGATTGCCTGCCCCTGTGCCCTGGGACTGGCCACGCCAACAGCCATCATGGCCGGGACCGGCGTGGCCGCACGTCACGGGATTCTGATCAAGGACGCCGAAGCGCTGGAACGCGCGCATGAAGTCAGTGCGGTGGTGTTCGACAAGACCGGCACACTGACCTCGGGCGCGCCGCGCATTGCGCATCTGACGGCCATCGACGGCGACGAATCCGCCCTGCTGCAAATGGCCGGCGCGCTGCAACGGGGCAGCGAACACCCGCTGGCCAAGGCCGTGCTGGATGCCTGCGCCGAACGCGGTTTGACCGTAGCGGATGTCAGCGACAGCCAATCGCTGACAGGGCGAGGCATCGCCGGCACGCTTGAGGGGCGTCGACTGGCATTGGGCAATCGTCGTCTATTGGAAGACAGTGGTTTAACCGCGGGTTCGTTGGCGGACTCGGCAACCGCCTGGGAAACCGAAGGCCGAACCCTGTCCTGGCTGATCGAGCAAAGTCCCGAACCGACAGTGCTCGGCCTCTTTGCCTTTGGCGACACCCTCAAACCCGGCGCCCTGCAAGCCGTGCAACAGCTCAGCGCGCGGCACATCAGCAGCCACCTGCTGACCGGTGACAACCGTGGCAGTGCCAAAGTCGTCGCCGAGGCGTTGGGCATCACCGATGTCCACGCCGAAGTGCTGCCCGCCGACAAAGCCGCCTCCGTCGCCACACTGAAAAAAACCGGCGTGGTGGCGATGGTCGGCGACGGCATCAACGACGCCCCGGCGCTGGCGGCGGCGGACATCGGCATCGCCATGGGCGGCGGCACCGACGTGGCGATGCACGCGGCCGGCATCACCCTGATGCGCGGCGATCCACGGCTGGTGCCGGCGGCGCTGGAGATCAGCCGCAAGACGTATGCGAAGATCCGCCAGAACCTGTTTTGGGCCTTCGTCTATAACCTGATCGGCATTCCGCTGGCAGCGTTCGGCTTCCTCAACCCGGTGCTGGCCGGTGCGGCCATGGCATTGTCGAGCGTCAGCGTGGTGAGCAATGCGTTACTGTTGAAAACCTGGAAGCCCAAGGACCTGGAGGACAATTGATGAACATCGGTCAAGCAGCCCGTCAAAGCGGCCTGAGCGCGAAGATGATCCGTTACTACGAGTCCATCGGCCTGCTCAAGGCTGCCCATCGCACCGACAGCGGCTACCGCGTTTATGGCGACGATGATTTGCACACGCTGGCGTTCATCAAGCGCTCCCGGGACCTGGGGTTTTCACTGGAAGAAGTCGGCAAGCTGCTGACCCTCTGGCAGGACCGCCAACGCGCCAGCGCCGACGTGAAGGCCCTGGCCCGTCAGCACATCGACGAGCTGAACCAGAAGATCCGCGAGCTCGGCCAGTTGCGCGACACCCTGCAAGACCTGGTCGAGCATTGCCAGGGCGACCATCGCCCCGACTGCCCGATCCTCAAGAACCTGGCGTCGGGCTGCTGCGCCGAACCTGTGCGCCCCTGATCGCCAGCCCCTTCACCACCAGCAACGTGGTGAGGGGAATGCCGTGGAACAGCAACACCACCGCACCCGGCGTCCACCACGAATAAAACGGCGCGGCGACCAACATGCCGACGCCGAACCCGGTCATTTGCAGCAGCGTCAACAAGCTGAAAATCGGCAAACGCAGAGCGTCCGGTTCACGTTGCAAACGGGACATCAGGCCGACTTCCGAGAAGCCGTCGCCCAATCCCGCCGGCAACGAGAACAACAACAAACCGAACAGGGTCTGCTGCTGAAACATCAGGATGAAGCCGCAGGACATCAGCAACACCCCGAAGAAAAACCGCCGCTCCAGATTGATGTTGTCCGAGCCTTTCAGGCGACTGGCGATTCGCGCACCGATCAATTTTCCGCTAGCCCAGACTGCCAGCGCCAGGCCCAATGTTGTGCTGGCCGCTTCGGGGGTCAGTAGTTTGGAAATTATGGGCAAGCCCACGTTGTGCGCGGCACTGCCAAGGGTGTCGGCCATGGTGACCGCGAGCATTGCGGCCACTACCGGTGCGCTGCGCAACCCTTGGCGCAACGCCGACCATTCGCCTCCCTTGTCGGCCGATTCATCACTGGCCACCGGGATCGAAAAGCGCAGCGGCAGGATGAACAACGCGGCCAACAGATACGTCACCACGTTCAGCGCAAACACCGTCTCAAACCCAAACGCCGCTACCAACAGGCCCGCCACCAGACTGCCGCCGACCATCGCGGCCGAGGAGGCAGAGGTAATCCAGGCATTGGTCTTGAGCAGGTGTTCGTCATTGATCAAGTACGGCAGCTGACTGTTCAGGCCGATGGCAAACATCGAGTTGCCGAAGCCCAGGCCAAATGCGATGACCGGCAGCAGCAGCGCCTGTTGAGCAACCGGCAGCACCAGCAACAAGCCGAGCAATCCTGCACGCAACAGGTCGAAGGCGATCAACGGCATGCGCCCGCCCCAACGGCGATAGAACGTGGTGCCGATCAGACTGGCGAAAATCCCGCCACCGACACGGCTGGCGAGAAAGATGCCGACACTCATGGCGCTGTTGCTGAGCAGGTAAACATAAGTGGCCAGGGCGACCATGTTGAGGAAAGCGCCAAAGTCCGAAACCAGACGGGCGGCGATGATCAGGCGGGCGTTGCGGGTGGAGGTGTTCACATTCAATCCTTGAGTGTGGGGAGTCCGGGAGATCACAAAATTCAATAAAACGGAAAATCTATAGTGAAAGCAAATGACTGTGGGAGCGAGCCTGCTCGCGAAAGCGATGGATCAGTCGACATTGAGTTTGAATGACACACCGCATTCGCGAGCAGGCTCGCTCCCACAGTAAACATCAGTGTTTGGGAAGTTGGGGGCATCTACAAAAAACCCGGCCGAAGCCGGGTTTCTGTTTAGCCCATCACTGCATCCAGGGCGGAGGCGGTTCTTCGGCCTTGCTCGGTGGCGCGTCGTCGGCAGCGCGGATCGCTTGCTTACGCTCTTCGTCCAGCCGCGCAGCCTCGATTTCACGAATGACCCCGCCAACGTCAGCCAACTCTTCCGGCTCGTCGAACTCACCGGTCAAGATGCTGGCCGGGTGCAAGGTGCCGGCTTCGTACAACGCCCACATTTCCTTGGCGTACTTGGTCTTTTTCAACTCCGGCGCAAACCGCCCGAAGTAGGACGCCATGTTGCCCACGTCCCGCTCCAGCATGTTGAACGCGTGGTTGTTACCCGCCGCATCCACCGCCTGAGGCAGGTCGATGATGACCGGGCCGTCCGGGGTCAACAGCACATTGAACTCGGACAGGTCACCGTGCACCAGACCGGTACACAGCATCAGCACGATCTGCGAAATCAGGAACGCGTGATATTCACGGGCCTGGTCCGGTTCCAGTACCACGTCGTTCAGACGCGGCGCGGCATCGCCGTATTCATCGGCCACCAGCTCCATGAGCAGTACGCCTTCGAGGAAGTCATACGGCTTGGGCACCCGCACGCCGGCACCGGCCAGACGGAACAGGGCCGCCACTTCGGCGTTCTGCCAGGCGTCTTCGGTTTCTTTCTTGCCGAACTTGGAGCCCTTGGCCATGGCGCGAGCCTGACGGCTGTTGCGCACCTTGCGGCCTTCCTGATACTCGGCCGCCTGACGGAAACTGCGTTTATTCGCCTCCTTGTAGACCTTCGCGCAACGTAACTCGTTGCCGCAGCGCACCACATAAACAGCTGCTTCTTTACCACTCATGAGTGGGCGCAGCACCTCGTCGACCAGACCGTCCTCGATCAGGGGTTCAATGCGTTTTGGAGTCTTCATCAGCTTTTATTGTGGGTCCTTTATTACCAAACACGCGAAAGTCATTCGTTATACGGCAATCCACTCGTTCGGGGGAGGGGTTGCCGACCTGTGAACGACGTGATGCACACAATGTGCCGGATTAATCGCTCATCCGCCGCCGGTCGTCAATGACCGTCGCAGATCATAGCCGAGCCAGTGACTCGCGTAAGCGAATGGTTTTGAGGGCATTTACGACAGAAGCTGACATCCGGACTCACACCCTTCGTAGGATTTTTCCAAACAGCCCTCAATTTCCCCCGCCAGCAGCCGAAGTCATCAGTGACAAAGGTATTTGTCCGACAATCGTTCCTACAGAAAACGACGGCGCACTCACGGACGCAACACGTAAAACAACGTTTTCGGCTGCCAATATTCCGCGAGTCATCTGCACTGCGTGGGCCTACAAGAAAATCTGGAGCGCGGATGAACATCAAACAGAAGTTGACCTGGGCGTTTGCAATCATCGCCTGCTTGCCCGTGGTGCTGGTCGCCACCCTCGTTGTGATGAACCTGCGCAGCGATGCCAAGGAAAGTTTCGTCGACGGCAGCGGTCGTGAAATTCGTCAGGTCAGCAACGCCATGCAATTGTTTTTCGACGGCATCAGCCAGAACGTCGACTACCTGGCCAAACAACCGCTGATCAAGGACTCCGACGACAGCCTCAAGACTTACATGAGCGCCAACGCCGAGAGCATTCCGCAAGGCGAGATGGACAAAAAAGTCTTCGGCCTCCTGCAAGACCTGGGCAACAGCCACCCGTCCTACGCCTATGCCATTCTCGGCACCGCGGCCGGTGGTTATGTGTCCTGGCCGGACGATGCCAAGCTGAACAACTACGACCCGCGCCAGCGCCCTTGGTACAAAGCGGCCCAGGCCAAGCCGGGCAAGCCGTTTCGCACTGAAGCCTATTATTGGGCACAGGACGATGCGACTTACGTCAGCACCGTGCGCACCATCGACAACAAGTTGGGCAGCAACGGCGGCGTGGTCAGCATCGACGTGACGCTCAAGCAGCTCACCGAAATCGTCAAACAGATCAAGCTCGGTGAAACCGGCTACCTGATGTTGCTGGAAAACACCGGCATGGTCCTGGTGGACCCGAAACAACCGGAACACAACTTCAAGCCGCTGAGCAGCCTCGGCGAGGGTTACGCACAACTGGCCAAGGCCGGCAAAGGCCTGGTGGAAGTCGAGCTCAACGGCGAACGTTACATGGCCAACGTCTGGCCGTCGGAGCAACTGGGCTGGACCTTCATCGGTCTGATCAAACAAAACGACGTAATGAGCTCGGCCACCCAACTGACCTGGCTGATCGCAATCATCGCCGCCGTGCTGGCAGTATTCTTCGCCATCCTCGGCGCCAGTTTCGCCAGTGTCATCGTGCGACCGATCCGCAGCGTTGCCAGCGGTCTGGAAGGCATCGCGCAAGGCGAAGGCGACCTGACCAAGAACCTGGAAATCCGTGGCAGCGACGAAACCGCGCAACTGGCCAGTTGGTTCAACCAGTTCCTGACCGCAATTCGCAACCTGATTCAAAGCATCGGCGGCGCCGCGACCAAGATTCTCGCCACCTCGAAAAGCTCGACCCAGGTCTCCCACGACATGGCCGAAGCTGCCGGGCGCCAGCGTGAAGCGGTGGATATGGTGTCCACGGCGTTCCACGAAATGGTCGCCACCGCCAACGAAGTCGCGCGCTCTTGCAGCCAGGCGGCGGACTCTGCCGACAGTGGCCAGCGCCAGGCACGCGAAGGTCAGCAGCAGATTGATGCGGCGGTGAGCAGCGTTGATCGCTTGAGCCAGGAAATCGAACAGTCGGCGCAGTCGATGCAGCAACTCGAGCGCGACAGCAACGACATCCAGTCGATTCTGGGGACCATTCGCTCGATCGCCGAACAGACCAACCTGCTGGCGCTGAACGCTGCCATCGAAGCGGCACGTGCCGGCGAGCAAGGTCGCGGGTTTGCGGTGGTGGCTGACGAAGTACGGGCGCTGGCCAAACGCACGGCGGATTCCACGGCAGAAATCGACGGCCTGCTCGGCAACCTCGCCAAGCGCACCAGCCAGGTGACTCAACAGATGCACGCGAGCCTGGAAGTGTCGCAGCAGTCGGTGAGCCGCATCGGCGAAGCACGCAACAGCTTCGGGTTGATTCGCGAATCGGTGGACGTGATCCGCGACATGAACACGCAGATCGCGACAGCGGCCGAAGAACAGCATCACGTGGCCGAAGACATCAACCGGCACATCAGCCAGATCCATGGCGATGCGCAATTGGTCGCGGAACTGGCGAACTCGGCGCGTCTGGATTCGCAAAGCCTGGCCGGGCTTTCGAATGAACTGGACGGGTTGGTTCGACGCTTCAAAACCTGATCTTCAGCAACTCCACACATCCATCGATGTCAGCCACATGTACTGTGTTCACCCAGATCAACTTTGGGAGTGAGCCTGCCATCGATGGAGGTGTTATTGCTTGAAGAGTTCGCCAGGGGTAAACCCGAACAGGCTTTTGAACGCAGCAATAAACGCCGACGTCGAGTCATACCCACACGCCAGCGCGGCATTGGTCACGCTGTCGCCCTCCTCCAGCAAACTCAACGAAGACAACAGTCGCATCCGTTGTCGCCAGCCGCGAAAGCTTAAACCCGTCTCACGCTGAAACAGCCGCATCAGGGTCTTTTCCGACGTTCCCAAGCGCTCTGCCCACGCCTGCAACGTCACGTTCTGCTCGGGACTTTCAATCAGTTCATTACACAACTCGAGCAATCGCTGATGCCGTGGCAGCGGCAGGGAAAACCCCACCTCCGGCAAATTAGCCAACTGATCCAGCAACACGCCCACCAACCGCGCTTCCTGGCTGTCGCCCTGCGGATATTCCACGGGCAGCAAGCAAAAACTCTTGATCAGTTCCCGCGCCAACGGCGTGACTTCCAGCACCCGGCAGCGCCCGTCCGCCCACTCGCAATCCTCGCGGCGCACATACAGGCTGCGCATTTCGGCGCGCATCGAGGTCACGACTTGATGCTCAAGGTCCGCCGGGATCCAGATGCCCCACTGCGGCGGCGCATAGAAACTGCCTTCGGCGGTGTGTACGCCGAGAACGCCGCTGATGGCGTAGGAAAACTGCACCCAGTCGTGGCGATGGGGTGGCGTCCAGGAACCGGCGTTCAGGCTTTCTACCCGGGCGAATAGTGGACGCGGTAAAGCCGACAGGGTTGGGATGGTTCGTTCGAGGGAAAGTTGTCCGTTGGTCGTCATAGAGGGGCCTTATGTCGCATGACGGCAGATAGGGCGACAGTAGGCCAAGTCCTCAATTCCTACAAACACATTCCTTGTGCGAGCGAGCCTGCTCGCGAAGGCGGCGTATCAGACGACATCACCCTTGAATGACGCACCGCATTCGCGAGCAGGCTCGCTCCCACAGGGGAAAGTATCAACGCTCGATGATAGCGGTCACGCCTTGGCCGCCCGCCGCGCAGATCGAGATCAATCCCCGGCCCTTGCCCGCCGCGTCCAGCAACTTCGCCAGATTAGCGACAATGCGCCCACCGGTTGCCGCAAACGGATGCCCGGCCGCCAGTGAACTGCCTTTGACGTTGAGGCGGCTGCGGTCGATGGAGCCCAGTGGCGCATCAAGCCCCAGGCGGGTTTTGCAATACTGCGGATCTTCCCAGGCCTTCAACGTGCAGAGCACTTGCGCGGCGAAGGCTTCGTGGATTTCGTAGTAGTCGAAGTCCTGCAAGGTCAGGCCATTACGCGCCAACAATCGCGGCACCGCGTACACCGGCGCCATCAACAGGCCTTCGGCACCGTTGACGAAATCCACCGCCGCCGCTTCGCCATCGCGCAGGTACGCGAGGATCGGCAAGCCACGTTCCTTCGCCCATTTTTCACTGCCCAGCAGCACCAGCGACGCACCGTCGGTGAGTGGCGTCGAGTTGCCCGCCGTCATCGTGCCCTTGGCACTTTTCTCGAACGCCGGTTTCAGCTTGGCCAGTTGTTCCAGGGTCAGGTCCGGGCGCAGGTTGTTGTCGCGGGTCAGGCCGAGGAACGGTGTCATCAGGTCGTTGTGCCAGCCTTCGGCGTAGGACGCGGCCAGATGGTGATGGCTTTCCAGCGCCAGTTGATCCTGTTCTTCACGGGGGATGTTCCAGGTCTGCGCCATCAGCTCGCAGTGTTCACCCATGGACAAACCAGTGCGCGGTTCACCGTTGCGCGGAAACTCCGGAATCAGATGCCGAGGCCGCAGTTGCAGAAATGTTTTCAGTTTGTCGCCGGTGGTCTTGGCGCGATTGGCTTGCAGCAAAATCTTGCGCAGGCCTTCACTGACGCTGATCGGCGCATCCGAGGTGGTATCGACGCCGCCGGCAATGCCGCAATCGATCTGTCCCAGGGCAATCTTGTTCGCCACCAGCAACGCCGCTTCCAGCCCGGTGCCGCACGCTTGTTGAATGTCATAGGCCGGCGTTTCCGGCGACAGCCGTGAGCCGAGCACGCATTCGCGGGTCAGGTTCATGTCCCGCGACAGCTTGAGCACCGCCCCCGCGACCACTTCACCCATGCGCAGGCCGTGCAGGTTGTAGCGTTCGATCAAGCCTTCGAGCGCTGCGGTGAGCATCGCCTGGTTACTGGCGGTGGCATACGCCCCGTTGGAGCGGGCGAAAGGAATACGGTTACCGCCGATAATCGCGACGCGGCGCAGCTGAGTCATGAAAAGCTCCTTGTGAATTATTCAAATTGAAACCCGATCCCCTGTAGGAGTGAGCCCGCTCGCTCCCACAGGGTTTGTATTCCAATTCCAGTCTGCGATCACCCTGAAAGTGCCGCTACAAACTACTCTGCAATGTTCAAGCGTAGGCCTTATCTCGTGGATCGAACGACTGATTGCCATTCTTGGTCCACACTTTGAACCCCAGCCGCCGGAGCACGTTCCATGTCAGACCGTTATATCGACTTCGCCAATTCGTCCATCGGCCATCGCCTGGTCGGGGCCTTGGGTTTGCCGTCGCCGGTTCGCCTGGAGCGCTGGCAGGCAGGCCGGTTGCGGCCTGTCGACGGGGCGCTGTTGATTGGCGGCGGCCCGTTGGCGGACAAGGTCGGCGCTTTCGCCAATCGCCTGACCGACGCGATCTACAGCTACGGCACCGAGCCATCGCTGGCCACCGCGTGGATTCCCGGGCACGGTCCGAAACTCAAAGCCGTGGTGTTCGACGCCAGTCATTTGCTGCAGACCGACCAGCTCAAACAGCTGCGCGAATTCTTCCAGCCGCTGATGAAAAACCTCGATCACAGCGCGCACTTGGTGATTCTGGGCCGTGCACCCGAGACCTTGAGCGACCCGTTCGCCGCCAGTGCCCAGCGTGCGCTGGAAGGCTTCAGCCGTTCGCTGGCCAAGGAACTTCGTAGCGGCGGCACGTTGCAATTGATCTATGTTGGCGACGGTGCGGAAGATCAACTGGAAGGACCTTTGAGGTTTTTCCTCTCGCCGAAAAGTGCGTTTGTGTCCGGGCAAGTGATTCGTTTGAAAGCGTGCACCACGCCCGTTCAGGACTGGACGCGGCCGCTGGCCGGACGCAAGGCGTTGGTGACCGGTGCAGCGCGTGGCATCGGCGCCTCGATCGCCGAGACACTGGCCCGTGACGGCGCCGAAGTGATTCTGCTCGACGTGCCACCGGCAAAAACCGATCTCGACGCCCTCGCCGCACGTCTCGGCGGGCGCAGCATCACCCTCGACATTTGTGCCGAAGACGCTGCCGCACAGTTGATCGAACACCTGCCCGACGGCGTCGACATCGTGGTGCACAACGCAGGGATCACTCGCGACAAAACCCTGGCCAACATGACCCCGGAATTCTGGGACGCCGTACTCGCGGTCAACCTCAACGCGCCACAAGTGCTGACCAAGGCCCTGCTCGACAGCGGCACCCTGCGCGACAACGCTCGGGTGGTTTTGCTGGCCTCCATCAGCGGCATCGCCGGCAATCGCGGGCAAACCAACTACGCGGCGAGCAAGGCCGGGCTGATCGGTTTGGCGCAAGCGTGGGCGCCGTTGCTGGATCAGCGCGGCATCAGCATCAACGCGGTGGCGCCGGGGTTTATTGAAACGCAGATGACCGCGCACATTCCGTTCGGCTTGCGTGAAGCGGGCCGACGTATGAGTTCGCTCGGCCAGGGCGGCTTGCCCCAGGACGTTGCCGAGGCCGTGGCGTGGCTGGCGCAACCGGGCACCGGTGCGTTTACCGGCCAGGCGTTGCGGGTCTGTGGACAAAGTGTTCTGGGGGCCTAGTGATGATCACCGACTGGCACACACTCAATCGCGAACCGAGCCTGCCGGCGTTGTACCTGCGAGCGGCGACGCGACGCAAAATCACCGGCACCACCCTTCCCGACACCGGGTTGCACTGCTGGGTCAATGTCGACCCCAAACGCCTGGCGGCGTATCGCAACGTCTGCGGATTTGCCGACAACGGCTTGCTGCCGCCGACCTATCCGCACATCCTCGCGTTCGCCTTGCAGATGCAATTGCTCACGGCAAGCGAGTTTCCGTTTCCCCTGTTGGGGCTGATTCACCTGAGCAACCGCATTCGCGTGTTGCGCCCTATGGGCGGTGTGAATCGGGTACGCGTCAGCGTGCAGGTGCAGAATCTGCAACCCCATGCCAAGGGTGCGACGTTCGATCTGCTGACCACGCTGGACGATCAATTGGGAACGCTCTGGGAAGCACAAAGCCAGATGCTGTGCCGGGGCGTCAAACTGGACGGCGAACCGGTCGAGGAGGTGTCGGCCTCGACGCAGGACAAGATCGAAGTGACCCGCTGGAAAGCGCCGGCCGACATTGGCCGCCGGTACGCCAAGGTGTCCGGCGATTACAACCCGATTCACTTGAGTGCCGTCAGCGCGAAACTGTTTGGTTTCCCGACCGCCATTGCTCACGGGTTATGGAACAAGGCGCGCACGTTGGCGGCGCTGGCCGATCACCTGCCCACGGCGAACATCGAGGTTGCCGTGCAGTTTCGCAAACCGGTGCGGTTGCCCAGTGAAGTGACATTGCTGGCGAGTGCGGCGGGGGCCAGTGGAGACTTTCGGTTGGTGGGGGCTGGGGATCTTGAGCACATGGTCGGGCATTGGCGGCCGGTGGCTTGATGCCAGGCAACAAAATCTTTTGCAAGTTTGAAATGGCTTTCGCGAGCAGGCTCGCTCCCACACTGGATTTGCGTAACGACACAAATCCCTGTGGGAGCGAGCCTGCTCGCGAAAGCGGTCGTCCAGACTAAGCCTGAACCAGCGGCTGCGGAAACAGGTTATCCAGCGTCTCCAGCAACCGAACGTGATAAATCGGCTTGCGAAACAGGTCGAGCACCTGCAACCGCAGCATGTCGCTGACATCCTCCATGTCCGCGTGCCCCGACGTGACGATCACCGGCAAATGCTGACGCGACGTGTGTTCGCGCAAGCGCTTGATCAGTGACATACCGCTTTCCTCTGGCATGCGCAGATCCGTGATCACCAGCGCAATGTCCGGGTGACGGGTCAAGTGCTGTAAGGCGAGCTTGACCGACGTCGCGGTAAAACAACAAAAACCCTCCCCTTCCAGCAACTCCGCCAGTTCCATCAACGCATCCTCCTCGTCATCGACCAGGAGCAGCTGTTGGCGTTGCGGCGAGGGAGCGGTCATGGGGGATTCCTGCAATGGACTTAGTGCTGAAGTTAGTTGTGCCATGGCAGGTTAGCAAACTGCAACGATCAAGGAGCAGGCGCCGGCAGTACAGCTTTGATGCTGTTGAATATCGTAGTGATCGAACCCGAAATCGGCGTCATGAACGCGGCCAGTGCAACCGCCGCCATCCCCGCAATGATGGCGTATTCGATACCCGAAGCGCCTTCAGTGTCTTTGGCCAGGTTGTAGTAGAAAACGATCTCACTCTTGATGTGCTGAACAGCGCTTTTAAAGGACATGACGACTTCTCCTGAGGACTGCGGGTGTTGCACGGTCGCAACATGATTCCCCTTTGCCAGCACCAGCATTGTCGGCATTCCCCATCCCAACAACTGTAAGAACGTATTAATACTTAAGTAGTACCCCACCCGTTTTCGGCAAAAAACGGGGTCCAGAGAATCGCTCGTCGGCTTTCCTGAGTTATTTGCGGTCCGGTAATGGCATTTTGCTCTAGCTACGCTACCTTCAAATAGCGAAATAGTTCCATGAATTTAAATGCTTTTTTGGGAATTTATCGCGTTTGACGGTACGGATCATCCGCCATAGGAAAGGGAGAGCCCTCATGAACAGCCGTGTCACCATGGGATTGGCCGGGTTGTTTCTGGTGGGTGCCATCATTGCCGGTTACTGGGGACTTGCTCTGAGCCGTCAACCCACTCCCGAGCCTGTCGTGCAACCCGCCGTCACCTCATCGCCAACCCATCCAACACCTGTGCCAGTGGACGACCCCACGCGCCAGCCGGTTGTAGTCCTGCTGCACGACGTAGCGCCCTTCGTTCAAATCACCGCAGCCGACGTCACCCTCGAAAAACTGCGTACCGCCCCGGCCGGCAGTTTGACCACGCTTGAGCAAGCGATTGGCCGCACGCCGTGGCACGCCCTCACCGCCGGCACCTGGCTCAACGAACAAAGCTTCGAGGCCGGCAGCTCGCTGGCACGAATGATTCGCCCCAATGAACGCGCGCTTGCAGTCGCAGTGGACGAAGTCACCAATGCAGGCGGGCAACTGAGCCCGGGCGATTATGTCGACGTGATGCTGTTCCTGCGCGCCGACGCCAACAACACTCAGCAGTCAGCCCAGGTGGTGGTCCCGGCGTTGCGCGTACTCGGGGTCGGCGAACAGTTGGGGCTGACCAACGACGGGCGCCCCGCCAACCCGGCGCGCAGCAGTGAAGAACAACTCAAGCAGGACCAACTGCGTGCCAATGCCCGCTCGGTGTTGCTCGCCGTCCCCGAACCCTTGCTGAGTCGCCTGACGCTCGCGGCCCAGGCCGGCACATTGCGCCTGGCCGTGCGCAGCGCCGAAGAAAAACGCCTGGCCCATTACTGGGCGGGCGAAAGCGCTTCGCCGGCCAATCTCGCCAGCGCCAATCGCGACCTCGTGCAATTCAGTCAACTGGCCCTCGTCGGCACCCCCAAACCCCTCACCCTCGGCGCCAGCACTGCACCGCAGAAAAAAGGCGTGGAAGTCATTCGCGGCAATCAGATCACTCAACAAACTCCCTGAATTGAGCAAGGACGCATCTACATGCGCAGAAGTACCATGTTCATGTTCCAAGGCCTGCTCTGGGGCTCGCTGCTGAGCGGCGTGCCACTCACGGCGACCTTCGCGGCTAACGGTAACTGTGCCGCCCTCGGCCAATTGCCGGCGACACTGGAAGTCGGCGAAGGCTTGCAGCAGGAAGTGCAATCCCCCGTGGCGATTACGCGGCTGGCCGTGGGAGACCCGAAAATCGCCGACGTGCGGGTCAACGGCAATCAGGCCTTCTTGCTCACCGGCATGGCACCCGGCGCCACCAGCCTGATGGTGTGGACGGCCTGCGCCAGCGCCCCGCGTCAGAGCATGGTGTTCGTGCAGGGGCGGGCCACCGCGGCCATGACCGGCAAGTCTTCCCCTCCCTCTCAGGACCCATTGCTACCGTCGCAAGTGCAGACCGACATTCGTTTCGTCGAGGTCAGCCGGACCAAACTGAAAGAGGCCAGCACCTCGATCTACGGGAAAAACTCGAACTTCCTCTTTGGTTCCCCCGGCACCGTGCCGAACACCGCCGTAACCCCGCGAGTGCTGCCTTTGCGCAACATTGATCCGCGGATCGCCGTGCCGAGCATTCCGCTGGCCAATGACATGTTCAATATCGTCGCCGGCGGCGGCAACTTCCTCGCGATCATCAACGCCCTCGAAGGCAGCGGCTTCGCCTACACCCTGGCGCGGCCGAGCCTGGTGGCGATCAGCGGGCAGAGCGCGAGCTTTCTCGCCGGCGGCGAAATCCCGATCCCGGTGCCGAGTGCCAACAGCAACAGCTACTCCATCGAGTACAAGGAATTCGGGGTCCGCCTGACGCTCACGCCGACCGTGGTCAGCAACGATCGCATCGCCCTGAAAGTGGCGCCGGAGGTCAGCGAGCTGGATTTCGCCAACGCCGTCACCATCGGTGGCACCACCGTCCCGGCGTTCACCATTCGCCGCACCGACACCAGCATCTCCCTGGCCGATGGCGAGAGTTTTGTCATCAGCGGTTTGATCAGCACGCAAAACTCCTCCCAGGTCGACAAGTTTCCGGGGCTGGGGGACATCCCGATCCTCGGTGCCTTTTTCCGCAGTTCATCGATCAGGCGCGAAGAGCGTGAACTGCTGATGATCGTTACGCCGCACCTGGTTCAACCACTGGCCGTCAATGCGCCACTGCCGTCTTTGCCCGGTGAACAACTGCGCAACTACGACCCCGGTTTCTATCGCATGTACTTCCTCGAAGACGGCAACTTCGATAAACGCAGCGGGTTATCGCAATGAGCCAGAACCTGAGCCAGACCTTCCTCGCCATCACGCGTAACGACACTGACCTTGAGTGGCTGCAAGGCGCCCTCGCCCCATTGGGCCAGGTGGTCAGCGCCGGCGGCGGCAGCCTCGACGAACTGTTGGCGCTGGTCGACGTCACCTTCGCCAGCCTGGTGTTCGTCGGGCTGGACCGCGAACACGTGGTCGCGCAAAGCGCGCTGATCGAAGGCGCACTGGAAGCCAAGCCGATGCTGGCGATCGTGGCTCTGGGCGATGGCATGGACAATCAGCTTGTGCTGAATGCGATGCGTGCCGGCGCGCGGGATTTTGTCGCCTATGGCTCGCGTTCCAGCGAAGTCTCGGGGCTGGTGCGCCGTCTCGGCAAACGCCTGCCGACGGTGGCGCCGAGTACCCAGCTCGGTGGCCTGACCGTGCTCTACGGCGCGCAAACCAACGCCGACGGTGCGCTGCTCGCCAACCACATGGCGCAAGTGGTGCAGAAGAGCGGACAGCAAACCTTGTTGCTGGACCTGGGCTTGCCACGCGGCGACAGCCTGGCGTTGCTCGGGCTGGAGAGCTCGTTTCATTTCGGCGACGCCCTACGGCATTTGCGGCGCCTCGACGCCACGCTGATCGACAGTGCGTTCACCAGCAATGAAGCGGGACTGCGAATCCTCGCCTACGCCAGCCACGATGAACCGCTGGAGCGCACCAGCGCCGCCGAGTTGTACATGCTGCTCAGCGCCCTGCGCCAACACTTTCAGCACATCGTGGTGAACCTCACCGGCCAGCCGGACAGCGAAGCGCTGCGCACCTTTGTCAGTCATTGCGACAAGCTGCTGTGGTACACCGATCAGAACGTGCTCGACTGCCGGCGCAACCTCGCGGTGCTCAACCTGTGGCGCGAAAAAGGCATGAAGCTCGATCACGCCCGCCTGCTGATCGACCGCTACCTGCGCAACGTCGCCCCCGACGCCGACACCCTGGGCAAGAGCTTTGGCATGGAAGTCTTCGCGATTCTGGCCTTCAGCCCGGAAGTGCGCCTGAACGCGAAAAACCAAGGCGTGAGCCTGTTCGAACTGGCCCCGCGTGAAGGCCTGACCCAAAGCCTGCGTACCCTCGGCGAACGCCTGGCGAAACGCTCCGAAGGCCTGGCCAAACCCAAGACCGGCTGGTTCAACCGGCTGAGGGGTGCGCAATGAGCTCGGAAAAACTCTTCGGTGCCCCTGCGCGCGCGCCGGCCGGCAACACCGACAACGAAGGCCTGAAGCTGGTGTTGCACCGCTACATCATCGACGCCATTGAAGAGTCCGGAAAAAATTTGCTGGAGGGGTCGAGGCCAGCGCTGTCGCAATTCGTCATCGACAAAGTGGCCGAATACATTGCCCGGCTGCACTTGGCGATTTCCCGCTATGAGATGGAGCGTCTGGCCGAAGAATTGGTCGACGAACTCACCGGTTTCGGCCCGCTGGAAGTGCTGCTGCGCGACCCTTCCGTGACCGAGATCCTGGTCAACGGTCCGCACCGGGTGTTCATCGAACGCGATGGCGTGCTGCATCAAAGTGACTTGCGCTTCATCGACTCGCACCACGTCGAACGCGTGATGCAACGTATCCTCGCGCCCCTCGGCCGACGGCTCGACGAGTCCTCGCCGATGGTCGATGCGCGCCTGCCCGATGGCAGCCGGGTCAACGCAATCATCCCGCCGATTGCCCTCGACGGGCCGTGTCTGTCGATTCGAAAATTCCGCAAGGACATGCTCAAAAGCAACGACCTGATGGCGATGCAAACCATCGATCAGGCGATCTTCGATTTCATTCAGGAAGCCGTGGGCAAGCGCTGCAACATCCTGATCAGTGGCGGTACCGGCACCGGCAAAACCACGCTGTTGAACATCCTCAGCCAGTTGATCAACCCGCACGAACGCCTCGTCACCATCGAAGACGTCGCCGAACTGCAACTCGGCCACCCGCACGTCGTGCGCCTCGAAACCCGGCCGCCGAATGCCGAGGGCCACGGCGAAGTGAAGTCCAGCGACCTGATCCGCAACGCGCTGCGGATGCGCCCGGACCGGATCATCCTCGGTGAAATTCGCGGCGTCGAAGTGCTAGACGTCCTCACGGCCATGAACACCGGCCACGACGGTTCGATGAGCACCGTACACGCCAACAACGCCCAGGATGCGCTGCTGCGCCTGGAAACACTGGTCGGGCTGACCGGCCGCACCATCGCCGAAAAGACCTTGCGCCAGATGATTTGTGCCGCGCTGGACGTGGTGATCCAGCTCACCCGCCTGCCCGATGGCCGACGCTGCGTCAGTGAGGTCGTGGAAGTGGTCGGCGTGCGCGATGACGTGTACGTGACCAACACCTTGTTCAGGCTCGACCGTCGCACCGGTTTCGGTTTTATGCGCGAGGCGGTCAACCCCGCCGGCGACAAACTGCGCCGCGAGACGGCACTTGTTTCCTCACCGCACTGAGGCCACGGCATGCTCAAACCGGCACTGCTGATTCTCGTTTGCCTGATCCTGTTCGGGCTATCGATCCGTTTGTTGCTGCGCGGGCTGCGCCAGACCGGGACCGAACGCGTACTGGGTCGCCTGACCCAAGGGCAGCCGCAAATCGTTGTCGAGAAAACGGCCTGGGCCGGACCGGAACGGGCGTTTCTGCGCGCCGGTCTCGGGCGTCCCTCCGAACGGCTGGGTCGCTGGCTGTTGCTGTGGGCCCTCGGTATTTTGCTGGGTTTTATCGTTGGGGGCTGGATCGGTGCGCTACTGTTCGTGCTGATGCCGCCGGTACTCCTGCGGCTGTATGTCAGCTGGCGTTATCAGCGGCGGCTCAAGCGCATGATCGAACAACTGCCGCCATTGCTTGATCACACCGTGCGCAGCCTGAAATCCGGTCGCACCCTGGCCGATGCCCTGCTCGGCGCCATCGAGGCTGCCGACGATCCGCTGAAAAATGCCATGGGCCGGGTCCAGCGTAACGTGCAGTTGGGCGTCAGCCTGCCCGATGCCGCATCGGACTTCGCCGAGCTGTATGAGAAGGATGAACTGCGCCTGCTGGCCCTGGGATTGAAGGTCAATCACCGCTACGGCGGCAATGCCAGTGAACTGCTGGAGAACCTGATCAAGATGATCCGCGAGCGTGAACAGGCCGCCCGCCAACTCAGCGCCATGACCGGTGAAACCCGGGTGACCGCGTGGGTGCTGGGGTGTTTGCCGCTGGGCCTGGCCGGTTATTTCCTGGTCGCCAACCCTGCCTATTTACTCGCCATGTGGAATGACCACTCGGGGCAAATCATGCTGGCGACAGCGTTCGGTTTGCAGGCGGTGGGCAGCCTGGCGCTCTGGCGCATGTTGCGCAGCGTATGAAAATGCCTCTACTGATCAGTGCGCTGCTGTTTTTCGGGGCCATGTTGTTGCTGCTCAGCAGCCTGCTGGACCAGCGTCGGCGGGCGCGTCAGGTAGCCCAGCGACTGGACGGCAAGCCGCTCGGCCACAGCCAGCTGGGTCTCTGGTTGCAGGCGTTGGGCAATAGCCGGATCGGTCAACGCTCGGTCAACCTGGACAACGAAACCCAGGCACTGCTCAACCGTCTCGGCTGGCGCAGCACCCGCCGACGCTCGCTGTTCGCCGCGTGCCAGGTCGGCGTGCCGTTGCTGGCACTGGCCCTGAGCCTGCTGATTCAGGGGTTGTTTTACCCCGACACGGAGAACCACTGGATCGCCCCGCTGTTTGCCACGGCCATCGGCTATTTGCTGCCCAAGCGCTTACTCGTCGCCGCCGCCCTGCGTCGACAAAAACAACTGGCGTCCGAGATCTCCACCTTCATCCCGCTGCTGCGCATCCTGTTCGAATCGGGCATGGCGGTGGAGCAGTCGTTGCGCGTCCTGAGCACCGAAGGCAAACAACTCATGCCCGCGCTGACCCATGAACTGCGCCTGGTGCTGGCCCGTGTCGACTCCGGCCTGGAACTGGGCGAAGAGTTGCACAAGGTCAGCCGTTTACTGGCGGTCGATGAATTCACCGACACCTGCGTGATCCTTGAGCAGTTGATTCATCAGGGCGGCGGCGCGATGAAATCCCTGCTGACGCTCAAGCAATTGTTCGATGACCGGCGCCTGACGCGCCTGCAGGAATACATCTCCAAGATGTCCGCCAAAATGTCCGTCGTGATGATGCTGTTTCTCTTCCCGGCGTTATTGATCGTGCTGGCCGGCCCGGGCTTCACCGCCCTGGCCCGGGCCATTGGTTCGTAGAGGGATCCTGATGAAAGCAATGATTGCCGGTTTGAGTTTGCTGTTATTGGGCGGTTGCGCCACCGACGGCCAGGCACCGTGGAACGCCCTGACCAGCAGTGCCAGTTGCAGCAAATTGAGTGGCGATGAACAGCTGAAATTGAACCTGGCCGACGACATGGCCAACGACGGCAAACTGCACGCCAGCCTGGCCAACCTGCAAAGCCTGCCGGACAACGTGGCCGACGTGCGCCTGCGCCGGGCCAAGGTCTACCGCCTGCTGGGCCGCAGCGAAGCCGAACCGTTATACCGCAGCCTGCTCGGCACCTGCATGGCCGCCGAAGCCGAACACGGCCTGGGCCAACTCGCCGCCGCCAAGGGCGACAACGGCCTGGCCCAGTCCCACCTGCTACGCGCCGCACGGCTGGCGCCCACCGACGACAAAATCCGCAACGACCTCGGCGTGGTGTACCTCAACCAACTGCGCGTCGACGATGCACGCTTCGAATTCCTCACCGCCATGGAACTCAAGCAAGGCGATCAACTGGCCGCATTGAACATGGTGACGCTGCTGATCTACCAGGACGACTGGAGCCGCGCCGCCGAACTCGTCAGCCGCCTCGGCCTCAGCCCCGCCCAAGTCACCGCAGCCCAGGAACGTGCACAAAAACTCAAGACCCCGGGCAAGACAGGCCCGATTCCTGCGAACCAGGTCGCCGTCGTCACGACGCCGAGCCTTCAATAGGGAGTCCTTTGCGATGAAACCAATCGTCCTCTGCTGCCTGCTGGCCCTGCCCCTCGCCGCCCATGCGCTCGACGGCCCATCCTCGCCACAACAAGCGGAAACCGAAGGCTGGCTACAACTGCAAAGCAGCAACAAGGCGGCTTCGCAGAAACCACAGACCTCGACGGCGACTGAACGGGAGCTGAGCATGCAGCGCTGGTTGAAGAGTTATGAGCATGAGATCCCGCAGTTTTTTGATCAGGATCAGGGGGGGACGGTGAGCAGTGGGTCGGGGGGGTAGGTTTTGATTTTTTTGTGTGTGGTTTGCCGCCTTCGCGAGCAGGCTCGCTCCCACATTTCGATTGAGATCAGTCTGAAAATTTACGCGGGTCCTACAGCCGGGACGGTTTTTGAGGAGGATTCCGACAGGTTGTGTCGGTTGTTGGGTCAGACGGGAAATGGGTAGGCTTTGGGTGTCGCTGCAAATTCAGCGACCGGGCGTCGCAGTCCGTCTTAGCTTACTTGGTGCATAATCACCGTCCTCAATCGACTCTCCTTCATAGATTGTCGATTGGTTTTATGGTGGCTGTGCGCGGGATACCTTCGGGTATGCCGGGTTTACCAAGTAGCTCGGTCTGCGACCCCGCGTACAGCTGCCTCCTTCAAATCGCGTCGCAGCGATCAGTGGCAGCTCCACAATTTACTTGGAGTCTCACCATGTTCAAAGAAACACCAAATCCCCCGGAAACCGACGACGTTTCCCCCTACGAATCCGTCGATTCCAAAAAATTCCACGACGCCGCCGAACGCGCGTTGAATCACTACCTCAACCCTGCAGTACTGAAGTCACCGCCCACCCGCAAACCCAGCACCATGTTCATGCTTGCACCGGACCTCAAAGACGAAGACCTGCTGGCCCACACCTGTGAAACCCTGGCCCAGGCCAGCGTCATGGCCGGCGATTTTGCCGCGTACCTGGAAGGCCCGCACCGCAACACCGCCATGGCCATCCAGCAGATCGTCATGCTCGCCGAACTGGCGGCAAACCGGATGATGGACAACCTCGTACTGCCCAAACCCGCGCCACATCGCTAATCCCCCAGTAAACGCCAATCCCTGTGGGAGCGAGCCTGCTCGCGAATGCGATTTAACATTCAACATCAATGTTGTCTGGCATACCGCTTTCGCGAGCAGGCTCGCTCCCACAGTTGGACTGGGTGTATCTGGTAGAGATTGGTCGGCTGTCAGGCCGCCATCGCTGGCAAGCCAGGCTCCTACATTGATCGGCGTACAGCCGTTGCTTCTCACCACTCAACAGGCCGAGCGTTAGCTCGCCTGCCGCTTTTGATCTGCCCGCCCCTTCGGGAGGCTGAGTGGAGGTGTGCATCCAGGGAGTGGCGCGCAGCGCCGTTCGACGCAGTCGAACACGCTGCATGTAGGTCGTAGCGAAGCAGACCGGAGGGCAGTGTCCCCTGACACGGAGGGCGTTTGAAAAAAGTGCCTCGCCGTAAGGGCGAAACCGCCAGCGGCCGTTACCGCAGGAATGGATATGTACACCAAGGAAGAGAATGGTCGTCTATCAGGACGCCTTCGCGAGCAAGCTCGCTCCCACAGTTTGATCTGGGTACATCTGATGGAGATTGGTCGGCTGTCAGGCCGCCATCGCAGGCAAGCCAGCTCCCACAGTTTGGACGGAGTACATCAGTAAAAAACTGGTTGGATGTGAGGACGCCTTCGCGAGCAGGCTCACTCCTACAGGTTGAACCGTGTGCATCAGTGAGCCGTAACCCGCTGGCGCATCCCCGAATTGCTGGGCGACAACGCCAACGCCAACTGCGTCCGATTATGCATATGCGTCAAACGCAACACCTGCGACACATACAGCTTCACCGTGTTCTCGGTAATCCCAAGCTCACAGGCAATCTGATAATTGGTCTGCCCCTTGCCCACCAACCGCGCCACATCCAACTGACGAGGCGACAACTGATTGAAAATCGCCGGCATCTCCACCCGATCCACATCACTGACCTCAGCATCGCCAACATCCGCCTGAGGCCCACGTCGAACCTTATCCAGATCCTGATACAAATCATCGATCGACTCAGACAGATACTGCAGCTTCTGATTCAAATGCCCCAGTTGCAGATTTTTCTGCCGTTCATGCAACGCCACCTCCTGACGCCGAACCCCTTCCAGCAACTCAGCCAGATCGACCGGCTTCTGATAATAATCAGCAAACCCGGCCCGCAGCGCCTTGATCACATCCTGCTTGTCCGCACGCCCCGTCAACATGATTGCTTCAAAGGCCCGGTGCTTGCCAGACAACCGCTGCAACGCCTGAACCAGCTCAATCCCGTCCAGCCCAGGCATCTGCAAATCACACAGCACCAGGCCGATATCCAGATCCTCCTCAAAGCGCTCGATCGCCTGCTGACCGGACTCACACGGAATACAGCCATAGCCCTTGCTCTCGAGGAATTCGCACAGTTCCTCCACGATCAAAGGCTGATCATCGACCACCAGGATTTTTACCGCAGACGTAAACTTATTCACGCGCCACTCCATGCTCAGGCCAACGCTGACCGCTCCTGTACTGACAGCCCCAAGCTGTACAACCAGTGATTTGAAAGTAGACGCACTTTCTGACTCTGTACATAGAGCGGGCGGCTAGTGGATCCAGGCGAACGTGAACAACAACCCCACCAACACAAAGGGCGCAAATGGCTGCTTCCTTGACACTCCCGGCTCCAGGTATCGAAGACGAGTCCTAAGCCCTTGACCCAAATGAAGCCAGACTCTTGGCGCTAGCAACAGCCATAAAACACTGGCCAATGCGGCACCGATAAAGCTGCCCAGCAGGTGCATACCGTCCGTCGCGAGACCCAAGGCGCCCATCAGTTTTACATCGCCCGCGCCCATGCGGCGCAACGCATAACCGGGCAAGGTGAAGGCCAGCGCCAGCAACAACGCCCAACCACCCTGCGCGGCCTCGGCGCCCAGCCAGGTGGTATCGGTCCACAGCAACCAGGTCAGCGCCAACGCACCTGCGCCGAGGGTCAGGCTGTTGGCGATGTGCTTTTCCCGGGCATCCTGCGCCGCGCAAAGCGTCAGCCAGATCAACAAAACAAGGCTTTGCATTCGGTAAAAAACATCCGTTATGGCTGAATGATTCTATGCTGATATCACGCTGTGACAGTCAGGGTAGACGCACTCATGAAATCAAGCCTCCCCCGCAAGCAAAAAGGCGCCGTTGCGATCGAGTTCGCCTTGGTGTTCGTACTTTTTTTCGCCGTGTTCTATGGGATTGTGAGTTACAGCTTGCCGCTGTTGCTGATGCAATCGTTCAACCAGTCGACCGCCGAAGCCGTGCGCCGTAGCGTGGCGGTGGACCCGAGCGCCCCCGGTTACGCGACCTTGGTGCAAACCACCGCAGCCGCCGAATTGACCCGGCAACTGGCCTGGATTCCCGCCGCGCTGAACTTCAATGCCGCTACCGATTCCACCATCAGCTTTGTCGCCGGGGTGCTGAAGGTGCAAATCAATTACCCCACCAGCAAGCTCAACCGCGTGGTGCCGTTTCTGGTGCTGCCGGGGATCGGCTCGGTGCCCAATCTGCCGGCGACCCTCAGCGCCAGTTCGAGTCTGCAATTTTGAGCTCCGGGGACAAACTGTTCGGCCGTCTGCTGAACCGCCCACCGCCACAGCCTGTGGCCATGCCCGACACCCTGTGCGTGCAGAGTGTCGGCCTGCAGTTGTACCTGGATGCCGAAGGCCGGGTGATTCATCAGACGGGACCGCTGCGGCATATGCTGGCCCAACAGATTCCAGCCGCGCAGTCCCCGCTGCTGGTGGATTACCTCATGCCTCACAGCAGTCTGGTGGTCGAAGGCGCGCCCGCAGACTGGCAGGGACAGACTCTGGACCTGGACTTCTACACCGTCAGCGGACAACCGCTGCACCTGCGCGGCTGGGTCCAGTCCCTGGAAAAAAACTGGTTGTTGCAGTTGCTCGACATCGGCGACGTCTTGCTCGAGCGCCGGCAATCTCGCAGCCGCGAACAGAACCAGTTACTCGCGGCGAAGATCAGCGAACAGCTGCGCCTGTGCAGCCTGGCGCGCCTGCCCGATGTGTTGCTGGATCAGTTGCAGGTGTTGGCGCAACGTTTTCACATCCCGTGCATCGCGGTGGCACTGCTCGATGAGCAGGCGCAGGGCTGGCAAATTCATCAGCAATTCGCCGCCCTCGATGCGCCGAAGCTGTGGCAAAACGCTCAGCGCCTGGGCACCGGGCTCGACAGCTTGAACGGTTCGGTCGCACAACACCTGACGCCCGCCATGCACCCGCGCCTGCAAGACATCTTCGGTCACGCCGACGGCTTGGCGGTGCCCTATTACGACGCTCACGGTGTGGTCGCCTGGTTGCTCTGCGGTGTGTATACGGCCCAGCAACGTGCCCCGGACCTGAACGACAGCGACTGGTTGCAACTCACCGCCGCACTGGCCAGCCCGCTGCTGGAGCGCCTGCGCGAGCATCGCCATCAATTGCAACTGGAGCGGCTGGAGTCGCTGCAAGGATTGCTCGGCACCGGTTGGTGGGAAGTGTTCAGTGACAGCGCCGAGGTGCAATTGGCGCCGTCGCTCGCCAGTGTGCTGAACCTGACGAGCACGCAATTACCGCTGAGCGAATGGCTCGACCACATCCACCCCGCCGACCGCGAAGAACTGCGCAGTCGCCTGCAGGATTTGCAGGACGCCGGCACTCCGTTACTGCTGTGCGTGCGCCTGCACCGACCCGATGCAACACACGCGCCGATCTGGTATCGCCTGCAAGGCCAGGCTCTGGGCGCCGGCAAACAGCGGCGTTTAGTCGGCTTCATGCTCGACATCAGCGACATCAAGAATCAGCAACAGAACGCCGCCACCGCCCATGCGCGGCTGGACAATCTGATCGCCAGCTCACCCGCGGTGATTTACGTGCAGCGTTACGTCGAAGGCGCGTTGCAACCGACGTTTTTCAGCGACAGTCTGTTGCCACTGCTCGGGCTGACCCTCGCCGATTGCAGCGCCGGGGCCTTGATCGAACGTATTCACCCGCAGGACCGCGCTCAGTATTTCGAGCGCACCCGGCAGTTGTTGCGCGAAGGCTCGGTGCGCGCCCGTTATCGAATGCGCGACCATCGCGGCGATTACCACTGGCTGCTCGACGAAGCCAAACTGCTGCGCGATGACCTCGGCCTGCCGGTGGAAGCCGTCGGCTTGTGGCTGGACGTCACCGAAGCGACCCTGGCCGCCGAACAAGTGAAACAGAGCGAAGAGCGCTACCGGATTCTGGTCGAAGACTCGCCAGCGATGATTTGCCGGTATCGCCCGGACCTGACACTGACCTTCGGCAACCGGCCGTTGGCGACTTATCTGGAATGCCAGCCCGAACAATTGCCCGGGGTGAATCTGGGCCAATGGATGTCGGACGAACAGCGAGAAGCGTTCGTGCAGCGGCTCAGTCAACTGAGCCCGGAATTCCCGGTGAGTACCGCGGAAATCAACCTGCAACTGCCCGGCCGGGAGCATGCGTGGTGGGTCTGGTCGGATCGCGGGGTGTTCGATGAGCAAGGGCACCTGCTGGAGATTCAGGCGGTCGGGCGCGATAACACCGAAGTCCGGCGTTCGCAGCAGCAGCTCACGCAGAGCGCCAAAATGGCCACCCTCGGCGAAATGGCCACCGGCCTGGCCCACGAAATCAATCAGCCGCTGAACGTGATGCGCATGGCCATCGTCAACGTGCTCAAGCGCCTGAGCACCGGCGAGGTGCAGATCGACTACCTGACCGACAAGCTCAACCGCATCGATTCACAGGTCCAGCGCGCCGCGCGGGTGGTCGATCACATGCGCGTGTTTGGTCGTCGTTCGGAAATCGAACAACATCCGTTCAACCCGGCGCAGGCCATCGAGGGCACGCTGTCGCTGCTGGCTGAAGGCATGCGCGGCAAAGGGGTCGAGTTACGCGTCAGCGAGACCGGTTTTGACGTGCAAGTGCGCGGCTACGTCGATCAGCTGGAGCAGGTGTTGATCAACCTGATGGTCAACGCCCGGGACGCGCTGCTGAGCAAACGTGAAGCCGACCGCGAGTTCAAGCCGTGGATTTCGGTGTACGCCGAACGGGATAAACAGTCGGTGCGGTTGTGGGTCGAGGACAATGGCGGCGGCATCGATCCGCGGCTGATGGAGAAGATTTTCGAACCGTTCTTCACCACCAAACCGGTCGGCATCGGCACCGGGTTGGGGTTGTCGGTGAGCTACGGCATCGTCGAGAACATGGGTGGGCGCCTGAGCGTGCGCAACTCGGTGGAGGGCGCTCGGTTTTGTATCGAACTGCCGGTTGCTCCACCAGATCAGATCACCAGTGACGCCCGGCCGGAGTGACAGCTGAGGTTGGCGCCGACCTGGATTTTCCCGACCTCGATCCCGAGGGTTTTCAGGACGGTGTTGAGCAGGTTGTCCAGTAGCGGGCTGAGGATCGAGTTCAGCGTTGTCGTCAATAGCGACAGCACGCTGGTGAGCAGTGAATTCAGCAAGTCGAAGACAGCCTGTAACAGAAAACCGGGACTGAATGATGGCGTGTGGACAATCAATGGCAAGGGATTGATCGCCTGCGACAAGCCGGCGATCGCGTTGGTGGCGGTCAAGGTGTAAGGCGGAATGGAGGGGGCCAACCCGACTTTCGGTGGGTTGATGAACGTGGTTGAGGCACTGGTCGGCACGACGGGGCTGTCGATCCTGAGTTCAGCGCCACCGCCGGAAAAGGGCACGCCGGCATGCCGGATATCGAGCAAGGTGAAGGGCGTGACGCTCATAGGCCCGGCCGAAGATGCCCAATTGGAGTTGACGCGTCCGACCCGCAATTCAGCCACGGTGGTGGTGGTGAAAGCGGTCAGGCTTTTATTGGTCTCGCTGACGCAGGTGTAGTCGGTGACGTAACTGCTGCCCCCACCCGCTTCAAGACTCACGTCCAGATTGTGATCGGGCAATACATACAAATCGAGTCCCAGTAACCCGGTGACAACAGACAACGTGCTCGTCACCACGCCGAGCAGATTGGTAGCCAGCGACAAATCCACGCTCACCAATACCCGGACCTGCGCGGTGCGTACATAGATTCGATTGGCCCCCAACGGCGCCAGTTTTGCCAAGGCCGGGTTACCGACCACGGATAACTGTGGCGGCTCGATCACCTTGATATTTGCCGTGGCCCCGAGGCCCAACCCCAGCAGATTGACCGGAAGCGTGCCCGTCACCGCGCTCTTGCTGTTGCCCAACTCGATAAATGCCTGGACCAGTTGAAAGGCGTTCACGTTAGCGTTCAAACCGGACGCGGTGCTGCCCGTCTGCAACTGCAGGATGTCACCCAAATGCACTTTGAGCGGGTTGACGACAGTGCTGGCCAGGCCATTCAGACCGGTTTGCACGTCCGCCGTCGCGCCATTGGCCTGGGCTACCGTCGCGGCGGCCCGCAGCAGTTGACCCACGGTGGCGTCGGCACCGAGCAGTTGCGTGTAGTCGCCTGCGGTGACGTGCAGGTCGATAGCGAGTTGATCCATGTACTTGAGCAGGTTGATATTGGCGGCGACCAAACCGTTCCAATTCGCGATCGTCAGGTTGATAGGCGCACCACTCAGACCGGACAAAAAGCCATTCAACAGATTCACGTCAACCAGCGTGCTGCGAATACTCAACTGGGCAACGGGCGGCCCCGCAACACCTGCGACTGCCGTAGCACTCAGGTTAATGGTCGAGTTGGCAGGCGCGCCGCCGAACATGGCGCCGAGGCCGCCGACCAGACTCTGCGGCACCACATGGCTGGCGATTACCCGGATCGCCTCGCTTTTGTTCGGGTCAGCCGCGAACACCCGAATATTGCCGGCGTTCACGTTCACCACGCCGCAGGCAACGGCCAGGGCGCGGCCGGCGCTGGGGATGGCGAAACCATTGCGTTGGGCGCTGGCGCTGGCGTAGGTGACGGCGGAGGCGCCGGCCAGGCAGTCGCCGCCCCGTGTCGCGGCTTCCAGCGCGGCCATGTCGGCGACCCGTTGCAGGTTGCGTTTTTCCAAGTAGAGCCGACCGCTGTCGACCACCACCAGCAAGAACACCAGCGCCATTGCCAGGGTCAGCGCCGCCATCAAACCAATCGCCCCCCGTTGCCGGGCCGGTCCACGAAACTGCAAGCGGGGAGACATCGCGCACTCCTTTGCCGGTGCACAGCCGGGGCTTTCTCCGTTGGTGAAGAGCAGTGTAGACAAGGGTTGACCAGACTGCTGGCAACTCGCCAGCCCAGACAACAAAAACCCTGTGGGAGCGAGCCTGCTCGCGAAGAGGCCGGCACATTCAACATCTATGTCGAATGTCAGTCCGTCTTCGCGAGCAGGCTCGCTCCCACAGGGGTGAGGTGGTGTTAGTGAGCGAGTTTGGGTGGGTAGTTGGCGAGGATGCGCGTCACGGTTTCGTGGATCGCAGTGCTGCGATCCGACGGGTTCGGCGAGCCGCTGAGCAATTGTTCGTCGCTGCCGCGCCACACCAGTTTGCCGTCCTTGCCGTCGAGCAGGTCGATCTGGATGGTCGCCACTTTGTAGCTGACGTTGCGGGTTTCGTTGTACATCGGCGCGCCCCAGTAACCGTTCCAGGGGTTACCGTAACCGCCGCCGTAGCTGGTGGTGACTTGTTGCTGGCGCTCTTCGACGATCAGATAAGTCTGTACGTTCAAATCGCCCCGGGTGCCGGTGGCGGCCGGACGCAAGCCTCGCTGATCGAGCTGATCGGTCACCGATTCACGGATGCGTTGTTCGGTCAGGTCACTCTTGATCCGCGGATCATCCGGGCGGTATTGCAGGGCGGGTTCTTTCCAGCTCCAGCTGCGGTAGGCGGCAAAATCGCGGCTGGCGTCAAAGTCATGATTGACCTGGTTGGCGGCGCAGGCACTGAGCAGCGCGGCCACGGCCAGTACAGCGAGACGGCGGAACATGATCTTTCTCCGGTTGAGGCAAAACCAGCGGAATGCTTCTTATCTACAGAAGCTAACTGGGAGGATACGCCGACATTGCCTTTTCTACAGCCTTTCGCAGGGCATCGGCTTGTTCGCTCTGGCTGCCGCTTTGGCCGGTTTCGGCGCTGCCGCTCCACACGGGCTGACCGGTGCCGGCGTCGTACAGATCCACCTGCACCACCAGGACTTGTTCCTGATACGTGCGCACGATCGGCACGCTGCCGTACATGCCGTAACCGTTGCCATAGTGGTTGTAACCGCCATAACCAGCGCCGTAATAACCGTAGTCGTCCTGCTGCTGGCGCCAGCGGGTTTCCTGGTGCAGGTTGGCACTGACAAACAGGTCGGCCGGACGGTTATCGTGCAGCGGACGCAAGCCGCGCTGATCGAGGGCATTGCTGACCACTTCGGCCACCTGCGCCGGGTCTGCCCAAGTGGTGCCCGGCGGGAGGTGCCCGTCGAGCCACGCCCAGCTGCGATAACGCCCATAGTCATGAGGTGGCGCCGGGTAGGCGCTGCGATCGAACACCTTGGCGGCGCCGGGCGGCGCCGGCGGAATCGGGTTCGACGACGCCACATACGGGTTGCTGCCCTGGCAGGCGGCCAGCCCGAGACAGATCACCAGTAACCCTGAACGACTTTTCATTTCGAGCTCCGATCAGACCGGCCGACAGATCCAGTGCAAATAGCGCCCGAGCCCGGCAAAGCTCGGGTGACGACGGTGGGCCAGTTCCATTTCGAGCAGGTCCACCAGTTGGGCGCGGGCCTGGAATTCCACCGGCATATAGTCGTGAAAAACCCGCACTCCACTCTGGCTTTCGACCTGCCACAGGCCTTCAAGTTGCGCCGCCAATTCACGCGGGTCGAGCGGTTGTTGCGGGGTCAGGCTCTGCTTTTCGCCAGCCATGTCGTTCTTGCGCATCTTGCGAAAGTGGCCCTTGAGCAGGTTGCGGTAAATCAACGCATCGCGGTTGTAGAAGGCCAGGGACAACCAGCCGTCTTTTTTCGTCAATTGATGCAATACCGGCAAGATCGCGTGAGGTTCGGCGAGCCATTCCAGCACGGCATGGCACAGCACCAGGTCGTAGGGTTCGGTGAGCTGACCGAGCAGCTCTTGCCACGGCGCCTGAATGAACGTTGCGCTCTGCCCCGCCTCGGCGAAACGTTGGCGGGCGCCTTCGAGCATCGGCTCGGCCGGCTCGGCCAGCGTGACGTCATGACCGCGCTGGGCCAGCCACAACGACATGTGGCCCAGGCCGGCCCCGATGTCGAGCACACGCAGCGGCCGGTCCGGCAGCGTTTCGGCCAGGTCGGCCTGAAGCACCGCCAGGCGAATCGCGCCTTTGGCCCCACCGTAGATTTTTTCGGCGAAGCGTGTCGCCAGTTGATCGAAATGACGATCGCTCATCAGCTGAACCTCTTTTCACTGTCCGCGAGTTTGCTGCGCACGACTTCATTCATGTCCAGCCCCAACTCGCTGCACAGCAGCAATAAATAGAGCACGATATCGCCGACTTCCTGCCCGGCGTGGGCGAGTTTGTCGGCCGGCAGCTGACGCGACTGGTCTTCGGTCAGCCACTGGAAAATCTCCACCAGCTCGGACATTTCCACGCTGGCGGCCATGGCCAGGTTTTTCGGGCTGTGAAATTGCCGCCAGTCATTGCGGTCACGGATGGCGTGCAGGCGTTCGGTCAGTTCAACAAGGTTCATCGGGCTCTCCTGAAGGCGTATAGCTTCGGGGGGATGGCCGGGGTTGGCAAGGGCGCTTTTCCCACAGGTGCAATGCAACCCTCTATGCTTGTGGGGAACTCGCCACCGCGATCAATGGCCCAAGGCTCAACCACTTTCATCAGGACGTTAACCACATGCAGGTAGAAGGTTTTTTCGAATGGCTCGGCCAGGCGCTCGGTTCGGTCATCCGCTTTATCGTTGACGCCCTCAGTGGCCTGTTCAATCTGTTGAGCCACGCCGGCAGCAATTTTGTCGATGGGTTGTCCCGGACGCTGGGGATGGACACTTCGATCATCAGCATCATTGCGCTGATCCTGGGGTTGATGCTGTTGTGGTCGGCGATTCGGGCGTTCATGAATGCGTCGATCATCATGGGGATTATCTGGTTGCTGCTGGGGCTGTGGCTGCTGAGCTGGATCATCCACTAACACCCAAAATCCCAATGTGGGAGCGAGCCTCCCGCTACAATGCCGGCTTCGCCAAGGAGCCTGCATGTCCAACCTGATTGCCGACTGGCGTGACCGCCCGACCCATCGCCGGGTCTGGGCGCTGGCTGCGCCGATGATTCTGTCGAACATTTCCGTACCGCTGGTGGCACTGGTCGACAGTACGGTCATCGGCCACCTGCCCCACGCCCATCAGTTGGGCGCCGTCGCAGTCGGGGCCAGTTTGTATAGCTTCCTGGCCTGGGCCATGGGCTTTCTGCGCATGGGCTCCACCGGTTTCGCCGCGCAGGCGGCCGGACGCGGGGATGGTGCGGCGTTGCGGCAGATTTTGCTGCAAGGCCTGTTGTTGGCGATGGGCCTGGCGATTGTCCTCGGTGCGGTGGGCGTTCCCTTGAGCGGCGTCGCGCTGCACTTCATGCAACCGTCGGCAGAGCTGGATCAACTGACCCGCGAGTTTTTCCACACCCGGCTGTTCGGACTGCCAGCGGCGCTGGCCAGTTATGCACTGGTCGGCTGGTTCCTCGGCACCCAGAACGCCCGGGCGCCGCTGGCGATTCTGCTGAGCACCAACCTGGTGAACATCGCGCTGAACCTGTGGTTCGTCCTTGGGCTGGAATGGGGCGTGGTCGGCGCAGCCCGCGCCTCGGTGATTGCCGAATGGACCGGCGCACTGATTGGCCTGCTGATGACGCGCAAAGCCCTGCGTGCCTACCCCGGTCACATCGTCTGGGCCGCGTTGGCGCTGTGGCAGAGTTGGCGGCCATTGCTGGCGGTCAATCGCGACATCTTCATCCGTAGCCTGGCGCTGCAATCGGTGTTTTTCCTGATCACCGTGCAGGGCGCGCGACTCGGTGATGCCACTGTTGCCGCCAACGCGCTACTGCTCAATGGCTTGCTGCTGACGGCCCACGCACTGGACGGATTGGCGCATGCCGTGGAAGCCCTGTGCGGGCACGCTATTGGCGCGCGTGATCGAGAGGCGTTGCGGCGTTCTCTGGTGGTCGCCTGCGGTTGGTCATTGCTGGCGAGCCTGGGCTTTGCCGTGCTGTTTACCTTCGCCGGGCATCTGTTTATCGAAATGCAAACGAACATCCAGAGCGTGCGCGACACCGCGTTCATCTACCTGCCCTACCTCGCCGCGTTGCCGCTGATTGCGGTGTGGAGTTACCTGCTCGACGGGTTGTTCATCGGCGCCACTCGCGCCCGGGAAATGCGCAACGGCATGCTGCTGACCGTGGTCCTGCTGCTGCCCTTCGCCTGGCTGCTGCAAGGCTTGGGCAACCATGGACTGTGGATCACCTTTCTGCTGTTCATGGTGTTGCGCAGCCTGACTCTCGGCGCGTTCGCCTGGTATTTGCGCAAGAACGACGGCTGGTTCACGGGATGATGGGGTCAGGGTCCTCGTTGGGTTGATCGTTCTGCCACAAGGTGCGCAGGCTATCGAGACGCGCCTGCTGGGTGGCTCCGGACAAAGGCAGTTCAGGCTTTGCGCCAGGGTGCTGCAAACGTAGCCACAACCAGCCATCGAGCACCGGCCGCTCGCTGAAGCCCAGCGCCAGCCCTTCTTTCAGATGGGACCATAGACGTGGGTAGTCACGACCGGTGGATTGGCTCCAGCACCAGGCATGCTGCTCCAGCAGGCAGGTTTGCAAAGCGTCCCGCTGACGCGCGCTGAGGTCTTCCTCAATCCCAAGCGGTTTGACCACAAGCCCCGGATTGAACAACTGCTGCCAGCCCTGACAACCGATGGCCCGATCAGCCCAGGTTCCACCGAACCAGCGTATCTGCCTGATCGGACCGAGCCAGCGACTCAGTTCCCGGGCATCGCACGCATCGAAAAAATAGCTGGCCGTGTACGGGTTGTAGTAACTCAACAAAGCGCGGTGATGCAGGCCGACGGTGACGGTGAGCATGCGTCGCAAATGCTCGAGCAATTGCGACGGCGATGCTTCACTGACCAGCCACAACCCGCTCCAGAGATGGGGCTCGCCCAGGCAACGTTCGGCCAGTGCCGGGCACCCCTTGAGATCAATCAGCACCGGCCCGTGATCCCGTAACGACTGCCATTCGGTGTCGTCAAACAGCCCGTACTGTCGAGCGGGGGCAAATTGTCGGCGCCGCGTCGCTGCGGCCCCGGGTTCGCCCGGCGCATCGAGCAACAGCCATTGTGAGGTTGGATCGGGAGCCTGGACGGCAATCATGGTGTACCGCTCTGGCCAAGCTGCGTCGCTGCCCGGCACGCACAAAGGACATGTGTGCAATGTACGAAACTGCCCCCGCCGGGCAGCAGACACAGCAACACCAACGGTTCGCCGGACTGCAACAGGCGCAACAATCCGTCAACCGACACATTGTCAGCGGCCATCGGTGCAGGCTGAGGATCGGCCGAGCCGCGCGCTTGGATGACCGGCGGAGCGCAAAGAAACCCGGTGATAAGCGGTTGATCGGGATCGCCTTCGATAAAGCTCACCAGCACTTCAAGCCCCTCTCTCAACGGCATGGTGTGGGCGCTGCTCAATTCGGGTGCCATCGACAACCAACAGTGGCTGGGGGCTGCGCCTTCGCCCTGATAGAGCCAGTCAAATTGCACCGCGACAGGCCTGGTTGCATCGGGTCGAGGCTCATCGACCTCAACCACCCAAGCCCGTTGCAGGCTATGCATCCGCGGACCCATGACCGAATTGGTCGTCACATGAGGCAGCTCTGCCCCGCCCTTAACGTGCCCGTCACCAACCACCAGACAATGACCACGCCTGCGGTGCTCGAAGTGATAGTGCAGGCGTTCCTGCGCACACAGCCGCTGGAAAAATTGCAGGTCCGATTCCTGATACTGCGTGCAGAAATCCCGAGGCGGGTAATCGCCGGTCAACTCGAAACGCCTATCCTTGCCCGCAATGCCATGTTCCTTGAGCACCTGGGCGAGAATCTCCGGTACCGAACGGTTGCTGAAAATACGCTGGCTGAACCGCTGGGCCAGACACGCCAGCTTCGGCCTCAGGCGCACACGACAACGCCTGGGTGTGGCGCCCTGCCCGGCCTGGACAAGCTCATGCAACTGTCCGTGAAAACCGTTTCCCGGCGGACCGACATGCAAAAAGGCCGGCCGGTACAACAGGCTTGCCAGGTCGAGTGCCGGATCATCGATCAGCAGATCCAGGTTGAACTCAAAGGGTTGGCTGATCGCTTCACTGCCGGTAAAGGCCAAGACCGCAAAGGGATCGGGCAGGCCCTCAACATCCAGACGAAATGACGGCTCGTTGGCTGGATCGAACATCGGCGATTCTCTACAGGAGGGGCGGCTGGGGATTCTCTCCGAGAGAGTTGGCCGAGTAGAGTGCTGAACTACAACTTAGGAAATGACCTACGCGAAAAGAGGACCACATCGCAGGGATAGACGTGTATGTGAGTCATTTCGCACGAAAATAAAGACGCGTCGCACCAGGTCATCTGAAATTTCCGCAGCATGCGGAATATTTTCAGACAACCTGATGAGAGCAGTGACCTGCCTTACGAAGACAGGTAAGACGAACGGGTCAGGCCCAGGCGCAGAGCGTCGAGGAACTGGGTGCGCTCGGCAGCGGTGATGCGGGCACTGGCGCACTTGTCGCGGTAGTGGGTCATCAACTCTTCCGGCGACAAGTGCACATAACGCAGCATGTCTTCGATGGTGTCGTGGGTTTCGATACCCGCGTGGTACACGCTGCCGTCAGCGTTCTGGTAGATGTTCACCGAATCGGTGTCACCGAACAGATTGTGCATGTCGCCGAGGATTTCCTGGTAAGCGCCGACCAGGAAGATACCCAGCAGGTAGTCTTCACCGTCATTCAGCGCATGCACCGGCAGGCTGGTTTCGATGCTCTGCTCGTCGACGTATTGCTTGATCTTGCCGTCGGAGTCGCAGGTCAGGTCTTGCAGTACGGCGCGGCGCAGCGGCTCTTCGTCGAGACGGTGCAGCGGCAGGATCGGCAGCACCTGGCCGATGGCCCAGGTGTCCGGCAGGCTCTGGAACACCGAGAAGTTGCAGATGTACTTGTCGGCCAGCTTGTCGTTGAGTTCGTCGAGCACCTGACGGTGCGAACGCTGACGGGCTTTCAACGAGTTGTGCAGGCGACGGCACACAGCGAAGTAGCATTGCTCGGCCAGGGCTTTTTGCGCCAGGGTCAGCTTGCCATCGGCGTACTGGGTGGCCACGTCGCTCATGTAGTGCGTCGCGCGCCAGTAGGTTTCGGTGACCATCTCGATGTCGGTCGGACCCAGCAGGTCAACCAGCCACTGCACGGTTTCCGGCAGTTCTTCCTTGCTGTCGATCTGCGGTACGTCGTCGTTGTGTTTCTCGACGTCGGTCACCTGCACCACCAGCATGGCGTGGTGAGCGGTCAGGGAGCGACCGCTTTCAGAGAAGATGTTCGGGTGCGGCAGGTTCTGCGCGTCGCAGAACTCCTTGAGCATCCCGACCACGACACCAGCGTAATCGTCCATGTCGTAGTTGATCGAACTGGCGTTACGCGAATGCGTACCGTCGTAGTCCACGCCCAGACCACCGCCCACGTCGATGTGATCCACCGGCAGGCCGAGGTTGCGCAGTTCGCCGTAGTAACGGATCGCTTCCTTGAAACCGTGCTGGTAGTCCGCCAGGTTGGCGATCTGCGAGCCCATGTGGAAGTGCAGCAGGCGAATGCCCTGATCCAGGCCAGCGGCACGGAAACGCTCGACCACCGACAGCAACTGCGCCGCCGACAGACCGAATTTGGATTTCTCGCCGCCGGTGTCCGCCCATTTGGACGAGGCCAGGGACGACAGACGCACGCGCAGGCCGACCTGAGGCTTGACCTTCAGCGACGCCGCTTCTTCGATCACCAGGCCGACTTCGGATTCTTTCTCGATCACGATAAAGACGTTGTGACCCAGCTTCTGGCCCATCAGCGCCAGACGAATGAACTCGCGATCCTTGTAACCGTTGCAAACGATGGTGCCGCCCTTCGGCGCCAGCGCCAGCACGGCCAGCAACTCTGGCTTGGAGCCGGCTTCCAGACCGATGGAAACGTCCTGGGTGGCGATGATGTTTTCGATCACCGCTTCTTGCTGGTTCACCTTGATCGGGTACAGCGCGGTGTACTTGCTCTGGTATTCCAGACGCTCGATGTTTGCATCGAAGGCGCCGGTCAGCTGACGCACGCGGTCTTGCAGGATATCCGGGAAACGCACCAGCAATGGCAAGGACAAACCGCTTTTGCGCAGTTGGTCGACTTGCTCGAACAGATCAATAGGCGAACTGGTCGGACCGTTCGGACGAACTTCGACGCGACCGGCGTCATTGATCGCGAAATACCCGGCCCCCCAATGGCGAATCCCGTAAACACTGCGGCTGTCCGCAACTGTCCATTGGCTGCCATCGTCTTTGCGTGTGCGTCGTACGGACATTGAAGTCCCCTATAAAGAAGTCATAGAGCGTCGCCTGGGTTCAGGCCGGCGCAGTCTAAAGAATGAAAATGACGATTAGCCTGCATGCAAGGGCGATAGACCGCACATTCAGGTTTGAGTTTAGAAACCGGTCAGAACAGGCTCTGTGAAAACCATGTTGGCGACGCCAGAACTGTTGTCAGGACTGGATCAAGCCGAGGGTGGTTTTCACAGAGGCTGCTAGCCGCCGGACTTCTTCGCTTTGAAACCGAGTTTGATCAGCTCGCCCAAGAGTAGCTCGACATGATCGCCCTGGATTTCAATGATCCCGTCTTTCAACGCTCCGCCTGTGCCACAACGCTTCTTCAACGTGGTGGCCAGTTCCTTGAGCGCGTCTTCGGCCAGCGGCACGCCGTTGACGGTGGTCACCGTCTTGCCGCCACGGCCCTTGCTTTCGCGACGCACGCGAGCGATGCCGTCGCCGGCAGGGATAACGGTCTGTTTGCAGATACAGGCGTCCACCGGTTTACTGCAATCCGGGCAATGACGACCTGCGTCGGTGGAAAATACCAGGCCACCAAGGGCGGCGAAGGATGCGGCTTTTTTGGCCACCGGCAATCCTCTTGGGAGGACAAAGACTGGTCGCGGCGACTTGGGAAGCCGCCATCGACCGCGAAGCCCCACTCAGGCAGGGGCAGCGCTACTGAACCAGGCATGCCGGTTCAGCTTGAAAAGGTCGCGCAGTGTAACGGCAAAAAGCCGACTTGCTAAGAGCCAATCGGCGCCAATTTATAGCTCTTTTGCGACGCCATCCCGTTGCGCGCGCAGATAGCGCTTCAACGCCGCCAGAGAGTCCGGGCAATAAGGCTTTTGCTCGATTTCCAGCATGACCTGATCGATGGGCATGAAGCGCGCTTCAAGCACCTCTTCAGGCTGCAGAATCAATGGCCCGTCCCAGACCGCCGAAAACGCCGAACACCAGAGCCGGTTGCCGGTGTCTTCAAAGAAGAAGTGATCGTGGGCGGTCAGTTCCACCCCGCTCACGCCCAGCTCTTCCTCCAGCTCGCGGGCGGCTGACTCGGCGTAGGTTTCGCTGGCGAGCACCATGCCCCCCGCCGCCACGTCCCAGTACCCCGGATAAATGGCTTTGCTCAAGGTTCGGCGATGCACACAGAGTTCACCGGCGCAATTGAACAACATGATGTAGGTGCCGCGCCCGATCAGCCCGCGCTCGCGCAAATCGGAACGGACCAGGGCGCCAAGCAGGTTGTCCTGCTCGTCGACCCAGGCGATCTGTTCGGCATCCGAGGCCGCCCGATGAGCGACCTCTTTGGCGTTATCAACCATGACTCAGCCTTGATTGAGCAATTGACGCAGATCGATCACTGCGGCGTTGGCCCGGGAAATGTAGTTGGCCATGACCAGCGAGTGGTTGGCCAGCACACCGAAGCCGCTGCCGTTGAGGATCATCGGGCTCCAGACCGGTTCTTGTGATGCTTCCAGCTCACGAATGATCTGGCGCACGCTGACCGTGGCGTTTTTCTTGGCCAATACGTCGGCGAAGTCGACTTCGATGGCGCGCAACAAGTGCGAGAGCGCCCAGGCCTGGCCGCGAGCTTCGTAGAACACGTTGTCGATCTGCATCCACGGGGTTTCGACGATTTCTTCGTCAACCTGTGGCACTTGCCCTGGCGCGAGGACTTCGGTTTTCAGCGAAGTGTTGAGTTTGACCCGGCCAACGCTGGCCGACAGGCGTTGCGACAGCGAACCCAGGCGGGTACCGACGTCACCGAGCCAGTTGTTCAGGTTGTCGGCGCGGGCATAGAACAGTGCGCTTTTCTGGTTAGGATCGGACAAACGCGCCTGATAGCGGCTCAGGGAATTGATGCCTTCCTGATACTCGGACTCACTGGAAGGCAGCACCCAGCTCTTGTTGTCGAAGTTGAAACGAGGTTCGGCCTTGGCCAGGTCGGCGTCTTCGGCCGATTGCGACTGGGAACGGGCGAAGTCTTTACGCAGTGCGCGGCTCAGGTCGCGAACCTGGACCAGCACGCCATATTCCCAGCTTGGCATGTTGTCCATCCACAGGCCCGGCGGGAAACGGTCGTTGGAAATATAGCCACCCGGCTTGGTCAGCAACGTACCGGCGACGGTCTTGAGGGTTTCCACCGTGGTGTAGCCGACGACCATCTGCTTACCTTCTTTTTCGGCAGCGATCTGGGCATTTTGCTGGACCGGAAACAGCGCGGGCTCCTCGCTCCAATACCAACCCAGGGCAATCGCCACCAGCAAGTAAAGACCGATCAAGGTGGCCAGCGCCCGGCTGAACAGCAGGCCGCCGATATAACTGCGGGTGGCCGACTTCGGTTCAGCGGCACGTTCAGGGGCGCTGCCCGCGCGGTTCTTCCAGTCCAGCATGGCGATATCCTTTCAATCACTTGAGTTCATCGGTTCGACCACAACCCTACGCCATCGTGCCTCGTTTTGCCGCGTAATAATCGGCGCGCTGCCGTGAGCCAGGATTGCATCGTCGAGGCGTCACTATAAAGGAAGCACACGCCTTGAGCCTATCCGACCGACCGGTCATAAACTGAATGAGGCCGCATTACAGATTATTGACGTACGACACTCGTGCAATTGCAAAGAGGTGCTAGCATAGAGCCACCAGTCGATCTCAGCTTTTACCCTAACTAGTAGTCAGGATATGACCGAGCCAGAAGACCCCAGCCGTGAGCGCCTCAAGCACCACTTTGCCCAGCGGGTAATTCATCAGGCACGTCAAATTCTTGAGATCTGGCAGCGCCTGCAACGCAGTGAGTGGTCCACCACCGATTTATCGGAACTGAGCGAGGCCAACTTGCGCCTGCTGCGGTTTGCCGAGCGCTTCGAACAACCTGAACATACTCAACTGGCACGTCACATCGGCCAGTCGCTGGAGGCTGTCGACGCCAATCGCGGACGCCTGAGCAGTGGGCTGATCACCGACCTCAATCGCTTGATGCAGCGCTTGTCGCGTACCGGCCTGCGCCATGGCGATCAGTACGAGCAAACCTTCCTGCCGCCGTTGCGCAAGCCGATCTACGTGATGTTGCAGGATCACGACCGCGCCGAGCGCCTGGCCAAGCAACTGGAATTTTTCGGGCTCAGCGCCCAATCCCTCGACAGCGTTGCCGCATTCCGTTCCTCGATGGTCGAGCGCTTGCCGGCGGCAATCGTCATGGACGTGGACTTCAGTGGCGCCGGTATCGGCCTGAAACTGGCTGCCGAAGCTCAGGAAGGTCTCGATCATCGCCTGCCGCTGTTGTTCTTCAGCCTGCATGAAACCGACACCCCGACCCGCCTCGCCGCCGTGCGCGCCGGTGGCCAGGAGTTTCTCACTGGCACCCTGGAGGCTTCGAGCCTGCTGGAGAAAATCGAAGTCCTGACCTGCGTCGCGCAGTACGAGCCTTATAAAGTGCTGATCATCGACGACTCCCGCGCCCAGGCCCTGCACACCGAACGCCTGCTCAATAGCGCCGGGATCGTCACGCGCACGTTGATCGATCCGATTCAGGCCATGGCCGAACTGTCGGACTTTCAGCCAGACCTGATCATCCTCGACATGTACATGCCGACCTGCACCGGTACGGAACTGGCCAAGGTGATCCGTCACAACGACCGTTACGTCAGCGTCCCGATCATTTACCTGTCGGCCGAAGACGATCTGGACAAGCAGCTCGACGCCATGAGCGAAGGCGGCGACGACTTCCTGACCAAGCCGATCAAGCCGCGCCACCTGATCACCACCGTGCGCAACCGCGCGGCACGGGCACGCAACCTGAAAGCCCGGATGGTCCGCGACAGCCTGACCGGTTTGTACAACCACACGCACATTCTGCAATTGCTTGAAGACTGCAGTTTCCGCTCTCGCCGCGAGAACAAGCCGCTGAGCTTTGCGATGCTCGACATCGACCACTTCAAACGGGTCAACGACAGCCACGGCCACCCCATGGGCGACCGGGTGATCAAGAGCCTGGCGCTGTTTTTGAAGCAACGCCTGCGCAAGACCGACTTCATCGGCCGCTATGGCGGTGAAGAGTTTGCGATCGTGATGCCGGACACCGACCTCGCATCGGCCTACGCCGTGCTGGATGAAATTCGTCAGCGCTTTGCCGAAATTCACTATCCGGCCCAGCCACAAGACCTGTGGTGCACGTTCAGTGCCGGCGTGGTTGAGTTGTGCGAGCACTCCGACAGCCTGATGATGGCCAGTCAGGCAGACGAGGCGCTCTATCGCGCCAAGGACGCCGGACGAAATCGTGTTCAGGCGGCGCGAACGTCAAAGCAAAGTGCCACTTTTTCATCGGAATTCACCGATTCGGTCATAACCCTGTAACACAAACGCAATAAATTCAGGCGCTTACCATTCTGCCGTTGGTAGATACGCCATGCGCCTGAAGTTGCTGACCAATCTCAATACCCTCCTTTTAGTCGCCGTGTGCGTGGCCTTGGGCGCCACGCTGTGGTGGTCGCAAAAGGCCTTGGAGCGTCCCTATCTGCTGATGGAGCGCTACCTGGGGCTGTCCCAGCAATTTCAGAATGAAGTCGCGCGCAACATCGAGGACTACCTCGCCAGTGGCGATGCCCTGCGCCTGAGCAGCGCCAGCCAGGCGATTGATGTCTTGCAAAAAGAGCTGGGCGAGTTGCCACCGGCCCTGGCCGACACCTTGCGCCCGAGCCTGTCGACGCTGGATGAGTTCAGCAAAACCGATCTGTTGGCCGCCGGCAAACTCGCGGGTGATCCGCAGGCGCTGCTGCTGCAAGCCGAACGCGAACTCGGCGCCAGCCTCGACCAGCTCAGCCAGTACGCCAGCGCTGACGCGGCCTACCTGACGCCACTGCTCGCCGCCTCTCAACATCTGGGCAAACTGTCTCTGGCCCGGGACAAACTGGTCAGCAGCGGCCGCAGCGAACTGGCCGCCGACGTCGAGCGCGAAGTCGCCAACATCCGTACTCAGGCAGAACTGTTGAGCGGCTTGCCACTGCTCGGCGTTGCCGCCAAGACCGAATCCAGCACCGATGATTTTGCCTCGATGATGGGGCTGGAGAACAACGAGAAAGCCGCTGCTGAAGACGCCGGTGTTGGCCTCAAGCGTGAACTCAACAGCCTGCTGACACGCTACCCGGCCGAGCTGTCGCGCACCCGTGACCAGATTCAGAAACGCACTGACCTCAGCGCCGCCACGCACCTGAAAATCGCCGACGTGCAACAAGCGATTGCCGGGCTCGAACCGGTGGTCCGCGCCCAGCACGGACAGATCCAGGGCGAAGTGCGCTTGATGCAAGGCGTGATGATCGGGTTGATCCTGCTGATCGCCCTGCTCATCGATACCCTGCAACGACGCCTGGCCCGAACCCTGACCAACCTCGCGCCGGCCCTGTCCACCTGGGCCGAAGGCGACTTCAGCCGCGACATCGAACTGGGCAACACCAATCGCGAATTGCATGACATCCAGGCGTCGCTCAATCGCTTGCGCGCCTACCTGGTGGATCTGGTCGGGACCATTCGTCTCAACGCCGAGCAAGTCGCCGGCAGCAGCCGAACCCTCGCCGATTTGAGCAATGACCTGCACAGCGGTGCCGAACATCAAGCAGGCGACACGGCCCTGATCCGTGACTCCCTCGGTGAACTGGAGGCGACCATTCAGCAAGTTGCCGGCGATGCCAGCCAGGCCGCGGACGCCAGTCGCCATGCCGGTCTGGCCGTTGAACACGGCCAGAAGGTCATCGGCCTGAGCCTGACCGGCCTGCATGCGCTGGTGGGTGAGGTACAGGGCAACGCGCAGATGATCGAGCATCTGGCGGAAGAGTCGGCGACCATCGGCGGCGTGCTGACGGTGATCCGCTCGATTGCCGACCAGACCAACTTGTTGGCCTTGAACGCCGCCATCGAGGCGGCCCGTGCCGGCGAGATGGGTCGCGGGTTTGCTGTGGTAGCGGAAGAGGTTCGCTCACTGGCGCAACGCACCGCAGGCGCTACGGCAGAGATCCAGACGCTGATCGCCGGCCTGCAAACCGCCGCACGTCAATCGGTAGAGGGCATGCGCGCACAGGTGGAACACGCCGAAGCCACGGCCAATCAGGCGCAGGCGGCGGATGGCGCGCTGGACAAAATCGTCGGCGCGATCCAGACCATTGCCGACACGGCCGTGCGCATCGCCGATGTCACCGCCCAGCAGAGCGGTGCGGTCAGTGAGATTCGCGACCACAGTGAGCGCATTCACCAATTGGGCGGGGATAACTTGCTGCGCATTGGTGAAGGGCGTGAGCAAGGGGAGAACCTGTTGGTGCTGGGCGGGCGGCTGCGTACGGCCGTTCAGGCTTTCCGCGTCTGACAAATTACCTTCGCAAGCAAGCCCGCTCCCACAGGGATATGCATTCCCCTGTGGAGCGAGCCTGCTCGCGAAGGCGTCGGCACAACCACCACCGAACGCCCCGCCCTGCACACCCGCCCGCCGTCCGCTATCATGCCCCCAATTCCGATACGCGAGATTGTCATGCGCCGTTTGCTCTGCCTGCTGCTTTTAGTGCTCGCCCTGCCGGCCAACGCCGCCGGGTTGCTGGACACCCGGCCCAGCTCCACCCTGGGCTCGATCAACAACAGCGCCGACTTCCTGCCGGTGCGCGAAGCCTTTCAACTGAGCCTGGTAGACAGCACGCCGCAATCGATCAAGCTACGTTTCGTCGCCACCGAGGGGTATTACCTCTATCGCCATCGTTTCCAGTTTCGGGCTGACCCGGCCGAGATAAGCCTGGGCGCCGCCCAACTGCCCAAGGGCGAGCAGAAGCACGACGAGTACTTCGGCGATGTCGAGGTGTATCACGGGATTATCGAGGTCGAGCTGCCGCGCACCGATCCGCGCGCGTTCACCCTGGCCGTGACCTATCAGGGTTGCGCCGACAAAGGCCTGTGCTATCCACCGGAAACCGAACGCCTGAGCATTGATGGCATCGGCGCTCCGGCCCCGGCGCAAAACTGGAGCTGGCGCGAACTCGCCCTGTTCTTTCTCGCCGGCCTGGGCTTGACCTTCACGCCGTGCGTGCTGCCGATGTTACCGATCCTTTCCGGCGTGGTGTTGCGCGATCAGGTCGGCGGGCTACGGGGTTTCAATCTGTCGCTGGCCTATGTGCTGCCAATGGCCGTCTGCTTTGCCTTGCTCGGCGCCTTGATGGGCATGTTCGGTGCACAGCTTAATCTCCAGGCACGGCTGCAATCGGCCTGGGTGCTGGTGCCATTTGCAATGTTTTTTGCCGTATTTGCACTGGCGATGTTCGGCATCTTTGAACTGAAACTGCCGCAGTTCATCAACAATCACCTGCATCGCATTGCCGGCCGCACTCAAGGTGGTTCGCTGTGGGGCGCGGCAGTCCTCGGGACGGTATCGAGCCTGATCGTTTCGCCTTGCGTGTCCGCGCCATTGGCCGGTGCCCTGCTGTACATCAGCGCCAGCGGCGATGCATTGGGGGGCGCACTGAAACTGTTCGTGCTCGGCCTCGGCATGGGCCTGCCGCTGATCCTGGTGGCGACCGGTGGTGCCGCCCTGCTGCCGAAAAGCGGCCCGTGGATGGTCATGGTCAAAAACATCATCGGCGTCCTGCTGCTGGGCACCGCCATTGGCCTGCTGAGCCGCGTGATACCCGGGCCGATGACGCTGGTCCTGGTGGGCTTGCTGTGGGGCGGGGTCGGCCTGTTTCTTGGCGCGTTGGAGTTCGTCTACAAACCCCCTCGAAAACGCCTGGGACAACTGCTCGGCCTGTTTCTGCTGTTTTACGCCATGGCCTGCTGGTACGGCGCCTTCAGCGGCCAGGGCGACCTGCTGAACCCCCTCGCTCGAACGCCCGTCGCGGCCAGTAGCAGCCAACCGCAAACCACCGATGACTGGCAAACCATCAGCACGCCTGCAGAACTGGATCGCGTGCTCGCCGAGGCTCAATCCTCCGCCACCCCGCTGCTGCTCGACTGGTACGCCGACTGGTGCATCAGCTGCAAAGTCATCGAACACGAAGTGCTCAACGACGCCAACGTCATGGAACGCCTGCAAGGTTATCGACTGGTTCGTTTCGATATCACCGCCAGCAATGCCGAACAACGCGCCCTGCTCGACCGATACAAACTGTTCGGCCCTCCGGCCTTGATGTTTTTCGGCAAGGACGGGGTTGAACGTGCCGATGTGCGAGTGATCGGCGAGATCAATGCCAAGGACTTCGCCGAACGTGTTGCGAAGGCAAATGACCGGATTTAATCAGCCGGTCACATATTTCGCGCAAACATCGGCTATCGTGCTGGCTATTGCATAGAACTGGACAGTCACAAAGGCTTTGCGGCATAGTCGCCGGGTTCTGACACTTGCACACAGATAACAAGGAACAGCAGATGGCGACCCTATTGGTGCTGCACGGCCCCAACCTGAACTTGCTCGGCACCCGTGAACCGGGCACCTACGGCGCTACGACACTGGCGCAGATCAACCAGGACCTGGAACGCCGCGCCCGTGAAGCCGGCCATCATCTGCTGCACCTGCAAAGCAACGCCGAGTACGAATTGATCGACCGCATTCACGCCGCGCGTGGCGAGGGTGTGGACTTCATTCTGATCAATCCAGCAGCTTTTACACACACAAGTGTCGCATTACGTGACGCGCTGCTGGCGGTGAGCATCCCATTCATCGAAGTGCATTTGTCCAACGTGCACAAACGCGAACCTTTCCGCCATCACTCTTACTTCTCCGACGTAGCGGTGGGAGTGATCTGCGGCCTTGGCGCCAGCGGTTACCGACTGGCCTTGGAGGCTGCACTAGAGCAGCTTGAACAACAAGCTATACGCCCCTGACCGACCCTTGGGAGTTGATGATTCATGGATATCCGTAAAGTTAAGAAACTGATCGAATTGCTGGAAGAGTCCGGTATCGACGAGCTCGAGATCAAGGAAGGCGAAGAGTCCGTTCGCATCAGCCGTCACAGCAAGACGCCGGCTCAGCAATACTACGCACCTGCGCCAATGCACGCTCCGGCACCTGCGCCGGTTGCCGCAGCTCCGGCTGCCGCCGCGGCACCTGCAGCACCGTCCGCACCTGTCCTGAACGGCACCGTTGCCCGTTCGCCGATGGTCGGCACCTTCTATCGCAAATCTTCGCCATCCTCGCCTTCGTTCGTTGAAGTTGGCCAGACCGTGAAGAAAGGCGACACCCTGTGCATCGTCGAAGCCATGAAGATGATGAACCACATCGAAGCTGAAACCAGCGGTGTGATCGAATCCATCCTCGTCGAAGACGGCCAGCCGGTTGAGTACGACCAACCGCTGTTCACCATCGTTTGAACCGCGGAGAAACTTTGATGACTGCGAAGTTGGAAAAAGTTCTGATCGCCAACCGCGGTGAGATTGCCCTGCGGATCCTGCGGGCCTGCAAAGAGATGGGCATCAAGACTGTCGCCGTTTACTCCAAGGCTGACAAAGAACTGATGCACCTGGGCCTGGCAGACGAGTCCGTCTGCATCGGTCCGGCCTCGGCCGCGCACTCTTACCTGCACATTCCGGCAATCATCGCCGCAGCTGAAGTGACCGGCGCTACCGCCATTCACCCAGGTTACGGTTTCCTTGCGGAAAACGCTGATTTCGCTGAACAGGTCGAGAACTCCGGCTTCGCTTTCATTGGCCCGAAAGCCGACACCATTCGCCTGATGGGCGACAAGGTATCGGCCAAGCACGCCATGATCGCTGCGGGCGTTCCAACCGTTCCGGGGTCCGACGGCCCGCTGCCTGAAGACGAAGAAACCGCTCTGCGCATCGGTCGCGAAGTCGGTTATCCGGTGATCATCAAGGCCGCTGGCGGCGGCGGTGGTCGCGGTATGCGCGTTGTGCATAAAGAAGAAGACCTGATCTCCTTCGCCAAACTGACCCGCACCGAAGCTGGCGCGGCGTTTGGCAACCCGATGGTCTATCTGGAAAAATTCCTGACCAACCCACGTCACGTGGAAGTCCAGGTGCTTTCCGACGGCCAGGGCCACGCCATCCATCTGGGCGACCGCGATTGCTCGCTGCAACGTCGTCACCAGAAAGTTCTCGAAGAAGCGCCGGCACCGGGCATCGACGAGAAGGCTCGCGCTGAAGTCCTCGCTCGCTGCGTCAAGGCGTGCATCGACATCGGCTACCGTGGCGCCGGCACCTTCGAGTTCCTTTACGAGAACGGCCACTTCTACTTCATCGAGATGAACACTCGTGTCCAGGTAGAGCACCCGGTTTCGGAGATGGTCACCGGCATCGACATCGTCAAGGAGATGCTCAGCATCGCCGCTGGCAACAAGTTGTCGTACACCCAGGACGACGTGGTGATCCGCGGTCACGCCCTGGAATGCCGAATCAACGCCGAAGACCCGAAAACATTCATGCCGAGCCCGGGCACGGTCAAGCATTTCCACGCACCAGGCGGCAACGGCGTTCGCGTCGATTCGCACCTGTACAGTGGTTATGCCGTTCCGCCGAACTACGATTCGTTGATCGGCAAGCTGATCACCTACGGCGCAACCCGTGACGAAGCCATGGCGCGCATGCGCAATGCGCTGGACGAAATCGTTGTCGACGGGATCAAGACCAACATCCCGCTGCACCGCGATCTGGTCCGTGATGAAGGCTTCTGCAAAGGGGGCGTGAACATTCACTACCTCGAGCACAAGCTGGCAGGCGAGAAGCACTAAGCTTCGACCCGATCAACAAAGCCGCCTTCGGGCGGCTTTGTTGTTTCTGGAGATTTCATCCCGCCGAACACCATGCCCCCTTGTGGGAGCGAGCCTGCTCGCGAAGGCTATGTCACATCCCAACATTAGAAGAGACTGACCCACCGCTTTCGCGAGCAGGCTGCTCCCACAGGGAACTGCGAGACCAAGCGACTCCCACAAAACCTCCGCGCTCGCGTAAACTTGCGCGCTTCTCGCAGCCCGCTAGGCTGCAATCAATATTTTTCAAAGGTGCCCGCCATGCCTTGGCTGCAAGTCCGTCTCGCCATCAGCCCAGAACAAGCCGAAACCTACGAAGACGCTTTCCTTGAAGTGGGCGCCGTGTCGGTGACCTTCATGGACGCCGAAGATCAGCCGATCTTCGAACCAGAACTCAACACCACGCCGCTGTGGTCGCACACGCACCTGCTGGCCCTGTTCGAGGGCGGCACCGAAGCTGCCAGCGTTTTGGCCCACCTTGAGTTGCTGACCGGCAGTCCGCTGCCCGAGCATCACAGCGAAGTGATCGAAGACCAGGATTGGGAACGCAGCTGGATGGACGATTTCCAGCCGATGCGTTTCGGTCAGCGCCTGTGGATTGTCCCGAGCTGGCACGCCGCCCCTGAACCCGACGCCGTGAACATTCTGCTGGATCCGGGCCTGGCGTTCGGCACCGGCACCCACCCGACCACCGCGCTGTGCCTGGAATGGCTCGACGGTCAGGACCTGAAAGGTTGCAACGTGCTGGACTTTGGCTGCGGCTCGGGGATTCTGGCAATTGCCGCCCTGCTGCTGGGTGCCAAGGAAGCCGTCGGCACCGACATCGACGTGCAGGCACTGGAAGCCTCCCGCGACAACGCCGGACGCAACAACATCGACGAAGCACTGTTCCCGCTGTACCTGCCTGAAGACCTGCCGCAGGTGAAGGCCGACGTTCTGGTCGCCAACATCCTCGCCGGCCCACTGGTTTCCCTGGCTCCGCAGCTGTCCAGCCTGGTCAAGCCGGGTGGTCGCCTGGCGCTGTCCGGGATCCTCGCCGAACAAGGCGAAGACGTTGCCGCCGCCTACGCTCAAGACTTCGATCTGGACCCGATTGCCAATCGCGATGGCTGGGTGCGCATCACCGGCCGTCGGCGCTAGAATGAACGCCTGCATAAACCGGATCGCCGCATGACCGACAGCTTCGTCACCCAGTGCCCGCATTGCCAAACCAGCTTCCGCGTCAGCCATGCCCAGTTGAGCGTGGCACGCGGAGTGGTTCGTTGCGGCTCGTGCTTGCAAGTGTTCAACGCGGCCAAGCAGTTGCTTGAGCAACGGGCCGGCAAGGACGCTGTCACGCCGGTTAGCCCGGCCATCGTAGAACCGCCAGCGCCACGCGCGATCAGCCAAAAGCAGTGGACGGCCTCCGAACTGGACCTGGACAGCCTGGATCTGGACGAAGAGCTCGCCCGGCTTGAACAGCGGGAGATCCAGCCGACCAAGGAGTTTGGCCGGCACCGCGAAGACGGCCTCAGCGCCCGGCGCGACGCTAACGAACACGAAGAAGAACAGTGGTCCGACAGCCTCTTCAGCGAATCGGCCGCAGACCGCGCTCAACCGGTAGAAACCGAACAACCGGAAACAGAACCCGAACCGGACAACCACGAACGCACCGAGCCTTCGTTTTCGCTGGAGCCGGTTGATCTGGATGATGAACCCCAGGTGCCTCATCTGCGCCTGCACGACCCACTCGATGCCCCGCTCAACCACGAACGCCTGTCGGCAACCGAGGCGCTCGACGATGACCTGCCGTCGATCGAACCGTTGCGCAAACGTCGCGAGCGCAGTGAACCGGGCGTGCGCGCCGAGGTATTGCAGGACCTTACCGACGATCCGCTGCAACTGGACTGGCAAAAGCGCCGTTCCCCCTGGGGCCGGCGGTTGTTCTGGCTGCTACTGGTCTTGCTCGGCGCCGCGGCGCTGGCCGGTCAATACATTGCGTACCATTTCGACGAACTGGCCCGTCAGGACCAATACCGCCCCTGGTTCCAGCAACTGTGCCCGCAAGTCGGCTGCACGGTGCCGTCCAAAGTCGACATTGCGAAAATCAAGAGCAGCAACCTGGTGGTCCGCAGCCATCCGGAGTTCAGTGGCGCACTGGTGGTCGACGCGATCATCTACAACCGCGCCCCGTTCTCGCAGCCCTTCCCGCTGCTGGAACTGCGTTTTGCCGACCTCAATGGCCACTTGATCGCCAGCCGTCGCTTCAAACCCGGCGAGTACCTCAACGGCGACCTCGAAGGCATGGCGGAAATGCCCCCGCAAACGCCGATCCACATCGCGCTGGATATTCTCGACCCGGGCGCCAAAGCGGTGAACTACAGCCTGAGCTTCCACTCCCCCGAGTGAAACGGTTCACCGTTACAGGCTTGGCGGCAGATTTCTGACTGGGACCGTCCGAACCAAACTGCTGGCAATAACAGAATAACTGTTCAGATTTTGTTCAATTCAGCCTTTATCCAGTCATCGAGAGCGGGTATCATGCCAACCCTTTTTCGAACTCTAATGATCCGGCCCCACAACAGGGAAGTCCTATGTCGGCGGTACGCATCGGTCCATACACATTGCAAAACGGCTTGATTCTCGCCCCGATGGCGGGAGTCACCGACCAACCCTTTCGTCAGCTGTGCAAGCGATTGGGCGCGGGGCTAGTAGTCTCGGAAATGGTCACCAGCGACATGAGTTTGTGGAACACCCGCAAGTCGCGGATGCGCATGATCCACGAAGGTGATCCCGAGCCACGCTCGGTACAGATCGCCGGTGGTGATGCACAGATGCTGGCGGACGCGGCCCGGGCCAACGTCGAGCTGGGTGCGCAGATTATTGATATCAACATGGGCTGCCCGGCGAAGAAGGTCTGTAACAAGGCTGCCGGTTCTGCGCTGTTGAAGGATGAAGCATTGGTCACCGAGATCCTGCAGGCCGTCGTGGCTGCGGTTGATGTGCCGGTAACCCTGAAGATCCGTACCGGCTGGGACCGGGACAACAAGAATGGTTTGACGGTGGCGAAGATCGCCGAGCAGGCCGGCATTACGGCGTTGGCGGTCCATGGCCGCACCCGTGCCGACCTCTACACCGGTGAAGCCGAGTACGACACCATTGCCGCGATCAAGCAGGCGGTGTCGATGCCGGTCTTTGCCAACGGCGATATCGATTCGCCAGAGAAGGCCCGTTACGTGCTCGACGCGACCGGTGCCGATGGCTTGTTGGTAGGCCGGGCTGCCCAGGGGCGGCCATGGATTTTTCGCGAGATCGACCATTTCCTGCGTACCGGCGAGAAGCTCCCGGCGCTGGAACTGATCGAGGTGGAACGCATTCTGCTAGAGCATCTGGCTGCCCTGCACGTCTTCTATGGCGATGTCATGGGTGTGCGGATCGCTCGAAAGCATGTGGGCTGGTATCTCGCAACCTTGCCGGGCGCCAGGGAGTTTCGCGCCCACTTCAATCGTTTGGAAGATACGGAAGCACAATGCGCCAACGTTCAGGGCTTCTTCGCCGAACGTTACAAGAGCCTGACAGGGGACGGAGAAGGGGTGGCCGCATGACGATGATGACCGAGACTTTAGTGAGTGGAACAACACCCGTGAGCGACAACGTGAATTTGAAACAGCACCTCAATACGCCCAGCGAAGAAGGTCAGACCCTTCGCGGGAGTGTCGAGAAGGCGCTGCACAATTATTTCGCCCACCTTGAAGGCGCTGCCGTCACGGATGTGTACAACCTGGTGCTCTCCGAAGTCGAGGCTCCCCTGCTCGAGTGCGTGATGAACTACGTCAAGGGCAACCAGACGAAGGCCAGCGAGCTGCTCGGACTCAACCGGGGCACGCTGCGCAAGAAACTCAAGCAGTACGATTTGCTGTAAGCATTCAATCAAACCAGAAAGGCGCCCGCGTAAAAACGGTCGCCTTTTTTGCTGACTCCTTTGCTTTTGATGGAAATTGAAATGACCGACCAGACTACCCGCCTGCCGATCCGCCGCGCCTTGATCAGCGTTTCCGACAAGACCGGGATCCTCGAATTCGCCAAAGAGCTTGAAGCCCTGGGCGTCGAGATCCTCTCTACCGGCGGGACGTTCAAGCTGCTGCGTGACAACGGCGTTGCCGCAGTGGAAGTCGCGGATTACACCGGTTTCGCAGAAATGATGGACGGTCGGGTGAAGACCCTGCACCCGAAAATCCACGGCGGGATCCTCGGTCGTCGCGGTATCGACGATGCGATCATGAACGAGCACGGCATCAAGCCGATCGATCTGGTGGCGGTCAACCTGTACCCGTTCGAAGCGACCATCAACAAGCCAGGCTGCGACCTGCCGACCGCGATCGAGAACATCGATATCGGCGGCCCGACCATGGTCCGCTCTGCTGCCAAGAACCACAAAGACGTGGCCATCGTGGTGAATGCCAGCGACTACGCCAGCGTCCTCGAAAGCCTCAAGGCCGGCGGCCTGACCTACGCTCAGCGTTTCGACCTGATGCTCAAGGCGTTCGAACACACCGCTGCCTACGACGGCATGATCGCCAACTACATGGGCACCGTGAACCAGGCCGCTGACACCCTCAGCACCGAAGGTCGCAGCGAATTCCCGCGCACCTTCAACAGCCAGTTCGTCAAGGCTCAGGAAATGCGCTACGGCGAGAACCCGCACCAGAGCGCGGCGTTCTACGTGGAAGCCAAGCCTGCCGAAGTCGGCATCGCCACCGCGACCCAACTGCAAGGCAAAGAGCTGTCGTACAACAACGTGGCCGACACCGACGCCGCGCTGGAATGCGTGAAGAGCTTCGTCAAGCCAGCCTGCGTGATCGTCAAGCACGCCAACCCGTGCGGCGTGGCCGTGAGCCCGGACGCCGAAGGCGGTATCCGCCAGGCCTACGAACTGGCCTACGCCACCGACACCGAATCGGCGTTCGGCGGCATCATCGCCTTCAACCGCGAGCTGGATGCTGAAACGGCCAAGGCCATCGTCGAGCGCCAGTTCGTCGAAGTGATCATCGCCCCAAGCGTCAGCGAAGAAGCCCGCGCCATCGTGGCTGCCAAAGCCAACGTGCGCCTGCTGGCCTGCGGCGAGTGGTCGGCTGATCGCGCCGCTGCCTGGGATTACAAACGCGTCAACGGTGGCCTGCTGGTGCAGAGCCGCGACATCGGCATGATCGGTGCCGACGACCTGAAAGTCGTGACCAAGCGCGCCCCGACCGAACAGGAAATCAACGACCTGATCTTCGCCTGGAAAGTCGCCAAGTACGTGAAGTCCAACGCCATCGTCTACGCCAAGAACCGTCAGACCATCGGTGTCGGCGCCGGCCAGATGAGCCGTGTGAACTCGGCGCGTATCGCTGCGATCAAGGCTGAACACGCTGGTTTGCAGGTAGCCGGCTCTGTGATGGCATCGGACGCGTTCTTCCCGTTCCGTGACGGCCTGGACAATGCGGCCAAGGTCGGTATCACTGCGGTGATCCAGCCAGGTGGCTCGATGCGCGATGCAGAAGTGATTGCTGCTGCTGACGAAGCCGGCATCGCCATGGTATTCACCGGCATGCGCCACTTCCGTCACTAAGTACGACGATCAACTGTGGGAGCGAGCCTGCTCGCGAAGACGGCGGCACATCCAACAATGATGTGACTGACACACCGCTTCGCGAGCAGGCTCGCTCCCACAGAAAAGCAGCCTCATTGCTGCATCCAGAATTAGCGTCATCCGAGGTTTTTGAAATGAATGTTTTGATCATTGGCAGCGGTGGCCGTGAACACGCACTGGCCTGGAAAGTGGCTCAGGATCCGCGCGTGCAGAAAGTCTTCGTGGCACCCGGCAACGCCGGCACCGCCATCGAAGCCAAGTGCGAAAACGTCGCCATCGACGTGCTGGCTCTCGAACAGCTGGCAGACTTTGCCGAGAAAAACGTTTCCCTGACTATCGTCGGTCCGGAAGTACCACTGGTGGCCGGCGTCGTCGATCTTTTCCGCAGCCGTGGCCTGGATTGCTTCGGTCCGACCGCTGGCGCTGCCCAGCTGGAAGGTTCGAAAGCCTTCACCAAGGACTTCCTCGCGCGTCACAAGATCCCGACCGCCGACTACCAGAACTTCACCGAGATCGAGCCAGCCCTGGCTTATCTGCGTGAAAAAGGCGCACCGATCGTGATCAAGGCCGATGGCCTGGCCGCTGGTAAAGGCGTGATCGTTGCCATGACCCTGGCCGAAGCCGAAGACGCCGTGCGCGACATGCTTGCGGGCAATGCGTTCGGTGATGCCGGTTCGCGCGTAGTGATCGAAGAATTCCTCGACGGCGAAGAAGCCAGCTTCATCGTCATGGTCGACGGCAAGAACGTGCTGCCAATGGCCACCAGCCAGGACCACAAACGCGTCGGCGACGGCGACACCGGCCCGAACACCGGCGGCATGGGCGCTTACTCCCCTGCCCCGGTCGTGACTGCCCAAGTGCACCAACGGGTCATGGACCTGGTGATCTGGCCGACCGTTCGCGGCATGGCCGAGGAAGGCAACGTCTACACTGGCTTCCTGTACGCCGGCCTGATGATCGACAAGGCTGGTAACCCAAAAGTCATCGAGTTCAACTGCCGTTTCGGCGATCCTGAGACCCAACCGGTAATGCTGCGTCTGCAGTCGAGCCTGGTATTGCTGGTCGAAGCGGCGCTGGCGCAAGCGCTCGACAAGGTCGAAGCGCAATGGGATCCACGTCCGAGCGTCGGCATCGTGTTGGCCGCTGGCGGTTATCCGGGTGACTACGCCAAAGGCGTGGCCATCAATGGTCTGGATGCAGCCGCGGCACTGGAAGGCAAAGTCTTCCACGCCGGTACCGCACTCAAGGACGGTCAAGTGGTGACGGCCGGTGGTCGGGTGCTCTGCGCCACTGCCATGGGCGCCAGCGTCGATGCGGCTCAGCAGCAAGCTTACAAACTGGCAGCAAAAATTGACTGGGAAGGCTGTTTCTACCGCAAGGACATTGGCTACCGTGCCATTGCCCGTGAACGTGGCGAAAGCCAGGAGTAAGGCCATTCATTTGGCCGGGCAAGGGCCGCTGGTCCTTGCCCCACTATTCCGGCACTGCGCATCGTTATAATCTGGCATCAACCTACGAAGGGATTTCGCCGTGCGCTGGCTCAGGATCGCCATAAGCCTTACCGTCACTCTGCTGACCTTGCTCTGCATGCTTCCGGCCCAGGCCGCGCAAGGCAGTGGCTGGGCAGTATTGCTCGACGAACAGGGCGATTTGCAGCTCAGCGACATCCGTTCCGCTCGCTACACCAACCAATTCAGTCCCATCGAACTTGATCGCCTCAATGCGGCCGAGCCCGATGGCGCGTTATGGCTACGCTTCAGGCTGGCCCCCGGCAAGCATGAACAATTGCTGCGGGTGTTCGCCCCCGACCTGTCGTCGCTCAAACTGTTTGTCCTCGACGGCGACAAGCTGATCGATCAAGTGCAGACCGGCACCGGGCAGCCCCAGGCTGACCGCCCCCTGCCCAGCAGCGAGTTCATGTTGCCGCTGCCGCAAAGTGACACGCCCCTCGACGTCTACGTGCGACTGGTCTCCGACCATCAGCTGCGGCCATATATCACCCTGCAATCGGCGGTCATGACTGCGGCCAGTCAGAACCAGACGCTGATCTACGGATTGCTGTTCGGTTGCCTTTGCATGCTGATCCTGCACAACTTCGTCCGCTACGCCTACACACGCTCGCGCAGCAGCCTTTGGCTGGCCTGGTGTGAAGGGTTGTTGATGCTCAGCCTGCTGCTTCTGCTGAACCTGGCCGGGCCCTGGTTACCGAACTGGCACGCCATCCAGACGCCGGGCGCCTACATCGCGTTATTGCTGACAGCGCCGAGCGGCTTGATGCTCGCCTGGCGCTTCTTTGCCCCGCTTGGCCCTCACGCGCTGAACAAATTGCTGCTGGCGGACATTCTGTTCATCGTCGTCTGCGGCCTGCTGCTGTTGTTCGTCAACACCCTGCCGCTGAACATTATCACCTACGCCCTGGTAGCCCTGGCAGGCCTGAGCATGTTGTTCGTCAGCGCCTATCACTGGCAAAAGGGTTATCGCCCGGCGCGCTTTTTCGTCGCGGCGATGGTGGTGTTCAACATCGGCACGCTGATCATATTGCCCGCACTGCTGGGACTGACCCAGGTCGCGCCGCAAGGCCTGATCACTACCCTTCTGGTGTTCATCTGCATCAGTGGCCTGCTGATGAGCATTGCCCTGAGTGAACGTCAGCGCAGCATCACCGAAGATCGCTTCAGCATCAGCCGCGACCTGGCCGCCAGCAACGCCGAGATCAACGCCAAGGCCGAATTCCTGGCGAAAATCAGCCATGAAATCCGTACCCCCATGAATGGCGTGCTGGGCATGACCGAGCTGCTGTTGGGCACGCCACTGTCGGTCAAGCAACGCGACTACGTACAAACCATTCATAGCGCCGGCAACGAACTGCTGACGCTCATCAACGAGATCCTCGACATCTCCAAGCTCGAGTCAGGGCAGATCGAACTGGACGATGTGCAGTTCGACCTCAACGCCTTGATTGAAGACTGCCTCAGTATCTTCCGCGCCAAGGCCGAGCAGCAGAATGTCGAACTGATCAGCTTTATTCAGCCACAGGTGCCGCGCGTCATCAGCGGTGACCCGACACGCCTGCGCCAGACCCTGCTCAGCCTGCTGGAAAACGCACTGAAGAAGACCGAAGAAGGCGAGATCCTGATCGTCGTCGCCCTTGATGAGCGCAGTGTCAAACCACGCCTGCGCATTGCCGTGCAGGACAGCGGTGTGCCGATGGAAGCCGAAGAGCGCGATGCCCTGATGCACGCCGAACTGCACAGCAAGCATTTCCTCTCGGCGACGAGTCTGGGCGGCAATCTGGGACTGGTGATCGCGCGTCAGCTGATCCGTCTGATGCAGGGCGAGTTCGGTATCAAGACCGGCGCCAACCAGGGCAGTACTTTATGGCTGACGCTGCCACTGGACCCGGACCGGCTAGAACACCCGACCTCTGACCTCGATGGCCCGCTGCAAGGTGCGCGCGTATTGGTGGTGGACGATAACGACACCTGCCGCAAAGTGCTGGTGCAGCAGTGCAGCGCCTGGGGCCTGAACGTCAGCGCCGTGCCGTCCGGCAAGGAAGCCCTGGCGTTGCTGCGCACCAAGGCGCATTTGCGCGACTACTTCGACGTGGTCCTGCTGGACCAGAACATGCCCGGCATGACCGGCATGCAACTGGCAGCCAAGATCAAGGAAGACCCAAGCCTCAATCACGACATTCTGCTGATCATGCTGACCGGCATCAGCAATGCCCCGAGCAAGATCATTGCGCGCAACTCCGGGATCAAACGCATCCTCGCCAAACCCGTGGCCGGCTACACCCTCAAGACCACCCTCGCGGACGAGCTGAATCAACGCAACAAAGGCCCGGCCGCTTCGCATCACCTGTCGACCGGCCCGGCACTTCCGGTAAAGGTTCCGAGCGACTTCCGCATCCTCGTGGCCGAAGACAACACGATCTCGACCAAGGTGATTCGCGGCATGCTCGGCAAGCTCAACCTGCAACCGGACACCGCCAGCAATGGCGAAGAAGCCTTGCAAGCCATGAAAGCCCAGCGCTACGACCTGGTGTTGATGGACTGTGAAATGCCGATCCTCGATGGCTTCTCCGCCACCCAGCAACTGCGCGCCTGGGAAGTCGGCAATCAACGAACACGCACTCCCGTGGTGGCGTTGACCGCGCATATCCTTGCCGAGCACAAAGAGCGTGCGCGCCAGGCCGGGATGGACGGGCACATGGCCAAGCCCGTCGAGCTGTCGCAATTGCGTGACCTGATCGAGCATTGGGTTGCCGAGCGTGATCAGCAGAACCGGGCCACGGTGCAACCGTCCTGAGCCGACAGACTCCGCAACGCCTGATAGACTCCCTTCGACGTCCCTAGCCAGTGAGCTTGCACCATGCTCCAAGTGTTGTTCAGCGTTTACCTGAAGATGCTGGTGCTCTACAGCCCGTTCTTCGTGTTGTCCTGTTTCATCAGCTTGACTCGCGGCTACTCGCGCAAGGAACAACGACGCCTGGCCTGGAAAGTGGCGCTTGCCACGTTGGTGTCCAGCGTCTTGCTGTACCTGTTCGGGCGGGTGATTTTCAGTGTGTTCGGCATTACCGTGGACGCATTCCGCATCGGGGCCGGCAGCGTGCTGTTCATCTCGGCGCTGGGCATGGCCCAAGGCAAGCCGGCGGTGCAAACCGACAACGTGCAGCAGGACGTGACCATTGTCCCGCTGACCATTCCCTTGACGGTCGGCCCCGGCACCATCGGTGCATTGCTGGTGATGGGCATCGGCCAACCGCATTGGGATGACAAGCTCACGGCCATTCTCAGTATTACCCTGGCCAGTTTTACCGTGGGTGTCGTGCTTTATCTGTCCAACCACATCGAGCGAATTCTCGGTGACCAGGGATTGCAGATCGTCAGCCGGTTAATGGGGTTGTTCGTCTGCGCACTGGCCGCGCAAATCATCTTTACCGGGGTGAAAGGCTACCTGGTTCCCTGACATTCAAGGCCGCAGGTTCGAGAGAACCTGCGGCCTTGTTTCAATCGGACTCAGTGCTGCCCGTTGCCGGAACGCTCCTCTGCAATCGGGAGGTCGATGCGCTGCTCCGGTACAAGCTCGCTGAGCAAGACGTTGTCCTTTTTACCTTGCTTGGTCAGCAACGCGTTGACCAACAAGGACACAGCAAAAGATCGATACCCTTCTATGCCAAGGAACACGTCGCCCCGCAAGGTGACATCCGCCGAGAACACATCGCGAAAGATCAGGCTGTGCCCACAGTCGGGATCGACCATCACCAAGTGCTCCCGAACCTTGCTCAGCGTCAGTTGGTCTGAGGCGCCCAACGCCCAGATCAACTTGCCGGGAATTGACACATCACGTCCCGGGATCGGCCGGCAGTCGACAATGACCGACTCCAACCGGAACCAGACAGCCTTCGACAAGCAGTATGTGACGGCGCCCTGCCCCAGTCGAAGGACCAACGTGTTCACGTCGTCGGGAATCAACGGCATCAGGTCAATGACTGTCTTCTGTCCTTCGATCACCAGCACTTCAGAGTTGCGCTGAATATAACGGACGGGGCCGGACTTCTCCTTGCCGGGGTAAGTGTGGAGCAGCCCGTCTTTACGCTCATGCAGCAACACACTGGTTTGGTGCTGTGTCCCCAAGAGTTCGAACTCATCCGGTGCCGAAGCCGCCGCAATCCGAATCAATCGCCCGGTTTCAGACACGTACCATTGCAGGTTGTCGGGTTGCTCTATCGCAAGGAACGCCGCGTGCCGGTGGTTCTGGGCCAGCTGTTTAAGGCCATCCTGCAACGGGCCGGTCTGAGCAGTCACCCAATCACCATTGACCCCGGCGATCAATACCGACTCCTGATAGCGCAACTCCACATTGATGCCCTCAAGCGTTGTTGCGCGAAGTCCTGCGCCTTCTGCTGTGACATCGGCAAAGCGCCAGGGCGCCCACTCACGCACCGGCGCCGGTATGGCGTCGGCCTGCAACACTCTCGAGCCCTGGCCAAATGCACGGTCCAGTTGCGCAGGATCGATAAAGCGTTGGCGGTAGATTTCACCGGTTGAAAGCTCCAGCAACCAGGCCGAAGCGTTGTCCGGCGTAACGCTGAGCAAGCGCACTTCCCCACCACGCCCCAGATCGGATAACAGCAACCGATTGTTCACGTACCAGGCACTTAGCCGCAGATGACCGTGCATGTGGGTCAATCCCACAATGGCAAAACTCGCGGCCGGGTATTGGCCTGCCACGGTGTCGAGTGCCAGCCACCACAGTGCCCGATCCTTGAGCCAGTCATCCGTCACGCCACCCAGTTGCAGGCGACCTTCAGCGGTCACATTGAAGAACAGGCCTTTATCGGTCAGCGCCAGATACTCCTCTTCAACGGCAACCACGTTCACCAGCCCTGCGGGTTCAATCCGTTCAACGCTCCAGGTCCCGTTGATTCGTTGCTGCCGGGACAGACGCTTGGCAACCTTGTCGTAGACGACGAACACATCACCTTCATGGTTCGTCGGCGGGACAAGTGTGAGTTCTTGCAGATTCTTGATCGAGTCAGGCCAGCCTCGCTCCCGGTGTCGCGACGCGGCAGGGCGGACAATCAGGCGGTCACTGCGGCGAATCCAGGCGAGGTCGCGCAGTGTCGAATCCACCTTCCAGCAGATAGAAACGTACGCCGCAGGCTGCCAGTCGACTGTGGTCACCACAGCGTTGGCCGGTGTATGCGCAAATACAACATGCTCACCCAATACCTGAGCCCAGTCGTCGAGTGTCTCGCGCTGGTTCACGACCACTTCCAATGCCGGGTCCAGGTCTCGAGTCATCGAACTCAAGAACAGTTCGTCTTCATGCAGCTGGTAGACAAACTCATCCACCGTCAGGTCTTTGCGAGTGACCTTTTGCACGAGGGTGATCACCCCATGCGCCGTCTCTTTGCAGTGGGTGATAAGACTGTCGGCGGCTTCAGCAAGCAATAGCCGATAACGCCGGTCAAGCAGGCCAGTCACTGCATCGACTTGCCAGACAAGGTAGTTTCGCGGGTCATAGAAGTACGCATAACCGTTGACCACCGCACCCAGTAACGCCTCATTGGCCTCACCCAGCGCATCGTCGCGGATGTACAGAAAGCGATCGAAAGCCGAGTCGTACCAAGCCGTCGTAAACCTCGGTTCATCCGGTTTTTCGAAGGGGACAGGAAACTGATGAACCGGCGTGTAAGGCATGCCCAAGCGATGCGCTCGGGCCAGCGTCTTGAAGTGATCCTGCAACGCCTGGGCATCCATGCCCGGGGTCGCGTCCTGCTCGATAACCATCAATGTCGTCTTGGCAAAATCGACCTTGAAGACTTGATTCTTGCCGATCTTTATCAGGACCTCATGTCGCCCCTTGCCGCTCATCTCGACGTTGATGGCGCCGATAGAGAGGCCGCCAAAACGCTCCACCCGAATATCGCTTTGCTTGGCCCAAGAGGCTTGCAGCAACCAACGCGAGGTCTCCTGGCTCGACGACTCCAGTTCAACGCTCACTCCGGGATTGAGCACGAGCGAGCAGTCCGCACCTGCGCCCTCGATTTTATAAGTGATCTTGTCGTGCCACGGTTTCGGCAGGGCGGGGACCACCAGCGTGCGCGCGATCGCGTCCAGCCGAACAGTGATTACCGTCGGCTGATAGACCGGGTTCAGCCGATAGACAATGTAGTCACCGGGAAACGAATAGAACGAAAACAGGAACTGACGCTGGCCATCCACTTTGCGCTTCTCCAGGCGACGCGCCGTATCAAACCCGACGTCGTGGCGCAGCGTCGAAAAGGGCAGCCATTTGTATTCATAGCCGTAAACCGTTTTAGGCGTGCAAGGCAGCACAATGGCCTGGCCGGCAGCGGGTGAAAACCCGGCGCGTCCTGGCAAACCGAGTTCGCGGCGAACATCAATCGCTCGGGCGTAATCCACCTCAAAGTCGGGGACCCCGAAATGATCACGCAGGGGGAACAGCTCAGGGCTGCCGAAGACCAGGGTTCGCGCCCTCAGGTCGATCGTCTGGAACACCAGAACCGATTGAGGCAGCCATGCGTCGGCCGCGCCATCGAAACGATAGCCGCCTTCGCGAAGGGCGCGTTCCAGCCCGTCAAAAAACAACCCGACCTGTTTGACCTCTTCGGCAATGACCGCAAAACCCTGGGCGAGCGCCGCCGCGCCAATCGCCAGGCCGCCCAGAATCACACCGGCACCACCCAGCACCGCGGCCGCTGTGCTCGCCCCCACTACACCGGCACCGATTCCGGCCCCCGCCAGCAGCACGCTGGCGGAATCGAATGCCAGTTGAGTACCGTACTGCGCGCGCTCAACGTCGTTGTCGGCCGTGGACAACTGGTAGATATCGAATCCTGCGTTGGCCAGGCCCAGGATCGTACCCACGCCTTCATTGGCGACATGCCCCAATGCTTCGGTCACCACCGGCGCACAGGTTTGAGCGATCACCTTCTCTTCAGCCAGCGCCTGGCGCACCAGCTTGACCAGCCCCAGCACATCGACCACGTTGCCATGCACCAGCTGTGCGTAATTGACGTAGGCGTGCAGCCGAACAGCCATCGTCAGGGGTCTCCCGGCACCTTCCTGATTGCGCAACGCGTTCATCAGCGCCTGGAGGGTGAACCCCGCGTTCAAGGTATGAACGCTGCCCGCGCCCGTCGGATCCGGCTCGTTGACCGGCATCCGGGGTTTTGCCGCCAGCGCAGAGAATTGCTCTGACAGATACGTCTTGATGCGCAGGAAGCGCTGATCATTGGTGATGACTTGCACCAGGTGCTTAGGCTTCTGGGGATCGATAAGGCTCAGGCGATACTCACCGACCGGGGTCACCTCCAGTGTCTCGAACAACGGGACAAACTCATGCGACAGCTGGTTTTTTTCCAGTAGATCGATGGTTGCCTCGCGAATCTGCTGGCTCCACCCATAGCTGTCGAGTTCCAGCAGGCTGCTGCCCAGCCGTGGATTGCTCATCAGCGATTCGCCGTGAGCACTGGCCAGACGCTGGCGTACCACGGGCAATGACTGCTCCTTCAAGGGGCCGGGTTGCAGCAGCTCGGAGACACGAATCCCCGAAGGCAATACCGTCGCGGACAGACGAGCACCGTCCAGTTCGATCAGGTCAAATGCCGGCCGGATCGCGTCGCCATAAGCGGCGTACTGTTTGGCCATTTCATGGTGCAGGAAGAACTGCTCCAACGCTTCGCGAAACAGCAGCGGTTGCTCAAATTCGAACACACCGAAGTTCGGATCGTAGAAGTGATAGAGGCCGCGCTCGCCGACAAAGGTTTTCGCCACCAGCATCGAGTGGTTGTTGGAGTTGAGCATCAAGGTACTGGTGGCCGTCCTGGCTTCCAGTGCCGCCACCACCTGCGCCACATCAGAGCGCGCAAGGGCGGTGCCCATTTCGTTAAGCTGCACGCCGCACATCTCCTCCACCGCGTGCAGGAATACCGCGGAGTCATTTTCCTCGGGGTCAATAACCCCGAGGTAGAAGCGCTCCCGCAAAGTATTGGCGGCAGCAGGACCGTGTACCAACGCCGCGGCCATCGCCAGTGCCAGCGGATAACAGCGCCCCCCCACCCGCTCGCCAGCCCCCTGTAGAAGCAAATCCTGTGGCACCAGCTTCGTCGTACCCGCATGGAAGCTGTCCAGAACAATACCCACTCGCTCGACAACCCGGTCACGGTACTCAAGCTTGGCGACCTGTTGGATTCGGGCGACGTGCTGCCCCCACTGCCGCAAGGTCAGAGGTTGCGCGAGGGCATTGGTCTTGAGATCCAGTGCATGCTCGGAGAACGCTGGCGGTTCATCGGGCGCGCTGTTCATTCCTGCCACGAAGGCCGGCGCATTGTGTTTGAAGAGCTGACGTTCAATAGCCGCATAACGCCCCGAAACACCCAGATCGCGAAGCGTATTGACCAGGTTATCCAGCTCGGCACTCAGCGCCTCGAAGCTGCGGTTATCCAGGGCCTTGGCTCCCAGCAAAGCACCGAGCAACAGACGCTGAGAGGGGCTCAATTGCGTCGTCGAGAACGAGCCATTGGCGATTGCGCTCAAGATTTCATCGACTGACAGATGTTGGCTCATCGTGTCGCTCAGCGAGGCAGGAGGCAGCGTTTTAGCGTCCTGGGCGCTGATCGATTGCCTGTCATCAAAGCTCAACGGCACGGCCCTTTCAAACGTCACCGTATCGCTGAGCTGGTCATTCATCGCCTGCAGAAACGGCTCACCGAGTTCATCAGCCAAGTGTTGCAACAAATCGGTCGACAACACATGACGCCCTTCGATGACCGGCCAGCCTTCCTCGAAATCAATGGCCTGGTACTTCAGCAACGCCCCCATGTCACCCTTGAAGCGGTTTTTGAACTTCCCTTCCTGCCAGCGCTTTTGCTCACTGGCCAACCATTGGGAGGTGTCACTCGCGTTTTCTTTCCAGGAGTGATCCAGCTCCTCTTCAGTCGACCGGTTGACGGTCGCGATGGGAGCAATAGCGACATCCTCTCGCCAGTTGTCAGCCGCCTGCGGGGTGAAGTGCATTCGGACGTAGGCATCTATCGCGTCACGCATCGCCGCAGGTCCGGTCAGGTAGATCGTCACTTCGCTCTGTGGGCGAATACCATCGCTGTAATAGTTGGCGGCTGCTTCCACCAGAAAATTGAGCGCCAGGTCTTCTTCCATTGGCAGTTCTTGCAAAGGACCGAATTTTTTCTCGATGACCTCCCGCGCAAGATTGATCATCGCTTCAGCATCGATCAAGGCGACCTTTCTCTGCATGGCCAACCGAGCCGTGGCATCGACCATTTCGTAGTTGAGCCTGAAACGTTCGATGACTGCACTCAGCATTGCCGAGCCGGGATGCGCCATCAGGAATGCATTACTCAAACTGCTTTGCTCGGCGACAGCGCGCAGTCCGGCCGGACGAACGAGGCGCTCGACAGGTGGGCGGAACACACTTTTCAATGCTGGACGACTTTGGGCAAATCGTTCCAGCGCCGGACGATGTTCCTGGGGGATGACCTCAAAATAGTTTGTGTATTTGCTGCGAAGCGCCTGGCGGCCCGGCATCCATTCCGGATTGTGATCAAGCAACAATTGCAGCACGCCCAGGCGTGCATCCGCGCCAAACTGGCTGATGTCCACCTCACCCATCACGTCCAGAAGAGGCGGCAGGTTATCGACATCCGCGTAACTTCCCCCTTCAGCGATCAAGGCTTCGACGCGCACCACATCGGAGGCGGCGGCAAAGTTGCCGCGCAGGCTGATTTCTCGTTCATAAATGGCCTGCAAACGTAGCGGCGCACCATTGTTTGCCAGGTCACGAAGTTCAAGAGCGCCCTCGGCCAGCGCCGAAAGGCTTTCGTTGTTTTTGACCTTCAAGGCCTTCAAGTGCGCTTCGTTCTGCCCATAAGCGCGGACCAGAAGATCAATGCGTGCGCCGTCAGCTGATTCACCGCGTTTTACCGCGCGGGTGATATGCGCGCTCATCTGTTGCTTGAGGACAATGGCCCGCTCTTCGTACTTGTCACCCAGTTCAAACGCTGTCTGGCTGGTCGCTCCACCGTTGATCATCGCATCAGCCTTGGCGGCCTCGACCACGATCCGGTTGGTTTCGTAGGCCAGCAACGCGTCGCTGTCGTACCAGAGTTTGAGGTGATAGCCCTCCCCCGCGAGGGCTTGCTTCCAGACATTGATGTAATCGCGCTGGATATCCCCGATGCCGCCGCCAAGCCATACAAAGTGCAGGTTTTTCGGCACTTCGGTGGCGGTAACCCTTAGCTGCTCAACACTGCTGGACAACCGCGTCTGAAAAGCTTCAACCCGGTTGTGAATGTCTGTCAGCGTGGGGGACTGTCCTTCACCGGGTTCCGCCAGCACCGTCACTTCCGCAGAACGCCGGCGTCGCCTGGAGGGTTCTACAAAAGACCCAAGTGCCTGGAGCAGCAATCCAAGCGGCACACGCATTCGCGGTAAATCGAGCAATCCAATACAACCGAAGTAATACCGAAATGCCGCGTCGTATTCATCAGTGCCTTTGTACTCGTGTAATGCCAGTTCAAGATCAGACAACTTGAAAAGATCAATAAAACTGACGTAACCGTTCGCACGGCGAGCTTCTTGCTCACGCACAGACACACCTCCCTGTAAAAAGACTAACAATGATTAAAAATCAAACCCCTCGACGACTAAAAGGCCAATGACATTGCATCACTGGCCCGAGAAACTTACTGAATGGCGCTCTTGCGCCGTTGAAACCTTTTACTCAGCACCGCCTTATAATGTTGACCAAGATACTCTTCCAGCTCATCCTTGACTGCCGCATAACGAAGTGGATTAAAAGTAATGTAAGAACTGCCGCGAAAAATATCGCGCCCCGATGTTTTCCAGTCGAAAAAAACAAGCCCGGTTTCCTGTTGACCACCGACGCTATCAATCGATGACATCGAAGTCAGAATAATACCGTTTGCCAACTGATCGCAGGGCATTACCGCCAACCTGACGCCTTTGTCTTTAGTGACTTCACGATTAAACAAATTGATTGCTTCAGGTTCTTTCTTCAACGCAATCAACGTCGAGTCGACTATCGCACTGAGCGCCGCAGCACCAGGAATCGCTGCCTTCGCTGCATCGACGCCAGCCTTGATGATATCGGTGACAATGTTATCCATCGTCAGTTGACGAGCGCTCTTCTGATAGGCGGTGTACCCCGCGTCCGCGACAAAACACCCCACGTCATCCATACACTGAAGAAAAGCGAGATACCAGGCTCGCGGGTTATTGCCTGGAACTTCGAAACTGGCCTCCAGTTTTGCAAACTTGATCAGGTTTTCGATAATGGCCATGTTTTCCAGAGAAATATTGGCGCCATAGCCCACGAGTGTATCGGCCAACACCACTGCATCCAGTTCTTTGGTCGGGCTGGAAGGGGCTGTTACCGCAAATCTCTTCACCCGTGAAACAGCAACCGGCATGGATGACCGCTTACTGATACGCGCTTTTACCAAAGCAATGCTTTCATCAATACTCAACACACTTTCCATCTTATCCATATTCAACACTTCCTTGTTTAATCAACTGCCCAATGCGGGCACAGACCGAATCTAACGCACCCTTCCCCAGCCAACAAACCGCAATTGAATTCCACATATGTATCAGAAACAAATACAAGCAAACTCATCATTAGCACTTTGCCTGACGAACTGTAATCTGCGCGAACACCGCAATATTCGCGGCACACGCGCTACATAACAAAGGAACTAGCCATGAGTATTGAAACAACTGCCGGAGTGGTAACAAGCCATAACCTTATCTCGTGCATTGACGAACTGTCTTTGCAAGATTTCGATGACTTGACCGATTGCACGCAACTCGCAACCCGGTCGGCCGACCTCGGTCACAATCGCTTCGCCAATTCACAACTCTGGCTGGATGAATACGTTCGCACATTGATATTTTTTGGCTGGTCGCTCCATGAAGGCGCCATCACAACACGCACACGCACGACGGTTTCGGGGAGCATTGCCGATGTTCTGGTGCAGAGCGCACACACCATGAATCCCAGGCAAGGCAAGGCCATGATTGACACCCTGGATGCGTTGAAGCCCGATAAACCCGCCCTGCTTTCACTGGATGAAGAAAGCCTTAAAGGCCATCGTTTTCAGGTAGCCCCATCCCGTTACGACTCAAAGGGGAACCTTCACATGGCCATCTTTAATCTTGAGTTGGTCGCCGATACCAAAAGAAGCAGTTTCTTGTTTTGGCCCTGGGAAAAACAATCGGCAACACTTGTTCAGCAACGTGCCTTTCTAAAATTGAACAGAGACGAACTCGACACGAAGAGGGCGCTTATGGCGGTCACGCTGCGTGGTCAGGTGATGAAACGATTTGCCTTGAGAAAGCGCCAGACATAAAAAAGATCAAATAAAAACGCCCCCGAAGGGGCGTCATGACTCAACTGGCGGGCTTGTCGCCGTACCAGCGCGGCGTATACACCCACTCACCACCCTCGGCACGCGGGAACACACAGGTTGTAGAAGAGCCGATCAGCACCATGGTGCGCATGTCCACCTGATCCGGGGTCAACTGCCCCAGCGTGGTGACACGCAAGGTCTGGCCCGGGCGACCAATGTCCCGCCCCAACACCACGGGCGTTTCTGCCGTGCGGTGTTGCGCGACAATCTCCAGTGCCCGCCCCAACTGCCACGGACGCGAACGCGAGATCGGGTTGTAGAACGCCAGCGCCAGGTCAGCCTGAGACGCCAGGTCCAGGCGCTTCTCGATGATTGCCCAAGGCTTGAGGTTGTCCGACAGGGACATCACGCAGAAGTCGTGGCCCAACGGCGCACCGGCCTGAGCCGCGGTGGCAAGCGAAGCTGAAACGCCTGGCAGAATCTCCAGATCAACGTTGTGCCAGCTCGGCTCCGTCGATTCGTGCAACGCTTCGAGCACCGCGGCTGCCATGGCGAACACGCCGGGATCGCCGGAAGACACGACCACCACCGAGCGCCCTTGGGCTGCCAGTTCGAACGCATGGCGAGCGCGCTGCATTTCCTCACGGTTATCGGTGCAGTGCAGCACCTGATCGTCGCGAAACGGCCCGGCCATGCGCACGTAGGTCTCGTAACCGAGCACATCATTGGCGCGCGCCAGCTCAGCCTTGACGGCCGGCACCATCAGTTCGGCAGCACCCGGGCCCAGGCCGATCACCGCCAGGCGACCACGCGCACGACCGATCCGGGCAAGGTCCAACGGCTGACTGGCCACGGCAATGGCAATACCTGCGTCCGCCGAAACGACGGTAGCGTCCGGCACGCTGTGGCGGGCCAGTTCGCTGACGTCGCCGCAATCCCCTGCAAACCGCAGCGGCACGCCCAGCTCAAGCGCCGCTTCGCGCAAGGCCGGGTTCGCCATGTGCAGATCGCTAGCCAACAGGCACGCCAGCGATTGCACGGCGATGTTGGCCTGATGCAACGCCGCGCGAATCGCCTTCGGCAGGTCCGCCACATCGGCGCTCACCGCCACCAGCACGCTGCGCGGGTAGATCAGCAACTCGTTGGCCGCTGGCATGCGTTCGGCACTGCCGACGTGAATCGACAACTGCGCCTGGGGATCTTCCGGCAACTGTGCTTGCGCCAGCCACGGTGCAGCCCCTTCGATGCGCACGCTCTGGCCGGCGAGCAAATCCGAGACAAAGCGTTTACCCAGTTCCAGATTACCGAGCGCGTAACCACTCGGCGGATTGAGCAGGCAAGTGCCAAAGCGCAATTCACCGCTGGTGGTAATCGCCGCTGAGACCTCAAGACCGGCGGCAATCTCCCGCGCCATGACGTTCACACCACCCAGCCCGCCGAGCAGCGGCACCACGGCGCTGCCGTCTTCAGCCACGGCCAGCACCGGCGGCTCGGCGCCTTTTTCCAGCAACAACGGCGCCAGCGTGCGAATGACGATGCCGGCCGCACACAGCGCGATGATCGGCGTGTCCTGTTGATAAAACTCACGCATGGTTGCGCCGAACTCGTGATACACACGGTCCGCGCCTTCTACCCGTTCAGCCAGGCCATGGATCAATGCGCCGGGGTAAACCTGCTGGATTTTGCGCGCCGTCGCGAGGCTGCCGTTACCGAGGATGACAATTGCCGGAACTGGACGGGCCATCAGCCTTGCCACCTTTCGCCGGGAACGATGATCAGCGAGAAGTATGGCGAGGACATCGGCTCGACCTGATCCAGCGGGACGATTTTCTGATTGGCCATGGTCGCGCGCTCAACGTACAGCGCGCGCTCCGCCAGGCCGAGTTCTTCGAGCACCTGACGCACTTTGGGGAAGTTACGCCCCAGCTTCATGATCACCGCCGCATCGGCATCGGCCAGCCGACGCTTAAGCTCGTCGTGAGGCAGCACGCCGGACAGCACCGACAAACTCTGATTGCGGTACACCAGCGGCGCGCCCAGCACCGAAGCGCCGCCGAGCATCGAGCACACGCCCGGCACGACTTCGGCTTCATAGCGTTCCGCCAGCCGATCATGCAGGTACATGTAAGAGCCGTAAAAGAACGGATCACCCTCGCAGATCACCGCCACGTCACGGCCCGCGTCCAGATGCGCCGCGAGCTCTTCGCCGGCTGCATCGTAGAAATCGCTGATCACTTGCTCGTACGACAGCGGGGCCGGCAGCGCTTCGGTCGTCACCGGGTACACCAGCGGCAGCAGCGTTTGCGCGTCCTGCAAATGCGCCTCGATGATGCCGAAGGCGTTGCCCTTTTTACCCTTGGCGACGAAGTACGCCACCACTGGCGATTCGCGCAACAGGCGCAGGGCTTTGACGGTAATCAGTTCCGGATCACCGGGGCCGACGCCCAGGCCGATCAAGCGTCCAGGTTGCTGCATCATTCGATCTCCGTGGCGAGGGCGTTGACGGCGGCGGCGGCCATGGCGCTACCGCCCAGCCGGCCTTGCATGATCACAAACGGCACACCGCGACTGTCGGCGGCGAGTGCGGCCTTGGATTCGGCGGCACCGACGAAGCCCACCGGGAAGCCGAGGATCAGGGCAGGTTTCGGCGCGCCGGCATCGAGCATTTCCAGCAGGTAAAACAGTGCGGTCGGCGCGTTGCCGATCACCACCACGCTGCCTTCCAGGTGCGGGCGCCACAGCTCCAGAGCCGCGGCGGAGCGGGTGTTGCCCAACTCTCGGGCCAGGTCCGGAACGCTGTCGTCGCGCAGGGTGCAAATCACCTGATTGTTCGCTGGCAGTCGCGCGCGGGTCACGCCTTCGCTGACCATCCGCGCGTCGCACAGGATCGGCGCACCAGCGGCCAGCGCCTCGCGCCCGGCCTTGCCCGCGCCTTCGGAAAACTGCAAGCCGTCGATGGCATCGACCATGCCGCAGGCGTGGATCACGCGCACCGCGAGTTTCTCCAGATCGGCGGGGATTCGTGCCAGGTTGGCCTCGGCGCGAATGATCGCGAAGGAGTTGCGATAGATCTCCTGACCGTCGCGTATGTAATCAAGCATCCAGGGGGCTCCGTGAGCGGTCGTCGAGCAAGGCTGCGACCGCTTCAATAGTAAGATTGCGTGCGTGCAGCGCGCCGAAACCGGGCTGTGCTGCATCGCGAAAATAGAGGTCGTAATGACCGGCAGAAACTGCCAGCAAGGTAATCGGCGCGATGTGCGCAGCGGCGCAGGAACGCGAGCAACCCGACAGGTGAATGTTCAGCGCCTGCCCTTGGCGTTGCAGCAGCGCGGCCAGTTGCCGGGCATCGCCCTTGGTGTCGGCCAGGCCTTTGCCGCAACCGGTCGAACCGGTGCAGGCGATCAGTTGGGCCAAGGCGTCGTCGGCCGAGCAGCGCAGGCCGAGTTGTTCGAGGCTGTGGATAACTTGAGCTGCATATTCGGTATGAACACCGGGCAGCAACAGGCTTTGCCACGGTGTGAAACGCAGGCTGGCGTTGCCGTGTTCCCGAGCCAGTTGTGCAACACCGCGCAGCATCGCGGGATCGAGACGTCCCAGCGGCGGCGCTGCGCCGATGTACACGCGCTCGGCGTCACGCTGCGGATGCGCGCCGATGTGCAAGAAGTCAGGTCCTGCGATGCGTTGCCAACCCTCGACGGCTTTCAGCGACACTCGCTCGGTCAGCCGAGCAAGAAACGCGTCGAGTGAACATTCAGCGAGCAGATGGCGCATGCGTGTCTGCTCGGGACGTGCCCCTTCAAGAAACAATTCCAGCACCGCAACGACCAGCGCATGCCCCTGATCCTGCGCCACCGAACCGGCGGGAAAGTCTGTCGGGCACCCGGCCAGACCGAAGGCCCACCGTTGTTCGCCATCACGCTCAACCGCTGAAAGCCACAAGTCATGGGGATGTTCGAGCATCGCCAAGGCTTCGCCGCCATCCAGTTGCACGGCAAATTTGGCGCTGAGGTCGTGCATGCGGGCATCGTTTTGCAGCGTGGCGAGTATCTGCCCTGCCAACGGGCGCGTGTCGATCAACAGGTGCTGGTCGATCCCGGCGCTCGGGCTGAGCATCAGGTTGCGCACATCATCGCCAGCGGCGCTGCTCGGGCCGAGCCCGGCCGCCATCAGGCTGTCGATCAAGGCGGCGTGTTCACCGCCGATCCCGCGAATTTGCAGGTTGGCGCGGTTGGTCGCCTCGATCACGCCCCCGGCATAGCGTTCGGCAGCCTGCGCCACCGCGTCGGCCTGATCGGCGCTGATCGAACCGCCATTCAACTTGATCCGGCAGATGCCGCCATCCAGTGCCTGAACAATACGCAGCAACCCCGGGCAAGCCGAGGGGCGTAAGGCAGTGGACATCGGACGTTCGTTCAAGGGGGCGACCGGCTGTGTGGGAAAGGCGCTTCGCGGGCGAAGGCGCGGTATTATGCCTGCTTTGTCAGGCGGCATGAAAAGCCTGCCCGTCGGAACCGTCCGATTGAGGACTATTTTTAAGGACTGCAGATGTCACCCTGGCTGACAGTAGTGGGAATCGGTGAAGACGGCTTCAAGGGCCTGGGCAGAAACGCCCGGCATGCCCTGCTGCGCGCTTCGCGGATTATGGGCGGTCAGCGGCAACTGGATTTGCTGCCGGTGTGCATCCGTGGCGAACGGCAGTTGTGGCCGAGTCCATTTTCCCTTGAGCCGCTGTTGGCCCGTCGCGGTGAACCGGTGTGCGTGCTGGCCAGCGGCGATCCGATGTTCTTCGGCGTCGGCGCCAGCCTTGCACGCCAGGTATCCGCCGAAGAAATGCAGATCCTGCCGGCGCCCTCCTCCTGTTCGCTGGCCGCCGCGCGAATGGGCTGGCCGTTGCAGGAGGTGGTGACGCTGTCCGTGGTTGCCCGGCCGCTCGCCGCCCTCAATGCGCAGTTGTTCAGTGGCGTGCGTTTGCTGGTGCTGAGCAACGACGGTCAAAGCCCGGCGGCGATTGCCGCACTGCTGCGCGAGCGCGGTTTCGGGCCGAGCCGGCTCACCGTGCTGGAACATCTGGGCGATGCAGCCGAACGGCGTATCGATGGCGTTGCCAACGACTGGCATGATCCGCAGATCGCCGACCTGAACCTGATCGCCATCGAGTGCCTCGCCGAGCTGAACACGCCACGCCTTTCGCGACTGGCCGGGCTGCCGGACTCGGCTTTCAAACACGACGGCCAACTGACCAAACGCGACGTGCGCGCCATCACCCTCGCGCGCCTCGCGCCGGTGCCGGGTGAACTGCTGTGGGACGTCGGCGCCGGCAGTGGCTCGATTGGCATCGAATGGATGCGCGCGCACCCGACGTGCCGCGCGCTGGCCATCGAAGCCGATGAAGGTCGGCAGCTGCTGATCGAACACAACCGCGACGCTCTCGGCGTTCCCGGCCTGCAACTGATTCGCGGCAACGCACCACAGGCCCTGGCCGCGCTCGAACGCCCGGACGCGATTTTCATCGGTGGCGGTGTCACCCGCGAGGGCGTGCTCGACACTTGTTGGGCGCAACTCAAACCCGGCGGCCGATTGATTGCCAACGCCGTCACCCTGCAAAGTGAAATGACCCTGATGGCCTGGCGCGAACGGCATGGCGGCGAGCTGACCCGCATCCACATTGCCCAGGCGCAGCCGTTGGGCGAATTCGACACCTGGCGCCAAGCGCTGCCGATTACCTTGCTGGACGTGACGAAGCCCTGCGATGCGTGACGAAACCGCCGAACAACCCGCCCCGTTGCGCAGCGGCCTGACCACCGGCAGCTGCGCCACCGCGACCAGTCTGGCCGCAGCGCGGCTGTTATTGGGCGGCCTGGGTGCTGACGCGGTCGAGATCGTGTTGCCCAAGGGCAAGCACGTGCAGATGCGCCTTGAATTTTGTCGCCTGACCGACGACGGCGCCGAAGCCGGAACCATCAAAGATGCGGGCGACGACCCCGACGTGACCCACGGCGCCCTGCTGTACACGCAGGTGCGGCTGAGCGCCGGGCCGGGCATACGCTTCAATGCCGGTCGCGGTGTCGGCACGGTGACGCGTCCCGGATTGGTGCTGGCCGTCGGCGAACCGGCGATCAACCCGGTGCCGCGCAAAATGATCACCGACCACCTGACCTTGCTGGCCGAAGAACTCGGCTACCGCGGCGGCTTCGAGGTCACCGTGAACGTCGAGGACGGCGAAGCCCTGGCGCTGAAAACCATGAACCCGCGCCTGGGGATTCTCGGTGGACTGTCGATTCTCGGCACCAGCGGCATCGTCCGGCCGTTCTCCTGCGCAGCCTACATCGCCTCGATCCACCAAGGCATCGATGTCGCCAAAACCAACGGTTACCTGCACATCGCCGCGTGCACCGGCAACGCCAGTGAAGACACCATGCGCCGGGTCTACGACTTGCCGGAAATCGCCCTGATCGAAATGGGCGACTTCGTCGGGGCCGTGCTCAAACACCTGCGCAAAGTGCCTGTGGATAAACTCAGCCTGTGCGGCGGCTTCGGCAAGATCAGCAAATTGGCGGCCGGGCACATGGACTTGCACAGCCGACACTCCAGTATCGACCTGCCGCAACTGGCGGAATGGGCCGCGGCGGTCGGCGCTGATGAAGCGCTGCAACAGGCCATTCGCGAAGCCAATACCAGCCAGCAAGCCTTGGCGATGGCCAGTGCTGCGGGCATCGCGCTGGGCGATGCGGTGTGCCAGCACGCGCTGGATTTCGCTCGCAGCGTGGTGCCGGCGCAGGTTCAGGTTGAAGTGTTTGCGATTGACCGTCAGGGCGGGATTGTCGGCCATGCGGGAGCTTTTCAATGAAGCGCATTTTGCTGCTCGGCGGCGTGACGGAAGCGCTGGCCATCGCTCGCACCCTTGGCCCTGAACACATTTACAGCCTGGCCGGGGTGGGTCGGGTGCCGACGGATCTGACCTGTCAGGTGCGCGTCGGCGGCTATGGCGGGGCGGAAGGTCTGGCGCAATTCATTCGCGACGAAGGCATCGACCTGCTGCTGGACGCGACCCATCCCTACGCCGCGCAAATCAGCCAGAACGCCGCCACTGCCGCGCAGTTGACCGGCATTGCCTGCTGGGCGCTGCGCCGTCCGGCGTGGCAACCTCAGGCGGGAGATGACTGGCGCGAAGTCGCCGACTGGGCCGAACTGATCGAAGCCCTGAAACCCTTCCACCGCCCCTTGTTCACCCTCGGCCGCGAACCCCTGCAGCACTTGCACGAAATCCCGCCGGAGCAATTCTGGACCCTGCGCGCGCTGGACGTTTACCCCGGCAACGACCGCTGCGAAGTCATCGGCGCACGCGGACCGTTTGTGATCGAGGATGAACGCGAGCTGTTTGAGCGTCGGCAGATTGATGTGCTGATCAGCAAGAACAGCGGCAGCACCGCGACCGAGCCGAAGCTGGAAGTGGCGCGGGAGCGTGGGGTGCCGGTGATTGTGTTGAAGCGGCCGGTGTTGCCGGGGGTTGATCGGGAATTTGGGATGGTGGGTGAAGTACTGGCTACTCTTTCGATGTCGGACCATTCCTGATAACTGCTTAACATCGCGATTTTGCCGGCAACACTCTCGGACGGAGCCGGCTATTCACTCTATGGCTTCATCCCTATAGTCCGGGTCCTCAGATCTTAACAAGCACACTAACCCTGCATCTCGAGGGCCGGCTGAACTCGGCCCGAGGAAAGTGTATCTTGCCAACTTGTATCCCAAGGAATACGATCGATCATGATCGACTTCGAACGATCCCGTACTTTTGCCGATTGGCTCGACTCACTGAGAGACATCATTGGCAAAGCTCGCATCATTGCCAGGCTCCGGGCTGCCGAGCATGGAAATTTTGGAGATTGCGAATCCGTAGGCGGAGCTGTTTATGAAATGCGTGTTCATTACGGTCCCGGCTACAGGATGTACTTCACCCGTCGAGGTGAAGTGGTTTATTTGCTGTTGATGGGTGGAGATAAGTCCACTCAAAAACGAGACATCAAACGCGCCCTTCAAATGGCGCAAAACATCGGTAATGAGGAGTAAGTCATGGCCGAGCAATTCACCCGCTTCGATGCCGCCGAGTTTCTCAAGACACCGGAAGAAATGGCTGCCTACCTGGATGCATGCTTTGAAGAGGATGCTGGAGACGGATTACTGATACGTGCCGCCCTCAATGACATAGCCCGAGCAAAGGGCATGACACAAATTGCCCGGGATGCAGGCCTGGGTCGTGAAAGTTTATACAAAGCGCTCGGTAGCACTGGCAATCCGGAATTCGTGACTATCATGAAGGTTATGAAAGCTTTGGGCCTGCGCTTGCATGCCAGTGCACTCTGAGTGCACTGCGACACCAAACCGCACGCCGCTTTTTTACTTATCGGCCCTGATCAGGCTAAATAGCCGCGCTTGATCGCCCACCCAAACGGATTTCCTCATGTCCCGACATCGGCTTGCAATTGCCTGGATCGCCTGCTTCGCAGTGCTGTTCAACATGCTCGCCATGCCGATGAGCAATGCGATGGCGCAGTCGGCGAAATCGCCTGCCGAGCAATTGTTGTGGGGCAGTTTCTGCACGTCCAGCGGCACCAAGATGGTGGCGATTTCCCTGGGCGATCTTGGGCAGAAAGCACCGCAAGGCGACGAACATTCCAACATGCAGCATTGCTGGTGTTGCTCGGGCGCAGCGCCTGTCGTGGCGCTGCCAGGGCATGAGCCGCAGCTGTACTTCGCGCAGTTCGAGGCCAATCGAAGCCTGCCCGCCGTCACACTCGATATCCCCACACCGCGCCAGCAATGGCCCAGTCTCAATCCCCGCGCTTCCCCTCTGGTGTGATTCCTTCTCGCAATTGACCTGCGTTTTGAATCGCTCTGGAGAACTGCCATGTTGAACAAACTTATCGTTCTGGCCGCGCTGCTGCTGCCTGCCTGCTTTGCCAATGCTCACGAATACAAAGTCGGCGAGCTGGAGATCGCTCACCCGTGGTCGCAGGAGTTGCCGCCCAACGCGCCAACCGTTGCTGCCTATTTCGTGATTCAAAACAGCGGAAAAACCGCTGATCGCCTGGTCAGTGTCGATTCGCCGATTGCAGGCGAGGCGCAGTTGCACGAACACGTGATGCAAGGCGATCTGATGAAGATGCAACAGGTGCCTAGCGTCGATGTTCCGGCGGGCGGCAACGTCACGTTTGCGCCGATGGCCTATCACGTGATGCTGGTCAACCTGAAAGACCGCAGCCTGTTGAGCGACGGCAAACGCTTTCCGCTGACGATGCATTTCGAGAAGGCCGGTGACGTCACGGTCGAAGTTTCGGTGCAGAAGAAGCCGCCTGAAGACATGCAGATGCACGCTCACGCCCAGTAACCGGCAGAGCAGAATCCGCCATGCGCCCGCTTAGCGCCAGGTCATCCGCACACCGTCGTCAGTCATTGAGCCTGACGCGCGGCAGCTGGATCAGCCTGTTCGCCATGCTGATGATCTTTATCGGTCCGCTGATTTCTCAGTCGATGCCGATGGATCAGCGCGCCTCTGCAATGACCATGAACATGTCGATGGACATGAGCATGGATATGTCGGCAATGGAGCACGCCGACCACGGCGCGCAACCCGCTGCCGAGCACTGCCCGCCCACCCCGTCGCACCACGCGATCTGGGAAAAATGCGGCTATTGCAGCCTGCTGTTCAACTGCCCGGCGCTGACCGGCGGAGTTTCATTCACCGCCTTCAATACCCCGCCCGCCAACACCTTCACTACCCCGTCCCCCCGCCTGGGCCACGCCCGGCAAACCGTCTTCCCCGGCGCCCGAACCCGCGCCCCGCCCATCGTCGCGTAAACACCCACCTCTGATCTCACACGGTTTAGAAGCCAGCCAGGCAAACCTGTGGGAGCGAGGTTTTGTGGCAAGGGAGCTCGCTCGCCACAAAAACTCGCTCTGACAAGGAAATTGCCTTGGCTGTCGGCCGTGTCGTTTATGCCGTTCGATGGAAATTGTCATGTCCAGGTTTTCTGCTGACTCACGCTTGAGCACTGCCCAAGCTTCTTTTGCCCTGAACGACGCCAGTGTTCGTTTCAGGCACGCCACCGCATTCCTTTGTGGCGCTCTACTTACACCCATGGCGCTGGCCGATGAACACGCTGGCCACAACGAAGAACTGAGCCCGACGGTGATCACCGCGATTGCCCCCAGCTCGCCGCTGACCATTGTCACCAACCCCAAGGACCCGCGCCAACCCGTGCCGGCCAGCGACGGTGCCGACTACCTGAAAACCATCCCCGGCTTCGCCCTCGTGCGCAACGGCGGCACCAATGGCGACCCGGTGCTGCGCGGCATGTTCGGTTCGCGGATGAACATCCTCACCAACGGCGGCCAGTTGTTGGGCGCCTGCCCCGGCCGGATGGACGCGCCCACCTCGTACCTCTCGCCGGAAACCTACGACAAACTCACCGTAATCAAAGGTCCGCAAACCGTCCTCTGGGGACCGGGAGCTTCCGCCGGGACCATCCTGTTCGACCGTGAACCGGAAAGCTTCGGCGAACTCGGCACGCGGGTGAACGCCAGCGTACTGGGCGGCTCCAACGGCCGTTTCGACAAAGTGCTGGACGCCGCTGCCGGCGGGCCACTGGGCTACGTGCGAGTGATCGGCAACACCGCCCACGCCGACGATTATCGCGATGGCAACAACGACACCGTGCCCTCGCGCTACGACAAGTGGAACGGCGATGTCATGCTCGGTTGGACCCCGGACGCCGACACCCTGCTGGAATTGACCGCCGGCAAGGGCGATGGTGAAGCGCGTTATGCCGGGCGCGGCATGGACGGTTCGCAATTCAAGCGCGAGAGCCTGGGCCTGCGTTTCGAGAAGTCGAACATTGGCGACGTGCTGGACAAGGTCGAAGCGCAGATCTACTACAACTACGCCGACCACGTGATGGACAACTACACCCTGCGCACGCCTTCCGGCACCGGAATGATGTCCGGCCCGATGGCCTCCAACGTCGACCGCCGCACCGTCGGCGCGCGGATCAAGGGCACCTGGCGCTGGGCCGATGTGCAGTTGATCAGCGGCATCGACGCGCAGACCAGCGAACACCGTCAACGCGGCAGTATGGGCATCGACACTTACAAAAACCTGCCTTATACCGAAGACGCTGACTTCCACAACTACGGCGCGTTCGGCGAACTGACCTGGTACGCCGCCGACCGCGACCGGCTGATTACCGGCGCGCGGCTGGACCGCGCCTCGGCCAAGGATTACCGGCAAACCACCGGTTCGGGGATGATGACCCGCCCCAACCCGACCGCCGACGACACCCGCGCCGACACCCTGCCAAGCGGCTTCGTCCGTTATGAGCATGACTTGGCTGACAGCCCGACCACCCTCTACGCCGGCATCGGTCACACCGAGCGTTTCCCGGATTACTGGGAGCTGTTTTCACCCAAGCTCGGCCCCGCCGGCTCGGTGAATGCCTTCGACTCGATCAAGCCCGAAAAAACCACCCAGCTCGACTTCGGCCTGCAATACAAAACCGAAGACCTCGACGCCTGGGCCTCGGGTTACGTCGGCAAAGTCCACGACTACATCCTGTTCAACTACCTCCCGACCCCGATGGGCACCACCTCCCAGGCGCAGAACATCGACGCGCGAATCATGGGCGGCGAACTCGGTGCGGCCTACAAACTGACCTCCAACTGGAAGGCCGACGCCACCCTGGCCTACGCCTGGGGCAAGAACAGCAGCGATGGCAACGCACTGCCGCAAATGCCGCCACTGGATGCGCGTTTCGGCCTGACCTACAGCGAAGACAACTGGAGCGCCGGCGCCTTGTGGCGAGTGGTCGCGGCGCAAAACCGCATTGATCAGAACAAGGGCAACGTCGTCGGCAAAGACTTCGACAAGACCCCGGGCTTCGGCGTGTTCTCGCTCAACGGTGCCTACCGGATCGACAAACACTGGAGGGTCAGCACCGGCGTCGACAACCTGTTCGGCAAGGCCTACGCCGAGCATTTGAACCTGGCCGGCAACGCCGGTTTTGGCTACCCGGCCAATGACCCGCAGGCCATTAAAGAACCGGGGCGAACGCTCTGGACCAAGGTGGACATGAGCTTCTAAAAGCATCGCGAGCAGGTTCACCCATGTGGGAGCGAGCCTGCTCGCGAATGACTGCGCAGCAGTCACCAGACAACAACAAAAGACCCAAGCCAAAGCGGAGCACACGTGATGAAACAGCCCAAAGTGAATTTCTACAACCTGGCCTGGCGCTGGCATTTCTATGCCGGTCTGTTCGTGGCCCCCTTCATGGTGATGCTGGCCCTGACCGGCACCCTTTACCTGTTCAAACCGCAACTCGACCCGTTGATGTACGGCAGCCTGATGAACGTCCCGGCCGGCCACCACACCGTGTCCGCCGATGACCTGCTCAAGCGGGTGAAAGAGGCTTATCCACAAGCAACCATCAAACAGTACCTGCCGCCGGTCAACGCCGAACGCAGTGCGCAATTCGTCGTGATCAACGGCGACACCGAACTCAACGTGTTCATTGATCCGTACCACGGTGACATCCTCGGCGAGCAAGATGCCAAGAAAAACCTGCAAGCCATTGCGCGGGCGATTCACGGCGAGCTGATGATCGGCACCGTCGGTGATCGACTGATCGAAATGGCCGCTGGTTGGGGCATCGTGCTGGTGGTGTCCGGGGTATTCCTGTGGTGGCCGCGTGGTCAGGCCGCAGGCATTTTGTGGCCACGCCTGAGCAGTCGTGGTCGCGTTCTGTGGCGTGACCTGCACGCGGTCACCGGGTTCTGGGGCGCGTCGTTGCTGCTGGTGATGTTGCTCAGCGGCATGACCTGGACCGGGTTCTGGGGCCAACAATACGCAGGCGTCTGGAATGTGTTCCCGGCCGCGATGTGGGACAACGTACCCAAATCCGATGAACAGGCCCGCAGCCTCAACACCGCCACGCAACAGACCGTACCGTGGGCGATGGAAAACACGCCGATGCCGATGTCCGGTGGCGACCACGCCGAACACATGGCGCACGGCGGCGCACAGGCCGGCCCCGCCGCACCGACCATCAGCCTGCAAGACGTGCAGAACATCGCCGTGCAACGCAAGGTCGAGCCGGGTTACAGCGTCACCTTCCCGAAAACCGCCACCGGTGTGTTCACCATCGCCGTGTTCGCCGACGACCCGCGTAACGACGCCACGCTGCATGTCGATCAATACACCGGCGATGTCCTGGCCGATGTGCGCTTCGAACAGTACGGCACCGTCGCCCGCGCTACGGAAATCGGCGTGATGCTGCATGAAGGCAAGATGTTCGGCGTGGTCAACCAGATCATCGTCCTGCTGATTTGCCTGATGATTCTGCTCAGTGCCGTCAGTGGTGTGGTGATCTGGTGGAAGCGTCGGCCACAGGGCAAATTCGGTGTGCCGCCACTGCGTCACGACCTGCCGAAATGGAAAACCGCGACGGTCATCATGCTCGCCCTGGGCGTGATGTTCCCGCTGGTGGGAGCTTCCATGGTGGTGGTCTGGGTGCTGGACCGCGTGCTGTTGTCGCGTTTTAGCCGACAAACTGAATCGGCCTCATCTTCAACATGAAACAGGCGAGATGCGCGGGTTAGAGAGGCCTGTAGACTTCCCGCGCTTATCTCGCGCTCATTTTTAGTGTTACTGTGTAACGCAAATGCCGTTCTGATCCAAAGGCCCTTTCGCGAGCAGGCTCGCTCCCACAGTGGTTCTGTTGCGTACAGACCAAATGTGGGAGCGAGCCTGCTCGCGAAGGGGCCATCAGCAACACCCCAAAATCTCCGAGTAATTGCATGACCTCGCTGAACCTCAAACACCTCGCCTGGACACCCTTGGGCCACGGCCATTGCCACCACCAGTTCCAACTGCGTGATGCCTCGCTGCACGTGGCCGCCGGCGAGTTCGTCGGGTTGATCGGCCCCAATGGCAGCGGCAAGACCAGCCTGCTGCGTTGTGCCTGGCGCTTCAGCAAACCCGAGAGCGGCGAGGTCCAACTCGATCACCACAACGTCTGGAAGCAATCCTCCCGTTGGTGCGCGCAACGCATTGCCGTGGTCTTGCAAGAGTTCCCCGACGCCTTCGGCCTGACCGTAGAAGAAGTGGTCGCCATGGGCCGCACGCCGCACAAAGGCCTGTTCGATGGCGACACCCTCGAAGACCGATACCTCGCGACCCAAGCGCTGGAATCCGTCGGTCTCAACGGCTTTGAAGACCACGCCTTCGCCACCCTCTCGGGCGGTGAAAAACAGCGGGTGATCCTCGCCCGCGCCCTGGCGCAACAACCGCAATTGCTGATCCTCGACGAGCCGACCAATCACCTCGACCCGCGCTATCAGCTGGAACTGCTGCAACTGGTCAAACGCCTGCAGATCGGCACCCTCGCCAGCATCCACGACCTCAACCTGGCCGCCGCTTTCTGCGATCGGTTGTACGTGATCAACCACGGCCGCATCGTCGCCAGCGGCACCCCCAACGAAGTCCTGACCGCCCCGCTGCTGCGCAACGTCTTCGGCGTCGACGCCTTGATCGACGAACACCCCCTGCACGGCTACCCACGAATCACCTGGATTACCCAACCATGACGTTGCGTTCCCTGCTGTGCGCCGCCCTTCTGCTGGGCAGTGCCCAGGCATTGGCCGAGGCCACTCACTACCCGCTGACGATTCAAAGCTGCAATCGCGAAGTCACCTTCAAGCAAGCACCGAAACACGCGGTCAGCCACGACATCAACATGACCCAGATGATGCTCGCCCTCGGCCTCAAGCCGAGCATGGCCGGTTACAGCGGCGTGAGCGGCTGGAAGTCGGTCACCCCTGAAATGCAGAGCATCCTCGACGGCTTGCCGGAGCTCGCCGCCAAGTACCCGTCGGTGGAAACCCTGCTCAACGCCAACGTCGATTTCTTCTTCGCTGGTTGGGATTACGGCATGCGCGTGGGCGGCGACCTGACGCCGCAAACCCTGCAACCGCTGGGCATCAATGTCTATGAGCTGACCGAGTCCTGCGCGTTCGTGATGAAGCGCCCGGCCGCCACTCTGGAAGACACCTACAACGACCTGCGCAACCTCGGCAAAATCTTCGACGTGCAGGACCGCGCCAACGCTTTGATCGCCGACATGCAGGCGCATGTCGCCGAGGTGCGCAAAGACCTGCCGGCCGACAAACCGCGGGTGTTTCTCTATGACAGCGGCGAAGACCGCGCCATGACCTCCGGCCGCCTCGGCATGCCGCAAGCGCTGATCGACGCCGCGGGCGGGCGCAACATTCTCGATGACGTCGATGCGAGCTGGACGCGGGTCAACTGGGAGAACGTGGTCGAGCGCAATCCGCAGGTGATCGTGATCGTCGACTACGGCGAAGTCACTGCCGAACAGAAAGAACAATTCCTGCTCACCAACAAGGCACTGCAATCGGTGGACGCGATCAAAAACCAGCGCTTTATCGTCATTCCTTACGTGCAGGCCACACCGGGCATCGACAACGTGCTGGCGGTTGAAACCCTGGCCAAAGGTTTCCACGGCGAATGATCAACCGTCGTTACGCCTTGTTGCTGCTGACCCTCGGCGCGTTGTTGCTGGTGTCGTGCGTGGTGTCGCTGGGCTTCGGCCCGGCGCGGGTGCCGGTGGACGTGGTGTGGCGAATTTTGCTGCACAAAGTGTTTGGGCTTGGCGAGGTGAACTGGAGCGCCGGGCAGGAACACATCGTGTGGTTGATCCGTGTGCCGCGCATGCTGCTTGGCGCGTTGGTCGGCGCCGGGCTGGCGTTGATCGGTGCGGTGCTGCAAGCGGTGACGCGCAATCCGTTGGCTGATCCGCACCTGCTTGGTGTGACCTCCGGCGCCACCCTTGGCGCGGTGATTGTGGTGCTGCATGTCGGTGAGTTTGTCGGGCTGCTGACCTTGCCGATTGCTGCGTTTATCGGCGCGTTGGTCAGCATGTTGCTGGTGCTGATGATCGCCAATCGCAACGGGCGGCTGGACAGTGATCGACTGCTGCTGTGCGGTGTGGCGGTGTCTTTCGTGATGATGGCGATGGCCAATCTGCTGCTGTTTCTTGGCGATCACCGCGCCAGTTCGGCGGTGATGTTCTGGATGCTCGGCGGGCTTGGGTTGGCGCGTTGGGAATTGCTCGCGGTGCCGGCGGCCAGCGTGTTGCTGGGGTTGGTGTTGCTGCTGGGTATGGCTCGGCCGTTGAACGCGTTGATGGCCGGCGAACAGACGGCGGTGACCCTCGGGCTCAATGCACGCACCGTGCGCTTGCGGGTGTTCTTGATTGCATCGCTGATGACCGGGGTGCTGGTGTCGATCAGCGGGTCCATCGGCTTTGTCGGGTTGATGGTGCCGCATATTGCGCGGCGCCTGGTCGGGGCGGAACACCGGCGATTGCTGCCGGTGTGCGTGTTGCTGGGCAGCGTGTTCCTGGTCTGGGTCGACGTCGCCGCCCGCACCCTCATCGCGCCGGAAGACCTGCCCATTGGCGTCGCCACGGCGGCCATCGGCGGGTTGTTCTTCATCGGCCTCATGCGCCGCCGCTGACGCTCACAAGAACACCACTGAACCCTGTGGGAGCGAGCCTGCTCGCGAAGACGACGGCACAGCCAACATCTATGTGACAGACACACCGCTTTCGCGAGCAGGCTCGCTCCCACAGGGGATGGTGATTCTGGGGTTGTTTAGATGTGTTTATACGGACGCAAAAATACCGGACGTTTCCCACGACTTTTTCAGGTTGTTCGTCGGACGTTGGCTGTCTAGTCTGGGGCTGTCACTGCACATCAGTGAACGGGCGTGAGAACCCGGCAGCCCCTGTTAATCCAACATCAGTACCACCATAATTGCCGCCGGCTAATGCGCTTGCGTCAATGCTCTATGGCGGCTGTGTGCGGGCGGACTTCGGTCCGGCCGGGTTCGGGGTTACCGGTTTCTCACTCCGCACATAGCTGCCACCACTTTATCGTGTGAGAACGATAGGTGGTGGCCCCAAATGAGATGACCCCAAATGAGCAAAAAGATTGTTCCAGATCCACCCATCGACACCACCACGCCCGAACCCGAAACATCTCACAACGAAGACCTGCTCCGAGACCGCGAAGCCATCAAACGCGCCCTCGACTACTACCTCGATCCCCCGGAGCTCTTCACCGAAAAACCCCGCCGCCCCAGCACGATGTACATGATCGCTCCAAACAACGACACCGAAAGCCTGCTGGTCCATGCCTGTGAATCCCTGGCCTCCGCCAGTGTCATGGCCAGCGATTTCGCCGGCGACCTGATTGGCCCGCAACGCCACAAAGCCATGGCGATCCAGCAGATCATCATGCTCGCGGAACTGGCCGTGAACCGCGCAGTAGATAACGTCGTCCCCACCTGAATACGCCGCAAAAAAATGTGGGAGCGAGCCTGCTCGCGATAGCAGTGGGGCAGTCACTGTGATGTTGAATGGGCTGCCGTCTTCGCGAGCAGGCTCGCTCCCACAGGGGTTTATCGTCGTCCGCAGATCCCGCGCCCGACACAAATTCAATGTGGGAGCGAGCCTGCTCGCGATGGCGGTGGGTCAGTCACTGCGATGTTGAATGTGTCCTCATCATCGTTCCCACCCGGGCTCAACATTCCCTACACTGCCTGTCTCACGACTCTCAGGATGAGCCTCATGTTGAAAAGTATTTTCCTGTCGTTGCTGGTGATCAGTTCCAGCGCCGCATTGGCCGATACCACCGTCGATGTTTCGAAGATTTACGGCAAGATCCAATTTGTCGACAGCTTCCCGGACTACAAGGTGCAGGTGGTGGATTCCTTTCCCGATCTGAAGGTGCAGCAGGTCGACTCTTTCCCGGACTCGCCAGGCAAGTGGAAAACCGTCGACAGCTTCCCTGATTACAAAATCCAGATCGTCGATTCCTTCCCTGATTTCAAGATCCAATACGTCGACTCATTTCCCGGCCCCAACTGACTCCCTCTGCATCACCGCTGCCGCCACGCGGCAGCACCACAATGACGCACACCCTCGCACCACCGCCCCGCCCTCGTCCCTTCGTGGTGCGCCGCCAACCCGCGTAACCGCTCTAAACCGACATTTCCCTGCCTTTCGCCGACCGGGCACAGCCTTTGCAAAACACCCTTCAGTAGTCCGCATCTGCCAACCAAAAAAATTCATAAGTTCATGGAGATCGCACAATGAAGCGTCGTAGCTTGATCAAGGCTTTCACACTCTCGGCAAGCATTGCCGCGATGGGCATGACCTGGACCGTCCAGGCCGCCGAGACCATCAAGGTCGGGATTCTGCATTCGTTGTCCGGCACCATGGCGATCTCCGAAACATCGCTCAAAGACATGGCGTTGATGACCATCGACGAGATCAACGCCAAGGGCGGCGTGAACGGCAAGATGCTGGAGCCGGTGGTGGTGGACCCGGCGTCGAACTGGCCGCTGTTCGCTGAGAAAGGCCGGCAGTTGCTGACTCAAGACAAAGTGGCCGTGGTGTTTGGCTGCTGGACTTCCGTGTCGCGTAAATCGGTGTTGCCGGTGTTCGAAGAACTCAACGGCTTGCTGTTCTACCCGGTGCAATACGAAGGCGAAGAGATGTCGCCGAACGTGTTCTACACTGGCGCCGCACCGAACCAGCAGGCGATCCCTGCGGTTGAATACCTGATGAGCGAAGAAGGCGGCAGCGCCAAGCGTTACTTCCTGCTCGGCACCGACTACGTCTACCCGCGCACCACCAACAAAATCCTGCGCTCGTTCCTGCATTCCAAAGGCGTGGCGGACAAGGACATCGAAGAGGTCTACACCCCGTTCGGCCATGCCGATTACCAGACCATCGTCGCCAATATCAAAAAATTCTCGGCCGGCGGCAAGACGGCGGTTATCTCCACGGTCAACGGCGACTCGAACGTGCCGTTCTATAAAGAGCTGGCCAACCAGGGCTTGAAAGCCACCGACGTTCCGGTGGTGGCGTTCTCCGTCGGTGAAGAAGAACTGCGCGGCATCGACACCAAACCGTTGGTGGGCAACCTCGCGGCGTGGAACTACTTCGAGTCGGTCGAGAACCCGCAGAACAAGAAATTCGTCGCCGACTGGAAAGCCTACGCCAAGAAACACAACCTGCCGGGCGCCGACAAAGCGGTGACCAACGACCCGATGGAAGCCACCTACGTCGGCATTCATATGTGGGCGCAAGCGGCTGAAAAGGCCAAGTCCACCGACGTCGACAAAGTCCGCGAAGCCCTCGCCGGCCAGACCTTTGCCGCGCCGTCGGGCTACACCCTGACCATGGACAAGACCAACCACCACTTGCACAAGCCAGTGATGATCGGCGAGATCCAGGCTGACGGTCAGTTCAACGTGGTGTGGCAGACCGAAGGGCCGATCCGCGCCCAGCCGTGGAGCCCGTTTATCGATGGCAACGACAAGAAGCCGGATTATGCGATGAAGAGCAACTAAGCCACTGGATGTCCGACCTGGGCATGGAGCCCAGGCCGGATGCAGTTCCCTGTGGGAGCGAGCCTGCTCGCGAAAGCGGTGTGTCAGGCAACCTTTTTCTGAATGTAGGTCCGCTTTCGCGAGCAGGCTCGCTCCCACAATGTCCGTGTCAAGGCGACTACCTATGCCCTCCGCCCTTTATCGTCTGATTCTCGCCATCGCACTGTTATTGCCGATGGCCGCTCATGCCAGCGACGCCGAAGACTTCGTCGCCGCCAACCCCGTGCAGCAAGCCAAACTGCTGGAAGCCTGGGCCGCGCAGCCCGAGCCGGCGCGTGTCGAGCTGATCAACGCCCTGCAACAAGGAGAGTTGACCGTCGACGGCCAAGCCAAAACCCTGCGCCTGAACAATCGCCTGCGGGGTCTGATCGACACCGCACTGGCCAGCCATCAACTGCTCGCCGCCGACCCAAAAACCCGCCTGGCCGCCGCGCAGCAACTGCAAAAAAGCGCCAAACCCGCGCAGCTGAAATTCCTCGACCAGCAATTGGCCGGCGAAAAAGACGAAAGCGTCCACGCCGCCCTCAGCCTTGCGCTGGCCAATCTGCAACTGGTCGACACCGACCCCGCCGTGCGCCTCGCCGCGGTGCGTTTGCTCGGTGAAACCGGGGACCCACTGGCCCGCACCCGCCTCGAAACCTTGCTGGAGCCGGGCGTCGAAGCCGACGTCGCCGTGCGCACTGCTGCCGAAACCAGTCTCGCCCAAGTCAAACGAAAACTGCTGATCGGCGAGTTGCTCGGCCAGGCCTTTAGCGGCATGTCCCTCGGTTCGATCCTGCTGCTCGCCGCCCTCGGTCTGGCGATCACGTTCGGCCTGCTCGGCGTGATCAACATGGCCCACGGCGAGATGCTGATGCTCGGCGCGTACTCGACGTATGTGGTGCAGATGATGTTCCAGCGCTACGCCCCGCAAGCCATCGAGTTCTACCCGCTGATCGCGTTGCCGGTGGCATTTTTCGTCACCGCCGCCATCGGCATGGCGCTGGAACGCACGGTGATTCGCCACCTCTACGGCCGCCCTCTGGAAACCTTGCTCGCCACCTGGGGCATCAGCCTGATGTTGATTCAACTGGTGCGCCTGGTGTTCGGCGCGCAGAACGTTGAAGTGGCCAACCCGGCGTGGTTGTCGGGCGGGATTCAGGTGCTGCCGAATCTGGTGCTGCCGTACAACCGCATCGTCATCATCGCCTTCGCGCTGTTTGTGGTGGTGCTGACCTGGCTGCTGTTGAACAAGACGCGCCTGGGTTTGAACGTGCGCGCCGTCACCCAGAATCGCAACATGGCCGCGTGCTGCGGCGTGCCGACCGGGCGCGTGGACATGCTCGCCTTCGGCCTCGGCTCGGGCATCGCCGGCCTCGGCGGCGTGGCGCTGAGCCAGATCGGCAACGTCGGCCCGGACCTCGGCCAAAGCTACATCATCGACTCGTTCCTGGTGGTGGTGCTCGGCGGTGTCGGCCAGTTGGCCGGTAGCGTCCTGGCCGCGTTCGGCCTCGGCATCGCCAACAAGATTCTCGAACCGCAGATCGGCGCCGTGCTCGGCAAGATCCTGATCCTCGCGCTGATCATTCTGTTCATCCAGAAGCGTCCGCAAGGCCTCTTCGCACTGAAAGGACGGGTGATCGACTGATGAACCAGCCCCTGCTCGTTACCGCTACACAAAAAGCCGGCCCCAAAGTCACGATCGCGGTCGGCGCGGTGATCCTTGCGCTGCTGCTGGCGTTGCCGCTGCTGTCGCTGTTATCGCCGATCAGTGTGTTTCACGTCTCGGCCTACACCCTGACACTGGTGGGCAAGATTCTTTGCTACGCCATCGTCGCCCTCGCGCTGGACTTGGTGTGGGGATACGCTGGCCTGCTGTCTCTCGGCCACGGTTTGTTCTTTGCCCTCGGCGGTTACGCGATGGGCATGTACCTGATGCGCCAGGCCTCGGGCGATGGCTTGCCGGCGTTCATGACATTCCTGTCGTGGACTGAATTGCCGTGGTACTGGACCGGCACCAGCAACTTTCTCTGGGCCATGTGTCTGGTGGTGTTGGCGCCGGGATTGTTGGCGTTGGTGTTCGGCTTCTTCGCCTTCCGCTCGCGGATCAAGGGCGTGTATTTCTCGATCATGACCCAGGCCCTGACCTTCGCCGGAATGCTGTTGTTCTTCCGCAACGAGACCGGGTTTGGCGGCAACAACGGCTTCACCAACTTCCGCACCATTCTCGGTTTCGGCATCACTGAACCAGGCACCCGCGCCGTGCTGTTTTTCGCCACGGTGGTGTTGCTGGTGGCGAGCCTGTTCATCGGCTGGCGCCTGGCGCAGAGCAAGTTCGGTCGGGTACTGACCGCGCTGCGCGATGCAGAAAACCGCCTGATGTTCTGCGGCTACGACCCACGCGGTTTCAAGCTGTTTGTCTGGGTGTTGAGCGCAGTGTTGTGCGGCTTGGCCGGGGCGTTGTACGTGCCGCAAGTCGGGATCATCAACCCGAGCGAAATGTCGCCGACCAACTCGATTGAAGCGGCAGTCTGGGTGGCCCTCGGTGGTCGCGGCACCTTGATCGGCCCGCTGCTCGGCGCCGGTGTGGTCAACGGCATGAAGAGCTGGTTCACCGTGGCGTTTCCGGAATACTGGCTGTTCTTCCTCGGTGCCCTGTTCATCGTCGTGACCTTGTACCTGCCTAAAGGCGTGATCGGTCTGCTGAAGAAAAGGGGCGAACAATGAGAATCACACCCACGGCGGAATTCATGCTCGAGCCAGCCTTTTTTCCCGTAGAGCCAAACAAGGACGCCGGCACCAGCCGCGATGCCATCAGTCACGGCCAACGCGTCGGCCCCGGCCTCGATACCCGCCACGGCACGATCCTGACCCTGGAAGACATCAGCGTCAGCTTCGACGGCTTCAAGGCGCTTAACGATCTGAACCTGTACATCGGCGTCGGCGAACTGCGCTGCATCATCGGTCCCAATGGCGCGGGCAAGACCACGCTGATGGACGTGATCACCGGCAAGACCCGGCCGAGTCACGGCAAGGCCTGGTTCGGTGAAACCCTGGACCTGACGCAGATGAGCGAAGTGCAGATCGCCCAGGCCGGCATCGGTCGCAAGTTCCAGAAGCCGACGGTGTTTGAAGCCTTGAGCGTGTTCGAAAACCTGGAGCTGGCGCAGAAAACTGACAAGTCGGTATGGGCCAGCCTGCGTGCGCGCCTTACTGGTGAGCAGAAGGATCGCATCACTGACGTGCTGGAAACCATTCGCCTGACCACGTCGGTCAATCGGCCGGCGGGGTTGTTGTCCCACGGTCAGAAGCAGTTTCTGGAAATAGGCATGCTGCTGATGCAAGACCCGCAACTGCTGCTGCTCGATGAACCGGTGGCAGGCATGACTGACGCAGAAACCGAATTTACCGCTGAACTGTTCAAGAGCCTGGCCGGCAAGCATTCGTTGATGGTGGTGGAGCACGACATGGGGTTTGTCGGTTCGATTGCCGACCACGTCACCGTGTTGCACCAGGGCAGCGTGCTGGCCGAAGGGTCGCTGGAGCAGGTGCAAGAGAATGAGCGGGTGATTGAAGTCTACCTCGGTCGCTAGAGCTGCAAACACTGATCAACTGTGGGAGCGAGCCTGCTCGCTAATGCGGTTTACCAAACAACATCAATGTTGCCTGACACACCGCTTTCGCGAGCAGGCTCGCTCCCACAGGGGATTTGAGGGGAATTCGAAGATGCTGCAAGTCGACAAGCTGCACCAGTACTACGGCGGTAGCCACATCCTGCGCGGCCTGACGTTTGAGGTGAAGGTCGGTGAAGTGACTTGCCTGCTAGGGCGCAACGGCGTGGGCAAGACCACGCTGCTCAAGTGCCTGATGGGTTTGCTGCCGTCAAAAGAAGGCGCAGTGAATTGGGAAGGCAAACCGATCACCACCTTCAAGCCGCACCAACGCGTGCATGCGGGGATCGCTTACGTGCCACAGGGCCGTGAAATATTCGGCCGCCTGACCGTGGAAGAAAACCTGCTGATGGGCCTTTCGCGTTTTCCCGGCAGCGAAGCCAAGGAAGTCCCGGCGTTCATCTACGAGCTGTTCCCGGTGCTGTTGCAAATGAAACAGCGGCGCGGCGGAGACTTGTCCGGCGGCCAACAGCAGCAGCTGGCTATCGGCAGGGCCCTGGCCAGCCGCCCACGGTTGCTTATTCTCGACGAGCCCACCGAAGGCATCCAGCCGTCGGTGATCAAGGAAATCGGCGCGGTGATCAAGAAACTCGCGGCCCGGGGCGACATGGCGATTTTGCTGGTGGAGCAGTTCTATGATTTCGCTGCCGAACTGGCCGATCAATACCTGGTGATGTCCAGGGGTGAAATCGTGCAGCAAGGTCGCGGTGAAAATATGGAAGCCGAAGGTGTACGCGGTCTGGTAACGATCTAATCTGTAGCGTCCTAACGATAATTAAAAAATATGAACTTACCTGCCTCAACTGCCCTGTTTACCCCGAGCTGGCACGCCGAACTGGAGCTGGGTTACGCCCGATTCGGCGACAACACGCGCCCGGTTCAGCGCCGCCACAAAGGCCCGCTGCGAGTGCAAAAGCATCTGTATGCCGAAGGTCCCGAGGTGTGCCAGCACATCATCGTTCACCCGCCGGGTGGAATCGCCGGCGGTGATCGGCTGGACATTTCGGCCAGTGTCGGTACCGACGCCTGGGCACAAATCACCAGCCCCGGTGCGGCCAAGTGGTATCGCGCGGCGGGACCCGCCTATCAGAAGCTCGACTTGAAGGTAAGCGCTGGCGGGACGCTGGAATGGTTGCCGCAAGAGACGATTATCTTCAGCGATGCCCAAGCCGAATTGAGCACCTCGATTGAGCTGGAAGGTGATGCGCGGTTGTTCTACTGGGATGTTGTGGCGCTGGGTCGCCCGGCCAGTGGCGAGCGTTTTGACCTCGGGCATTTTCAGGCGCGGCTGGACATCCGCCGCGACGGCCAGTTGCTCTGGCACGAACGCCAGCGCATTGTCGGGAATGACGGGTTGCTGGATTCGCCGATTGGTCTTGATGGTCAACCGGTGTTTGCGACGTTGCTGGTCACCGGGGAGATCGACAGTGAACTGCTGGAAACCTGTCGGTCGTTGCCCAATGCCGTGCGCGGGGATTTGTCCCAGTTGCCGGGGCTGTTGGTGGCCCGGTGCCTGGCCAGCGAAGCGCTGTTGGCGCGCGGCTGGTTGATCGAACTATGGCGATTGCTCAGGCCTGCCTTGCTTGGCCGGGAAGCGGTCCCACCCAGAATATGGAGCACCTGAAACACGATTCAAATGTGGGAGCGAGCCTGCTCGCGAATGCGGTGTATCAGTAAAAAACTTGTTAACTGACACACCGCATTCGCGAGCAGGCTCGCTCCCACAGGTAACGTGTTTACAGATCTGAATACTTTTTATCTGCCCAGATGGATTCCAACGATGGACCTGACACCACGCGAAAAAGACAAGCTGCTGATCTTCACCGCCGGCCTCGTCGCCGAGCGGCGTTTGGCGCGCGGCGTGAAACTCAATTACCCGGAAGCCATGGCCTACATCTCCGCCGCCCTGCTCGAAGGCGCGCGTGACGGCCAGACCGTGGCCGATTTGATGCATTTTGGCACCACGCTGCTGACCCGCGAACAAGTCATGGAAGGCATCCCGGAAATGATCCCGGAGATCCAGGTCGAGGCGACGTTCCCCGACGGCACCAAACTGGTCACCGTCCACCAACCCATCGCCTGAGGAGCCGCCATGACGTACCACATCCGTGACGCGGTGCATGCCGACCTGCCGGCGATCCGCGACATCTACAACGACGCCGTGCTCAACACCACGGCAATCTGGAATGAACAAGCCGTCGACCTCGGCAATCGCCAGGCCTGGTTCAGCGCCCGGCAAGCCCAGGGTTATCCGATTCTGGTGATTGTCGACGGTGACAACAGCGTGCTGGGCTACGCTTCATTTGGTGACTGGCGGCCGTTCGACGGTTTCCGCCACACCGTCGAGCACTCGGTTTATGTGCGCAGCGACCAGCGCGGCAACGGCCTCGGCCCGCAGCTGATGACGGTGCTGATCGAACGCGCCAAGGGCTGCGACAAGCACGTGATGGTCGCCGCCATCGAAAGCGGCAACGCCGCTTCCATTCGTCTGCATGAACGCGCCGGTTTCATCACCACCGGGCAAATGCCGCAGGTGGGCACCAAGTTCGGCCGCTGGCTGGACCTGACCTTCATGCAATTGACCCTCAATCCTGGCGCGGAGCCGCCTGCCGCCAGCAAGGAGTAACGCCCGATGAACGCCGCCCAACTGCGACGCGTCAATGTTGAAAGCTTTGCGCACTACCGCCAGGGTTTGATTGATCTGCTGCTCGACGCCGTGGGTTATGGCGCCAGTGTCGGGTTCATGGCCGAACTGGACGCGACCCAGGCCCGCGCCTATTTCGATGAGGTTCAGGAGAACCTGAACAAGGGCAACGTGCTGCTGTGGGTGGTGGTTCGCGACGAACAAGTGGAAGCTAGCGTGCAACTGACCCTGTGCCAGAAAGCCAATGGCCTGAACCGCGCCGAAGTGCAAAAACTGCTGGTGCGTGAACACGCCCGTCGTCGCGGTCTGGGCCAACAGTTGATGAGCGCTCTGGAACAGGCCGCGCTCCAGCACAAGCGCGGCATGCTCTACCTCGACACCGAAGCCGGCTCCCCCGCCGAAGATTTCTACAAGGCGCTGGGTTACACCCGGGCGGGCGAGATCCCCGACTACGCCTGCGACCCGAGCGGGCGCTACAAACCGACTGCGCTCTACTACAAGATTCTGCAAGGAGCCCATTGATGATTCCCGGTGAATACCAGATCCAGCCCGGTGACATCGAACTCAACGTTGGCCGCCGCACCGTCAGCCTGAAAGTGGCCAACAGCGGCGACCGGCCGATCCAGGTCGGCTCGCATTACCACTTTTTCGAAACCAACGACGCCCTGACCTTCGACCGCGCCGCCAGCCGCGGCATGCGCCTGAACATCCCGGCGGGCACCGCCGTGCGCTTCGAGCCGGGGCAGAGTCGTGAGGTCGAGCTGGTCGATCTGGCCGGGCATCGCCGGGTGTTCGGGTTTGCCGGGCGGATCATGGGTGACCTTTAAGTATTGCGGTGTCTGAACCGGCCCCTTCGCGAGCAGGCTCGCTCCCACAGTTGATCGCATTCCCCTGTGGGAGCGAGCCTGCTCGCGAATCTGTGAGCGTAGCGAACAGTCTCAAAAACAATTGAATTTCAAGGCGAACGAATGAAGATCTCCCGTCAAGCCTACGCCGACATGTTCGGCCCCACCGTCGGCGACAAGGTTCGCCTCGCTGACACCGAACTGTGGATCGAGGTCGAAAGAGACTTCACCACCTACGGCGAAGAAGTGAAATTCGGTGGCGGCAAAGTCATCCGCGATGGCCAGGGCCAAAGCCAACTGTTGGCCGCAGAAGTCGTCGACACCGTCATCACCAACGCGCTGATCGTCGACCACTGGGGCATCGTCAAAGCCGACGTTGGTCTCAAGGACGGCCGTGTCGCAGGCATCGGCAAGGCCGGCAACCCGGACGTGCAGCCGAACGTGACCATCGCCATCGGCGCCGGCACCGAAGTCATCGCCGGTGAAGGGATGATCCTCACCGCCGGCGGCATCGACACGCATATTCATTTCATCTGCCCGCAGCAGATCGAAGAAGCGCTGATGAGCGGTGTCACCACCATGATCGGCGGCGGTACCGGCCCGGCAACCGGCACCAACGCCACCACATGCACCTCGGGACCATGGCACCTGGCGCGGATGCTTCAAGCGGCGGATGCCTTCCCGATGAACATCGGCCTCACCGGCAAGGGCAACGCCAGCCTGCCGGAACCGTTGATCGAGCAGGTCAAGGCCGGCGCCATCGGCCTCAAGTTGCACGAAGACTGGGGCACCACGCCGGCGAGCATCGACAACTGCCTGAGCGTCGCCGATCAATACGACGTGCAGGTGGCGATCCACACCGACACGCTCAACGAATCCGGCTTCGTCGAAACCACCCTCGCCGCGTTCAAGGGCCGCACCATCCACACCTACCACACCGAAGGCGCGGGCGGCGGTCATGCCCCGGACATCATCAAGGCCTGCGGCTTTGCCAACGTGCTGCCGAGCTCGACCAACCCGACCCGGCCGTTCACCCGCAATACCATCGACGAACACCTCGACATGCTGATGGTCTGCCACCACCTGGACCCGAGCATTGCCGAAGACGTGGCCTTCGCCGAAAGCCGCATCCGCCGCGAGACGATTGCTGCCGAAGACATCCTGCACGACCTCGGCGCGTTCTCGATGATCAGCTCCGACAGCCAGGCCATGGGCCGCGTCGGCGAAGTCATCACGCGCACCTGGCAGACCGCTGACAAGATGAAAAAGCAGCGCGGCCCGTTGCCGGGCGATGGCGAGGGCAACGACAACTTCCGCGCCAAACGCTACATCGCCAAGTACACCATCAACCCGGCGATCACCCACGGCATCAGCCATGAAGTGGGCTCGATCGAAGTCGGTAAATGGGCCGACCTGGTGCTGTGGCGTCCGGCGTTTTTCGGGGTCAAACCGACGTTGATCCTCAAGGGCGGCGCCATCGCGGCCAGCCTGATGGGCGATGCCAATGCTTCCATTCCAACACCGCAGCCGGTGCACTACCGGCCGATGTTCGCCAGTTATGGTGGCTCGCTGCATGCCACCAGCCTGACCTTTATCAGCCAGGCGGCGCAGGAGGCAGGTCTTCCCGAAGCACTGGGCCTGAAAAAGAAAATCGCCGTGGTGAAAGGCTGTCGCGAGGTGCAGAAAACCGATCTGATCCACAACGATTACCTGCCGAATATTGATGTCGATCCGCAGACGTATCAGGTCAAGGCCGACGGTGTGTTGCTGTGGTGTGAGCCGGCGGATGTACTGCCGATGGCGCAGCGCTACTTCCTGTTTTGATCGGTTGAGCGGCACACAAAAAAGGCCTGGATGCTTGCGCAGATCCAGGCCTTTGTTCATCGGTTAGCAGTGTTTGTTTAAATCGGGTGCTTGACCAACTCCTCGCGAGAGAACTTCTCGATCAGCACAGCTTCCTCAATCTGCAACTGAGCATCCAGGTCAGCAGATTGCACTTTGAATTGCTCCTCTGATAATTCGCCTGCCTGCTGGCGATCACGCAGACTGGCCAGGCGATCCTGATAAGGTTCGCGCTGCGCTTCGAACTGCGCGCGGTACTTGTTGGTCACGAAGTCATTCCAGAAATCTTTCGCCACCAGCGACTGAAATTCTTCAGGCGAACTGTCCAGCGCCAGCACCTTGGCACAGGCCTGATCCAGCATCGCGGGGGTGACTTTGCCCATGTGGACGAAGCGGACTTGCTGCGGTTGCCCCGGCAATCCGAGCCGGTCCTTGAGCCCGTAACGATAGGCCAGTTTGATCTCGACCTCTTCCAGATTCCGGATCTGCTGTGCCTTGAGGGCGGCCGACAAGCCCGGCGTGTTGTTGATCGCGGTGGTGCGTTGCTCAATATCGGCCAAGGCGATTTTCTCGAGCTCGTCCAACCGGAACAAGCCTCTGGACAGTTTCAACAGCGCAGCACTTTGCTCGCCGTCCATGGCCAGCGTCCGCGCTCTGTACACCATCGCCATGATTTCCAGGTTACTGAATGACAACGCGGCACGATCACAACAGGCAGGCCTGCCGGCCCACTCGAACATCTCCTGACGTAACGCTATCGACTCGGGGTTGGCCTCGGTGATGGTGTCGACGACTTCCCATACGCGTAGCTGAAGGTCTGCATGGCCGCTGCCGGCATTCTCGAGTTTGCTGAGCACATGGAAAAATCCTTGGGAACCCTCCTGCGTGGACAGTGATTGCCATTGGGCCTGCCTGGCCGGGACCTGGTCAGCGGACAGGTCTTTGAGCCAACGCTGAAGCGCGGCCCGTTCCTGCCCTCCCGCTATCGCGCGCTCGACTGGGGCTTGATACTCGAAGACTCCCGGTCGCCTGGCGCCCCACAAGTCATGACGCTCACGCTCGAGCCGGCTCCAATAATCGCGTAGCTGTTGCTGGGCGACCTCGGACAGTGGGTTGCCACCAAAGAAGGTAACGTTGTTGACGCGCGCCACCTGTTCCAACCGCTCCGCAGGAGGTGCGATAACCGCCTCCGGGATCGTCGTGATCCGGTTGTTGCTCAAATCAACGAGATCCAGCAATGGCTGCGCCCCCAGACCCACCGGCCACGCCTCAAGGTCGATCGAATTCAGGCCGAGCACGCGCAAATCCGTTATTTGAGTGAAGTCCGGCACCATGCCCAATGGGTTTTGCTCCAGGATCATCGCCCTGAGGGTCGTCCGTCGGGAAAGAATCCCCGCCGTTTCCGGCGTCAGGCGAATGCGGTTGCGCTGCAAAAACAAACGCGTCAATCCGTGCATGTCGTCCAGCGCCGGGGGTATCGCCGTCAGCTGGTTGTTCGACAGGTCCAGCCAGCGCACGCCTTTGAAGTGCGCAAGAAAACCCTCTGGCGAAACGCTCAGGCCCATACCGCTGAGTTTTAGCGAACCCACGTGACTGAAATCGGCCTCAAGGTCCGGCACGCTGTCGAGCGTCTGGCCACTCAAGTCGAGCTCAAAACCGATCGGGCTACCGTCGGCAGCGTTCCTTTGCGGGGATTGCCGCCGCCAGCACGCTCGAATGCGGTCTGCGGCGGTGTATCGCTCTGCCCGATCAGACAAACCTGCCGCCATCTGCCCCGCCCGAACGTAGCGCGAACGTGCACCGCCCCCGGAAAACGCCCACGCCGACAGCTGCTGATTCAACGTTTCGTATTCACGTTCAAGGCGAGCCAGCTCGGTCTGGGCCGCAAGCCCGTGGGTTTGCAGAAAGTCCTCAACCTCGAATTCGTCGAAGCCGGGGTACAGCTGGCGAACCCTGGCGCTCATTGTGTCCTGAACTTTAAAGGCATCCGGCAGGCTTCCCTTCAGGAGTTCAGGCTTTAGCGTTTGCACACGGTCCCGATAGTCCTTGAGTTGCTGCCAGCCCTGGCGCGTAAACGGGTTGCCCTCAAGCAGCGTGACCCGATTCACCCTGGCGTTTGCTTCCAGATGATCATCCGCCGTAGAGAGCCTCTCTTGAGGCACTTCGGTCAGGTGGTTCTCGCGCAAGTCCAGCACTTGCAGGTCGGGGAGATTCCCCATGCCCAGGGGCCATTGGTCGATGCCCGTACCGCTGAGGTTGATGGTCTTCAGTCGCGTCAGGGCGCTGAAATCAGGGGCGATTCCCAGTGGGTTTTTCAACAAATCGAGCGTCTCAAGCGCACTTGATTTCCCGAGCACCGCAGCCGTGTGTTGATTCCATCGAACCCGGCTGCCTCTGAGGCTCAAGTGAGTCAAACCTTGCATTTCACCGACCGCCTCCGGCAATTCGCTGAGCCGGGACATGCCCTCCAGCTTCAACGTCTTGAGCGCGGTGAACCCCTTGAGAAACGCATCGAGGTTGCGCACGCCCGTGCCGGTCAGTGCGAGTGTCTCCACATGCTCGAATCGAGCGCTCAACGAGGGCAACTCAACGGTCGAGTCGATACTCAGTGTCGAGCCGCTCTGCCGGCGCCAGCAGCGGTTGATATTGCTGGCGATCTGACGCTCGCGCCCGCCCGGGATCCGCCCGGCTACCGCAGGGCTGCTTTCTGCGGTGACGCGGGACTGGACCCAGGTATCCAGTTCTTTCTTGAGGGTCGTGCATTCGGCTTCACGTCGAGTCAGTCCGCCACGAACGTCTTCACCCAATGAACGCAGGAAGGATTCGACCTCGGCCTCGCTGAAATCCGGGTATAGCTTGAGCACCCGCGCACGCGGCGTGCGGAAAAAACTTGCCAGCCCTGAGGGCAACGGGCCAACGCCGCCGAGCAATTTCATGCCTGGCTCGACGCTTGGCTTGAGCACTCGGTGCTTCTGAAGTACCGCCCTCAATTGATCTCGCGGCAACGGCGTCTGTTGCACCGTCATTTTCAATCGTTCGGCCTCTTGCAGCGTGAAGCCCAATGCCTGGCGTTCCTCTGCCGTCAGCGCCTGCAACACAGATGAATAGAGACTTGAAGACGTCGACTGGGCGAACCGGGTGTTCGCATCCACCACCAGTACCGCACGGACCGGGTTCTGCTGCGGGCCAATCGCATCCAGTAACTTCCCTTGCAGCCCATATTCGCGCAGCTCGAAATGTGCGTCCTTCGGCCAGCCAGGCAGCGCTTCAAGGCTGCGCAGGGCCAATCGTTCGCTGTCGACACCGGAGGCGGTCTCTAGATAAAGGCCTTCATAGGCTCGCGCCACACGCAGCTCCTGCCGGGCCTGTTCGGCCTGCTCGTAAATGCGCTGAGGCAAGGGCCCGGGCTTGTCCATTTCCAGCCGTTCTGCCTGAGTCGCGCCTTGCAGTATCTCTTCGACAACGACGTTGGGTAGCTGCGGGAAAAAGACTTTGATTCGCGCAACGGAATCTTGAGCGTTGGCATCCTGCTCTCGATACAAAGACTCGAACAATGAGTGTTTTCTGTTCTGCACGGCGCGAGCGATTTCCTTGCGCAGTTCAGCGGCGCGTTGTTCTAGCGTCATTTCCGGGGTTCCCGGCACGGGCAACAGCTCCTGACTGCGCACGAGCCTCAATTGCAGGCGCAGATCAGCCTTGGCATAGACCGCAGGGTCATTGCTGCTTATCTTCGCCCTGAAGGTTTCAATGTCCCGGTCGATTCGAAAACGCGTGAGGGTGTCGGACAGCTGCGCACCCGGCGGCTGTTGTTCGACATGCAGGCGACGCAACTGATCGTGCTCGACGCCACTGGCGATGCGCACCTGCTCCAGTTGCGCATCGGTGAAGGCCTGCGCGCGATAACCGAGTCGCCGCATCAGGACTGGCCCCTCCCAGCTCAGGGGGTCTTCCCCTTCGTGGCTCCACGCGCCGGCACCGTTATGCTCCAGGTGCGGCGAATAGGCCTCGGGCCGGCGCGGGTGCAGGATGCAATACTCACCGCTGGCGGAATTTTGCCTGACCAAAAAGCGCGCCTCGTCGAGCGGCAAAATGGCATGACCGTTGACCGCGTGCAGTCCCAGTCCGTCCGGTTGTGAATCCGCCGGTATCGTAATGGGAGACTTGTACGGTTCAAGGTCCGGCTTCCACAACCGTTGTTGCCCCGTGGGCAGCGTCACCGGTTTCAACGCCTCGACCAAGGGTTCGGGCTTCACCGCTGCCAGTTTGCCCAGGCCTTTCCCCGCCCCGTGCAGCACGGCAATCAGCGCGAGGTTTTCCGCCACGTCGGTAAGGTGAGCCCAGGCGGCCTTGCGATCACCTTCGCTCCACTCAATGACACCTTCGAATGTCTCGTACAGGATCTGGCCTGCCATCACCCCGATCATCACCTCACCCAGCACCGGTACAAACATCGAGGCGCCGTTCAACACCAGCATGCCGACTTCAAGCAAATGGGCGATTTTTTCCGCTCGGACCCGGGCATCGACATCGGCCGTTGGAACCGCGTGACTGCGGGCATCCGCCAGGATTTTGTGACGACTTTGCTCAAAGAGATCCGCCCAGGGGTCGACGTTCGGCCCCCAGAGACCATGCTGCCGGTAACCCGTGATCGGGAGATAAAGTTCGTCGACCGGTTCCTGTCGGGACGGTGATTCGGGAGGCAGTTCTTTAAGCTGGTAGAAGGCAGAAAACAACGGGGGGAGCACTTCAATAGCTTTCCACAAGGGAGATCGCAATGGCGCTAGCGGGTCTGGCGGGGCATCCGCGGCTTTGCGGGTGAACTGGCTGAAGTAATACGGACGATCCGCATAGGCAACGAACTGGCTGAAAAAGCGTTGATACGCCTTGGGGCCACCGTTGGCCGGTGGCGAGGCGTCTTTGGCCATGAACAGACGCTTCAAGGTCGCCTCCATTTCCAGGCCCTTGTAGCGTTTTAACGGGTGCTGCGGGTCGTGGGGAATGTAGAGAAGGACGTCATCGGAGTAGCGATACTTTTCGCAAATATGAAAAAGCACACAGCCGGTCATTCGCTTCTTCATCAACACCAGGTTGCAGATCCACACCGGTGTGTTGTCGATCGTCGGGTTGAGCTCTCCGTCGATGACCGAAAGGATCATCGAATAATCCTTCGGCTCAATGTCCTTCTTCAGCAAGGCGAGCTCGGCAGCCGCGCGCATCGCATCCTTTTGACTGTTCACAAACCGCTTGCGCAGCACGGCTTCGGCCACGGGATCCGACGGTTGCACAAAGTCCTTCAGGTACGCCTGATACTTCGCACCGATGTCCAGCTCCCGACACAGCTTCAGGTATTGCATCACCGTCAAGGCAGTAGTCACCTTGCTGAACTGGCCCGGGTTCGATTCGACAACAAAGCCTGAGGAAGAATGAAAGTGCGCGGGAGCACACTCCTGCTCTTCGAAGTTGTGCAACGCGGCTTGCAGCAGCGGCAATTTCAACACTTCGAAGGTGCCGACCTCTATGTCGAAAACACCCATCTCCAGAGGCTTTTTCAGCTGCAGGAAGGTTTTAGTGACGTCCAGTTCAACGGCGAACTGATCCTTGAGCGCCTTGACCAGTAACGGCTGCGCAAAAGCATCAATGTCCTGCAGGCGCGACAGGGTTTTATCCAGCAGGTTCTGCGACGTCACACTCGCCACAAAACTCGCGCTCAAGGCCTGACGCTGCGCCTGCGAGGCCGCCAGATACCAATCGGGAAGAATCAGCGGAGCGTTTTTCAGCGCCTCTCGCCGTTCGGGGGAGGCATTTACCAGCCAGTCCGGGATGGCATTGGCGATGAATTCGGCGTGAGCACTTTGTAGCTCGGCAGCGGGTATTTGCGCTGCATTGTTGTCGTTGCTTTCGTGTTTGTTTCGCAAGGTACATATCCTTATGTACGAGGTAATAGGCCGGCACGAGAACCATCGGTTCTCGTGCCGCAATCGACATCCACGTCAATTCAGTTTTTCAGGGTGAGAGGGGTTTCGACCCGTTGCAGCTTTGCCCGGTCCATTGCTTGTCGGGTCAGCGTCTTGAGCAATGTCTGCGTCTGGGCATTGAGCCGGCTCATTTCGCTTTCATACTCTTCGGCGCTCATGACACGTCCTGGGGCGAACTCGCTTTCCGGCAGGCCAAGCTCGGCGGCGAGTACCCGGATCTCTTCTTTCAATTGCGCTTTTTCCGGCAAGGAAAGGGACTGGGTCGCCCGTTTTTCCAGCGCCATGTAAAAATCGGTGGTCGCGTCGATACGGCGCCTGATGGCTTTGAATGCCCGACGATTGGAGCCCTGGATGTAAGACACCCAGAATGGCTGCTCGCTGATCGAATCACGCAGCAACTCGCCGGCCTCCAGATCCAGCACACGCTGGCAAGCCGCTTCGATCATCTGTGGCGTGACAGCGGCGATTGTCCTGAACTGCATTTTTCGAGACTGCCAAGGCAGTTCCAGGCGGTCGGCCAGGTCCGTCATGTACGCCAGATGCACCTCGACTTCATCAATGGTGCCCGTGACCTGACCCGCCGCATTGACGCGCCTGAACTGCTCGCCCTGGCTCGCTCGCTCACCGATAACCTTGTGGGCGATTTTGCTCAGCTCATCCAGACGGGACTTGCCCTGCGCCAGCTGCACCAACTCGGCTTCAACCAGATTCGGACTCGCCAGTTCATAGGCTTCGTGTATCAGCACTTCCACACCCATGGCATTGAACAGTTGAGCCCCGCCATCGACGCACTGCGTAGGCGCCGAGGACATCGTGAACAGTTTTTCTCGCAGCGGGGTGTCTTTGGACATGGCGTCGAGCATGCGCCAGACCTTGGCGGTCATGTCCACCCGAAAGGCGATGTCATGCTTGAAGTGATACGACTCGGTCAGCTTGCGGATCTCGTTGAAAAATGGCACTGAACCGTGCTCATCCTCGACCTCATTCCAGACTTCCTGTCGGGCGACCCACTCAGGTCGTGTCAGCCCTTGCTCCCAATCGAGGCTATCGCGTATGCCACGGGGCGGATAAGGTCGATCAGGGTCCATGCCGACGGACTGAATGTATTCGCGCAGCGTCTGCAAATTGGCTTCCGGTAACCACCGCGCATTGCGACTCAACACCGTGCGCGCCAACAGTTCCGCATCGGCGCTGCCCCGCGCAACCGAAGGGACCTCGAGAATCCGGTTGTATTGAATATCCAGATAAAAATGCCGGAACCTGGGCAGCGAAAACAGTCCGTCGGGCCAGGTGGAAATGCCCGTATCAGTCAACAGCAGCGTATGCAGCATGGGCATGCGGCCAATATCGGGGACGCGTCCCAACGGGTTGCCCATCAGGTCCAGGCTTTCCAGCTGAACGAGCCCGCCCAGATCAACCACCGCGTGTTCGTCCAGCGCGATTCGATTGCCACGCAGATTCAACTCCGTCAGCCCATGCATCCGGCCCACCACACGAGGAAACCGTGTAAGCGGGTTTTCGTTGAGGTTCAGGTGGCGAAGCCTGGGGAAGTGATCGAGCAGCGACACCTGGGCATCGGCCAACCCGGTGTTCAGCAGATTCAGGTGGGTGACATGCCCGAAATCACCCTCCAGAGGCGGCATCGTCGCCAAATGCCTGCCCAGTGGCATACCGCTCAGGTCCAGCGTTATCCCATGCGCATTGCCGAAGACATCCACATCCTTTGGCCCGGTGTGCTGCCAGCATTGCCTGATCGCTTTAAACAGCGCGTTTCTTGACTGCCATTCAGCCCTTCCGGCAGCGCTGTATCTGGACGCTTCGGTTGGAGAGCTCAGCCAGCGCTGGAAGTTAGCGGTGAGTCGATTGAACTGCGCCTCAAGCTCGCTCGCTCGTTGTTCCGGACTGCCTTCACGGCCACCACCCGCCAGATAGGCCTGCGCCTCGGTTTCTGTCCAGCCGGGACGCACACTGCGGACCCGCTCTTGCGGGGTCAGCCGTGCGGTGAGTCGTTGAATGCCTTGAGCGTCACCGGGCATGCCGCCGCGCAGTTTCATCGTTTGCGGATCATAAATCGGCTTGCGAATCGGGTTGTCGGCCAGCATCGGCAGCAACTTGTCCCGTGCCAGTGGTGCCCTTTGAACCGCCTGCCTGAGTGCGTCCGCTTGATTGATCTCATAACCGAGCGCAATACGTTGCGTGTCGGGCAACGCATGCAGCACCGAAGCAAACAGATTGTCAGCACCATGCAAATGTTGATCGGCAGCGTCACGCGCTTGATAGTCACCGTCGCTACTCACCAGCACCTTGCGCACGCTTGCGTCTTGCGAGCCAATGCTGTCTCGCAGGGGACCTGTGAGTGAATGCTCACGGATTTCGATGCGCACATCGCCAGGCCAACTCGGCAATGTTTCCAGGGTGTGCAACGCCAGCCTGTCGGTATCCGCGGTGTGCAGAAACTCAAGGAAAAGCCCTTCATAGGCACGCGTCGTACGCACCTCCAGTAAGGCTGAACGTAGCTGCGCCTTGAGCTTCAAGGGAAGACGTTTGTTCTGCGCAACTACACGCAGGTCTTCAGGCGCGGCGGCGGCCAGTAACTCTTCGGCAAGGTTGGCCGGACAATGCGAAAAGGCGTCCTGTATCACCCGCACACCGGCATCGTCTGAAAGTTGATGGGCGTTGTAGAGCGCATCGAAACCGGTCTTTCGTTGCAGGTAGGTCAACGGGCCTTGCTGTTTCTCGGTTTCAGCCCATGCCTGGAAGCGTCTTATCGTGTCGACGAGCAGCGCCGGTGGTGCGTCGTTCTCCACCTGCAACCTGCGCAGTGCGTTTTCTTCGACACCACTGGCAATGCGGATCTGTTCCAGTGTCGCATCGTCAAAGCCATCGACCATCGGCCCCAGACGCCGCATGAGGGCAGTCTTGTCCCACTCGATGGGACGGTCAAGTTCGGTTTGCCAGGCACCGGCCCCGTTGTGCTTCATCTTCGGTTGATAGGCCGTCGATCTATTCGGGTGCTGCAACCGCGGCTGGCCGGTCTGCGGATCATCGGTGACCTCAAAGTACTTACCCTCACGTGGAAGAAAGTCCCTTCCATTGTGTCGATGAAGACCTCGTTCATTCGCCACCGCATCCTTGGGCAGGGAAACCGCGTGTTCATAGGGTTTCAGGTCCGGGTTCCAGAGACGGGTAGAGCCATCGGCGAGTTCGACCTTTTTCAGTTGGTCGACAAACGACGACGCCTTGACCGGCGCCGGGAGGCGTCCGGGCAATACGTGCCCGGCCATCATCAGTGCCAGTTGGGCCGCATTGATCATGACCCCGACCAGCAGACCCGCAGCTTCGTCCCTGTCCCCTTTGCTCCAGTCTTCAATACCCTCCATGGTTTCGAGGAGCATTTGCCCGGCCATGATGCCCAACATGGCTTCCCCCAGCCCGGGCACCAACAGGGCGCCGAAATTGAACACGTTCCAGCCCAGACTCAAGTAACTGGTCAACCGCGCCCAGCGAGTGGCGGCATCTTCATCACCCGTCGGGACGGCAATGTGCCGCGCGTCGGCGATGGCCTTCTCTCTGCGCCAGCCTGAGACATCACGCCAGATATCGCCGGTAACGGGGTTGGTGATCGGCTCTGCATCGGGGTTTTCCGTGGCGGTTTCCCTCCACCAGGGGCCCATATCCAAGGGCTCGCGTTGATGCCAGGTAAAGGTGCTGAGGCGCTCGTTGATTCGCGAGAAAAAACGACCTTTGTCTTTTTGCGCCACGAACCGACTGAAAAACTGTTGATAGTCCGGTGCACGCAACTGGCTGATCAGCGCCTTCATGAAATCAGCTAACGATGCATATTCCTTGAGCGGGTGTTCAGGGTCGTCCGGTACATAGGCGATCAAGGGGCCGTCCAGACGACTTTGTTGATGAATATCATCCTGACGGAGCATCTCATCAAGCACACCACCGGGACCGTTGGCGAAAAACGCCTTGAGGAGCTTGAACTGTTCAAACTCCTGGCCCGGCAATATCGACAGGCGCTGAGACCATTCCATCAGCAATTGCTGGTGCGCCGGAATCAGACTGTCATAGGTTTTTTTTACCAGCGAGGAGTCTGCCACTGCGCTGAACACTACAACGCCGGTCAGTTTGAACCCCATGAGAGACAAGCGATGACATTGCAGGGGCCGACTACCCAGCATGATGTTGCTTTTACGATCCCGTACGTCCTGCAACTTGCTGTATGAATAATAAGAGAGGTCGTTTTTCAGATACGCAATGAGCGCTGACTCGTTGAACGCCGCTATTTCGCAGGCGACGGCATGCCGCTCAAGCGTTGTTCTGGCATCAACGCTGTCTGGCTTGAGCAATGCAGTGATGTGTTTCTGATACTGGGCGCCGATATCCAGCGTCCGGCACAGGGAGGTAAACCGCTCGACCGTCAGGGTCTGGCGTTGCAACGCCCCCTCGGCATCCTGGGTGAAAACGCCGGAGCCATCGCGAAAGGCGCCGGCCTGTGTTTCCGGCTCTTCAAAATTGTGCAGAGCCGCTTCCAGCAACGTGTATTGCCTGACTCGACTGGCCTGGGTATCGATGCCAAATATCAGGGTGGCGGGCGCATAAATGCGTAATACCGTTGTATTGACGTCCAGTTCGAGATTCAGCTGACCTTTCAGGGCTTGAACCAGTAGCGGTTGCGCAAAGGCCTTGATGTCCTGTTGTACATCTTTCAGGGTCTTTTCCAACGGCCCCTGCAATCGCCAGCGCTCATCGATAAGCGCCTTCAAATACTGGCGATCAATCACCCGCGCACGGCCATACCATTCGGGAACGGCCGGTTTTTGTTTAATAAATGATTCAAGCCTTTGGACCGGCACGGTCTTTATGAACGCCGGGACTTTTTGTGCGAGGTATTCCAGATAAATGTTCTCGCCCTCATCGGACATCAATGAAGATGTTTCCCCAACAGTTCCTTCTGATGATGCTTCCATTTCGCAAACACTCTTTATGCAACTCCAAGAGCGACCAGCTTATGCAGCGACGAAAAAAACAAAAGATCAAATAACTGCTGACAAACCGCTGAAAACAGCCGCTCCCATCCAACTTTAAAACCTGAAAAATATTTAATTACCACCCTGCTCACCGCATCGTCTGAACCTGCGCGTGAACGGTAGTATTGGCCAGCCTGTAAAAAGACTAAGCTGCCCAGACCTTCTGCCAGGAAACCCGCCATGCGCTTATCCGAATTCATCAGGCAACACGTGGACCGTATCGTCGATGAATGGGAGCAGTTCGCCAGAACCATTACGCCAGCGGCCGAAAACATGGATCGGGTGGCCTTGCGAGATCACGCCAAGGCGATCCTGTTGGCGGCAGCGCGAGACATGACCACTGCGCAAACCGCTAGCGAACAGCGCGCCAAGGCCAAAGGTGAAGGCCCGGAGAAGACCCCGAGCCTGGACGAGGCGGGCGCCAGCCATGGCGAACTGCGGCATACCGTCGGATTTGATCTGGTGCAGATGACCTCGGAGTTCCGGCATCTGCGCGCCTGTGTGATCCGTTTGTGGGTCGACACCCTGGAATCACCGGACCTGACCTACTTCCAGGACATGATCCGCTTCAACGAAGCCATCGACGAAGCCCTTGCCGAGTCCACTGCGGCCTATGCCGAACAGGTCAATCACTCACGGGACATATTCCTGGCGATTCTTGGGCATGACCTGCGCGCGCCATTGCAAGCGGTGAGCATGTCCACCGAATTGCTGATGCGCAAAGCCGCGCTGGAAGGCGATGCACTGGCCTGCGCGAACAACATAAAGCGTGGCGCACGGCACATGGCGGTGATGGTCAGTGATTTGCTGGAGCTGGTGCGCAGTCGTTTGGGCAAGAGCCTGCCCATCGAGCCGGCGCCCATGGACCTGGCCGATGCCGCGCATGCGGCGATTGCCCAAGCCTGCGCCGGTAACCCGGAGTGCGATCCGACGGTAAAAGCCGTGGGAGACACACAAGGTGTCTGGGATGCCGGACGGATCGCTCAACTGTTGCAGAACCTGATCGGCAATGCCTTGCAGCACGGTTTGAACAAACGTGATGTAACCGTCACCGTGAGCGGGGAGCCTCAGACGGTTCGCCTGACGGTGCACAACTTCGGCGTGCCGATTCCCGAGGAGACCATCGGCACCATTTTCGACCCGCTGGTGCGCAGTGCCGACGAAGAACTCGGCCAGCCAACGACCAGCCTTGGCCTGGGGTTGTTTATCGTCAAGGAAGTGGTGAACGCCCATGGAGGGACGATTGAGGTCAGTTCGAACGAGACTGACGGGACGCTGTTTACGGTGGTGTTGCCCCGGAACGGATAGGCTGGGATACCGCGCTTCCGTTCTTCGCGAGCAGGCTCGCTCCCACAGGGGAATGCGATCAACTGTGGGAGCGAGCCTGCTCGCGAAAGCGGACTGACAGGCAACCCAGAATCAACAGAATACCTACTCGACCACCAACCGCCCCAACCGCTGCTTCAACATCCGGTTCTCGGCCCGCAACTGCTGCACTTCTTCCAGCAGGTCCAGCGCCAAGGCGACGCCTTCCCATTCCAGCTCCAGGTCGCGCCGCAACTTGGCGGCGCGCTTGGCCAGTGCCAGCTCGTAATCGTTGAAACGCCAATCCTTGGGCTGCTTGCCCTGAGGTTCGAGGATGCCGTGTTCGACGATTTCGATCACGTAGACGTCCGACAGGTCGGTCGCCTCACAGAATTCTGCCAGGTCCAGGTGAACGATCAGGGGGTTGCTCATGATGGGCTACTCCGTCTCTTGGATCAGAAGTTTTCTCTTGGGTTGAACTCGGCTTTTTTCGCCAGTTCCTGCCACAACGCCTTGACCTCATCGTTCGAGGTTTTCGGCATGACGGCCTTCAATTGCACGAACAGGAAGCCACGCTCGCCCGCCTTGTTCAGCAGGCCGTGGCCCTTGGCGCGCATGCGCTGGCCGTTCTGGCTGCCGGCCGGGACCTTGAGGTTGATCTTGCCGGTCAGGGTCGGCACCGCCACTTCGGTGCCCAGCGCCAGTTCCCACGGTGCCAGCGGCAACGTGATGATCAGGTTCTCGCCTTCGACGTCGAATTTAGGGTGCGGCGCAAAGCGGATGATCAGAAACAGGTCGCCATTGGCGCCACCACCGATCCCCGGGGCCCCCTGGCCCTTGAGGCGGATGCGCTCGCCGTCGGTCACACCGGCCGGGATCTTTACGTTCAGGCTCTTGGTGGTGTTGCTGACATGCTGGCCGGCCGCGTTGTACTGCGGCACCTGGAAGGTGACCTTCTTGGATTCGTTCGAGAGGGTTTCTTCCAGAAAAATTGCGAGTTCCATTTCCACGTCTTGCCCTCGACGTCCCGCACTGCGACGCGACTCTCCACCGCCAAAACCAGGCCCACGGTTGCCGAAGATCGAACTGAAGAAGTCCGAAAAATCGCCCGTGTCCTGACCACCACCAAAACCACCGGCACCACGACCCTGCCAACCCGGCGGGCCCTGGAACGGTTGGCCGTGCTGGCCGTATTTGCGCAAGTCGTCGTATTCGGCGCGCTTGTCGGCGCTTTTCAGCGCTTCATAGGCTTCCGAGGCGTCCTTGAATTTGGCCTCGGCGTCCTTTTCCTTGCTGACATCGGGGTGGTATTTGCGCGCCAGCTTGCGATAGGCAGCCTTGATTGCCTTGTCGTCAGCGGTCGGTTCCACACCGAGAATCTTGTAATAGTCTTTGAAGTCCATCTAAGGATCACCATCCGTTATCAATTCGCGCAGCCACGCACAGCATGCTCTTGTTTGCAGCATTTGGATTGACCGATCTCAATTTTGTGACCGGGCGGCGCGTCAGAAGTTTATCGGCAGCGGGCGGCGGTTCTTGCGACCGCCGGTTGGCTACCAGGCCCATGCCAGCAAGTTTGGGGCAAAGCTGAGTGTTTCAAGCGCTAATGCCTGCGAAATAGCGGATAGTCGGCCTTCGAATATTCGCCTTCCTGGCATACACTGCGCGGCCGTTTTTTAACCGGAACCTGAAAGACATGAAAAACGCATCTCCAGCCCGTGCCTGTGGTATCGACTTCGGCACGTCCAACTCCACCGTCGGCTGGCTGCGCCCCGGCATGGAAACGCTGATCGCGCTGGAGGACGACAAGATCACCCTGCCCTCGGTGGTCTTCTTCAACATGGAAGAACGCCGCCCGGTGTACGGCCGGCTGGCGCTGCACGAGTACCTGGAAGGCTACGAAGGCCGGCTGATGCGCTCGCTCAAGAGCCTGCTGGGCTCCAAGCTGATCAAGCACGACACCAGCGTTCTCGGCACGGCGATGCCGTTCAAGGACCTGCTCGGGCTGTTTATCGGTCAGCTGAAGAAGCGCGCCGAGACTGCCGCTGGTCGGGAGTTCGAGGAAGTGGTGCTGGGCCGTCCGGTATTTTTCGTCGATGACGATGAAATGGCCGACCAGGAAGCCGAGAACACCTTGGTGGATGTGGCCCGCGCCATCGGCTTCAAGGATGTCTCGTTCCAGTACGAGCCGATTGCGGCGGCGTTCGACTATGAGTCGACCATTGAAAAAGAAGAGCTGGTGCTGATCGTCGACATCGGCGGTGGTACCTCCGACTTCTCGCTGGTACGCCTTTCGCCTGAGCGCCGCAACCACGACAACCGCCACGACGACATCCTCGCCACCGGCGGCGTGCACATCGGCGGGACCGACTTCGACAAGCAGTTGAGCCTGCAAGGCCTGATGCCGCTGTTTGGCTACGGCAGCCGCATGAAGAGCGGCGCCTACATGCCGACCAGCCACCACATGAACCTGGCGACCTGGCACACCATCAACTCGGTGTACTCGCAAAAGTCGACCCTGGCCCTGGGCAGCATGCGCTACGACATCGAAGACACCGGCGGCATCGATCGCCTGTTCAAGCTGATCGACCAGCGCGCCGGCCACTGGCTGGCCATGGAAGTGGAAGAAACCAAGATCCAGCTGACCCACGCCGACAGCCGCCATGTGCCGCTGGACCGGATCGAGCCGGGGCTGAGTGTGGAACTGAGCCGCGCCCTGTTCGAATCCGCTATCGAAGCGTTGTTGGAGCGCGTGCGCAACAGCGTGACGCAGATGCTCAACGACGCGAATGTGCGGGTCGATCAGGTGGATACGGTGTTCTTCACCGGCGGTTCGAGCGGGATTCCGGCGCTGCGCAACAGCGTTTCGGCGATGTTGCCGAAGGCGCGGCATGTGGAAGGGAACATCTTTGGCAGCATTGGTAGCGGCTTGGCGATTGAAGCGTCGAAGCGTTACGGCACGATGGACTGATTAACCGAGTCGCCCCCTTCGCGAGCAGGCTCGCTCCCACATTGGATCTCGGTCAACTGTGGGAGCGAGCCTGCTCGCGAAAGGGGCAGTCCAGGCGATACATCACCCGGATCAAACCATCCCCACCTGCCGCAATTCGCTTTTCAGATACGCATAATAAATCGGCCCCGCCACCACCCCCGGCAGGCCGAACGCGGCTTCGAACACCAGCATTGCCAGCAGCAACTCCCACGACTTCGCACTGATCTGCCCGCCGACAATCCGCGCGTTGAGGAAGTACTCGAGCTTGTGGATAAAAATCAGGTAACCCAGCGCCGCCACCGCGACCCAGATCGACAGTGACAAACCGACAATGGTGATCAGCGTATTCGACATCAGGTTGCCGATCACCGGCAGCAAGCCGAGCAGGAAGGTCAGCACGATCAGGGTTTTGGTCAACGGCAACTTGATGCCGAACATCGGCAGGATCACCGCCAGGAAGATCCCGGTGAAGAAGGTGTTGAGCAGTGAAATCTTGATCTGCGCAAACACGATGTTACGAAAAGCCTGGACCAGCAGATGCAGACGATCAAACAACGCAGCGGCCAGCGGCTTGCGTTTGGTCAGGTCCGGCACGCGCTGCAAGGCAATGATCGCCCCCAGCACCATACCGATCAGCAGCGTCACGAACATGTGCGCCGCATCCTTGCCGACCAGTTGCAAGTCGCTCAAGTGCTTGCTGATCCACTCGCCGATGGCCACGCGGAATTCACCGGCGCTGGCGGGCAGATAGGCGTCGATGAACGGCGGCAATTGCCCGCGCGCGCGCTCGACCACGTGCATGAATTTATCGAGGGACGCGCCCGGGTTTTCCGCTTCGTGCAGCAGGAAACTGAAGGCGCCGGCAAAGATCAGCGCCAGCACACTCACCACCAGCGTCCCGAGCAGCGCCACCGCCAGCCAGCGCGCGCGCCGGCCTTCAATCAGCCGCTGCAATTGCGGCGTGAGCATATTCACCAGCTCGAACACCAGCAGGCCGGCCAACAGGCTAGGCAACAAGCGCAGCGGGATCACCAGCAGCAAACCACCAAAAATGATGACCCAACTGATCAGCAGCAAAACGTGGCGTTGAGAAAACGTTGGCATACAGCCTCAAAACGAACAGCGTAAAAGGATTGGCAGTCTGCCAGCGTTCCGGTGGCAGCACTAGGAATTGTGTAGGTCGACTTTGGTCGGGGATCTGGCGATTTTTTGCGGCGCCCCGACTGGCCTCTTCGTCGGAACGCCGCCCGGAGACAGGCTCGCTCCCACATGGGTCCTGCGAACATAGAACCATTGTGGGAGCGAGCCTGCTCGCGAAGAGGCCTTATCATCCCCCACATATTCTGGATCAATACTTATTTTTTCTTCAGGCAATCACTCATGAACGCCTTGCGCTCATCGCCCTTCAGCACCTTGGTGGCCGCATCGGCGTTGCAGGCCTTCATCTTCTCTTGCTGAGGGGTCATGGCTTTCACGTCAGTGGCGGCCGGCTCGGCTTTGAGGCAGTTACTCATGAACGCCTTGCGCTCATCACCTTTCAAAGCCTTGGTGGTGGCGTCGGCGTTGCAGGTTTTCATCCTTTCTTGCTGCGGAGTCATGGCCTTCATTTGAGCGGCGGCCGGGGCGGTCGGCGCGGCTTTGAGGCAGTCACTCATGAACGTATTGCGCTCATCGCCCTTGAGGCTTTTGGCGGTTGCATCGGCATTGCAGGTCGTCATCTTGTCCTGCTGGGCAGTGGCCGCAAAGCCCTGGGCGCAGAGCAGCAAACCGATCATCAACAAAGGGGCACGCAACATCTTCATGGAGTTTTCTCCTTGTTGCCGCGCCGAGGGGCACGGCCTCATGCTGGAGTGTAGACAACCCCTGTTACACCTTCCTGTTCTCCAGGTGACTGCGTCGATACTGCTCCGGCGTACACCCGGCCTGGCGCTGAAACATTGCGATAAAAGCCGAGCCGGTGCTGTAACCCATGTCGAAGGCAATGTCCTGAACACTGCGCTGGCTGTCGAGCGCTTCGATCGCCGCGAGGAAGCGCAAGCGCTGGCGCCACTCGCCGAAACTCATGCCCAGCTCGCGAACGAACTGCCGGGCCAGGGTGCGCTCACTGACATGGATCTGCGCAGCCCAGTCGGCCAAGGGGCGGTTATCGCCGGGTTCGGCTTGCAAGGCTTCCAGTATTCCGAGCAACCCCGGACTGCTGGCGTAGGGCAGATAGCATTCATGCACCGGTGCCAGTTGCAGTTGATCCACCAATACCTGGCCGAGACGAACGTCCGCCTCGTGCTCGGGAATCTTCACATCACGCGCCGCGAAGTCCTTGAGGATCGCTTTGAGAATGTCGCTGATTGCCAGCGTGCAGGCCTGTTGCGGCAACTCGCGGCACAGCGACGGCGCCAGGCACACCGCGCGATAGTTGATCGGCTGATTGCTATAGAAGCTGTGCTCGGTCTCGGGCGGCACCCACACCGCGTATTGCGGTGGCGACATGAAGCGGCTGTTGCCGATTTCCATGTGCAACACGCCATTGGCCGAATACTCGAGCGTGCCCCAAGGGTGGCGGTGAGCCGAGGCGTATTCGTGGGTGTTGAAGTCGGCGTAGCGGAAGTAAATCGGGGCCGGCAGTTCGCTGAACTCCAGCAGGTCGATGTGTTTACTGGTCATGCTGTCCGTCATCAAGGGCCGATTGTCTGGATCGAAGTATAGGCTTGCATCCAGACAAGGGGATAATTGCCCCTCATTAACGTTCTGGTTTTTTCCGATGCAATACGCTTATCCCCTGCTGGCCATTTTCATTTGGGCTGGCAACACCGTGATCACCAAAATGTCAGCCGGGGCTATCTTCCCCGCCGAGATCGGTTTCTATCGCTGGCTGCTGGCCGGGATGCTGTTCACGCCGTTCATGCTCAAACCGGTGATCGCGCATTGGCCACAGATTCGTCCGAACCTGGGCAAGATTTTCGTTCTCGGCGTGCTGGGCATGGCGGTCTATCAGAGTCTGGCGTATTTCGCTGCGGCACTGACCTCGGCCACCAACATGGGGATCATCCTGTCGCTGATGCCGCTGATGTCGCTGGCCATGGCGATTATCAGCCTCGGCCAACGCCTGACGGTTGGCGCATTGGCCGGTGCGGTGCTGTCGTTTGCCGGTGTGTTGGTCGTCGTTTCATCCGGCAGCCTCGGCGCGCTGCTGGAACACGGCGTGAACCTGGGTGACGCGATGATGTTGATCGCCACGCTGGCCTACGCGATTTACAGCACCTTGCTGAAAAAATGGCAGCTGCGTTTGCCGCCGTTGGTGTTGTTATATATGCAAGTGTGGGTGGCGGTGGTGGTGCTGTTTCCGCTGTTTGTGATTTCACCGAAGGTCGGGCTGACGCTGCAGAATATTCCGCTGGTGCTTTACGCCTGCCTGCTGGCGTCGATGTTGGCACCGCTGGCGTGGATGCAGGCGGTGGTGCGGTTGGGACCGAGCCGGACCACGCTGTTTTTCAATTTGCTGCCGGTGATTACGGCGCTGATTGCGGCGGTGGTGCTGCATGAACAGTTGGCGATGTACCACTTGGTGGGCGGGCTGTTGACGTTGGGCGGGGTGGTGCTTTCGGAGCGCTGGACCACGGTGATCGGCCGCAAGGTTCGGGTTGCCTGAACTGACGCCTTCGCGAGCAGGCTCGCTCCCACAGTTGATCGCATTCCCCTGTGGGAGCGAGCCTGCTCGCAAAAAGGGCAACTCGGTCTAGACGCCTGCCGCTTTAAGCCGGGCGGCATGCTCGACGAACAACCGGATCGGCTCGGCGCCCTTCCCCACCAGCCCTAGCGACTGATTGACGATGTCGAAGTGATCCAGCGGATACTCATCGCCAATCACCGTCCCCAGGTGCGAGCTGTAACGCCCGACCATCCCGTCGCAATGCCCGACCTCCCTCACAAAGGTTTTGGCAAACAACCGGCAACTGCGATTAGTCCCGTCCAACAGGTTACGCCCGCGATCGGTAATGCCGGGCTGCAACGTCCCGGACCACGAGTAATAACGCACGCCGTTGACCTCCTCCGGCCCGTGCCCGCCCCAGGTTTCAGGCAGGCCCTGTGGATAACGCTGATTGAACAGCGCCACGCCTTCAGTGGTGAGCGAGTGATGGGAAGCATGTACATCCACCGGCAGCTTCGGCCCGCGATAGCCGGTTTCGAGCAGGCACATCAACGCGGCAATCATCCGTAATAGAAAGGTCAGCAACCGGCCCATGGCGCTGTCATGCGGGTAGTGTTTGTGCAGATAATCGGCCAGTTCCGAACCATGATTCGGACCGGCCACCGAGGTCACCGAAGCCACAAGGTCCGGGCGTTTGGCCGCCGCGTAACGGGCCGTCAGCGAGCCCTGGCTGTGACCGAACAGGTTGACCTTCTCGGCCCCGGTCTCGCGCAGGATTTCCTCGATTCGCGCCAGCAGTTGATCGCCGCGCACTTCACTGGAATGGAGCGGCGAAACCTGCACCGCGAACACCGTCGCCCCACCTTGGCGCAACGCCGAGACGATGCCGTACCAATAGGGGTAGAGCACCAATCGGACAAACCCGAGCATTCCGGGGACCAATACCAACGGGTAACGCGTGGCGGAACCTTGCGACATGGGCGAACGTCCTTGTGGTCGATGAGATGAAGCAAGGCGCGATGCAAGACGTCCACCAAGCATCGCCACCGAAGATGACAACTCGACGACCAGTCTATGACATCCCGCTCTACTTAAGTCCCACCACACCCGCCACGATGAGCCCGACCGACACCAGTTTAATTGCCGTCAGGCTTTCGCCCAACAGCGCAAACCCCAGGAATACCGTGCCCAGTGAACCGATGGCGGTCCAGATCGGATACGCGATGCTCACCGGCAACTCGCGCATGGCCAGGGTCAGGAAGTAAATGCCGCCCACGGCGGCCACGACGGTGATCAGCGACGGCCAGGGCCGGGTGAAGCCTTCGGCGTATTTCATGCCCATGGCGAAGGTGACTTCGAACCCGGCGGCGATCAGCAGAAACAGCCAGGCCATCTAGAACTCCCTGGCCAGCGCCAACAGGCGCTGCTCGGCCTCGGCGGCGGAGATCCGAAAGGTACGTTCTTCGGACTCTTCACCCTCGGCGGCGACCACAGTGATGTCGGTGATACCAATGAAGCCCAGTGCCGTGCGCAGCATTGGATCAGCGTGGTTCATGGCTTCCAGCTCACCGCCCGGGCCGAAACCGAAGCCGCCACGACTGGTGACGATCAAGGCTTTTTTGCCCTGTAGCAGCGGCTCGTATTGGGCGACGCCATTGTCCAGGGTGTGGTTGAACGTCAGGCCGAGCCGCACAATCTGATCGATCCAGGCCTTGAGGCCGCTGGGCACGCTGAAGTTGTACATCGGCGTGGAAATCACCAGCAGGTCGTGGCCCAGCAGTTCGCCCACCAACTCATCGCTGAAGGCCAGATCAGCCTGCATCGACAGGGGGCGCGCATTCGGCTCGGGGTAAAACGCAGCAGCGATAAAGGCTTCGTTAGCCGGCGGAATCAAGGCTCGCCCGACTTCACGACGGGTCAACTGAGCGTGCGGATGGCGCGCCTGCCAGGCCGAAAGAAACACTTCAGCCAAACGGCGAGAGTGCGAGCGGTCGCCACGGGGGCTGGCGTGAATGGCAAGAATTTTACTCATCTGAATCTCCTTGGGATTAAACTCTAACTGCTTGTGGCTTGCAGCTTGAAGCGCACAGCCAACCGCTTCAAATGAGCATAAATCAGTCAGGATGAATCTATTTCATCCATGGAGCCTTGAATGTTTGCCTCGTTGCCACTGACCGCCCTGCGTGCCTTTGAGTCCGCGTCCCGCTTGTTGAGCTTCAAGGCAGCCGCCGAAGAACTCTCGGTGACGCCGACGGCGGTATCCCATCAGATCCGCTCCCTTGAAACCTGGCTCGGCGTGCCGTTGTTCGAGCGTTTGCCTCGGCAAGTGCGCCTGACCGACGGCGGTGAACGGCTGTTCCGCAGCCTGCACGGTGCCTTTCTGGACGTGGCGCAAAGCGTCGATACCTTGCGCCCGCAGCGCAACGGCGCGAGCCTGACGGTCTCCACCACCGCAGCCTTCGCGGCGTTGTGGCTGGTGCCGCGCCTCGGGCGCTTTTATGCGCGCCATCCCGGCATCAGCCTGCGCCTGGACACCCACTGTGAAGTGATCGATCTGCATCAGGATGCCAGCGTCGATCTGGTGCTGCGCTACAGCCTCGACACCTACCCCAACCTCTATGGTTTGTGTTTGTTCGATGAGTCCTTCGGCGTCTACGGCTCGCCCGAGCAGGTCGCGCTGGCCGCCACTCGCACGCCGACGCTGATCAGCGTGCACTGGCACAACTCCAAGCTGTACGCCCATGGCTGGGAGGCGTGGTGTGCGCAGTCGGGCGAGTCATGGCTGGCGGGAAAACCGGCGGTGCGTGAATACGACGAAGAGCATTACGCCCTGCAAGCAGCGATTGCCGGACAAGGCTTGGTGCTGGCGAGCAACATTCTGGTGTCGGAAAGCGTGGCCAGCGGGTTGCTGGTGGCGTATCGCGGCGAGATTCAGGTCGATGGCGCCGGCTATAGCGCACTGTGTGTGCCGGGGCGCGAGCGACATCCGCCGGTCCGGGCATTTTTTGCCTGGTTGCGCGAGGAGGCGTTGCTGTCCGGGCATGCATTGGCGTGAGGCCGCCGATTACAAATTACATCAAACTTTTCGCCGCGCGCAGGACTCACAACTTTCGTAGCGATCACTCTTAGAAGGTGACGCAAACCGGATTAGCCTCCAGGAGAACGAGATGAGTGACATGCATTTGTCTGATGTAACCACGCTTCGCGAACGGGCCCGCAAGAATGTCGAGAATGGCGCGGTCACTGAAAGCTATAGCGCCGACCGCGAAGAAGTCCTGCGCCTGCTCAACGCATCGCTGGCCACCGAACTGGTCTGCGTGTTGCGCTACAAGCGTCACTACTTCATGGCCAACGGTGTAAAAGCCCATGTGGCGGCCGATGAGTTTCTCGAACACGCGACCCAGGAAGCCGAACACGCCGACCGCCTGGCCGAGCGCATTGTGCAGCTGGGCGGTGAACCGGAGTTCAACCCTGATCTGTTGTCGAAAAATTCCCACGCCCAGTATGTGGCGGGGAACAGTCTCAAGGAGATGGTCTACGAAGATCTGGTTGCCGAGCGCATCGCCATCGACAGCTATCGCGAGATCATTCAGTACATCGGCGAGAAAGACCCGACTACGCGGCGGATCTTTGAGGACATCCTGGCTCAGGAAGAAGAGCATGCGGATGATATGGCTGACATTCTGAAAGATTTGTAGCGCCTGGCAGACCGCCTTCGCGAGCAGGCTCGCTCCCACATTTGCCCTGTGAACTCCGGACCAATGTGGGAGCGAGCCTGCTCGCGAAGGCGTCTTCATAGACGCCGCAATTACTTGGTGGGTTTTACCGTCACAGGTGCCTTGCCCGCCTTCATCTGCTCCAGCAACGGCGCACACTGGTTCGGCTCACCACCACTTGGCGCCACCAGCGCCAACAACCCGGCCGCCGGAGCGGCAATCACGCCCAGCGCCACCATCCCCGCCCCGCGCAGCATCAGCGGCACCGCTTTCACCCCGGCATCAGGCTTGATGAACTTGCCCCTCACGTACAACGGCGAGCGCAGCGAAATCAAGCGCCAGCCCTTCGACTCCGGCGTAATGGTCAAGTCCAGTTGCTCGGTCGCCATGTTCGCGGTGCCATCGATGTAGATGATCGCGTTCTCCGTATCGAAGACGAACAGACGCGTGGTCGCCAGCCCGGTCTTGATATCGAAGTCGGCCGCCGCGCAATTGATCTTCACTTCTTTGTCGCCGAAGATTTTACCGACCACGTAGTTACCGACGTTGAGCCCGGCCAGTTCCATCAGCTCGCGGCTGATCGCGCCGTCGTTGATGATCATCTTCAGATTGCCGTTGGCGCTGCCCAACAGTTTGGCCACCGAGTTGCCGCGCCCTGAGATGTCTGCATCGCCATTGAGCTCGCCGAAACTGGTTTTCATCGGTTCGAAGGTCGGGAACAGTTGCTTGAGCTTGAACTTGCGCGCAGTGAGTTTGGCCTGCCCCTCCAGGGGTTCAGTCCGGCCATTCAAGCGAATCTGCGCTTCCAGATTGCCGCCCGCCACACCAAAGCGCAGGGGTTCCAGGCTGAGTTGGCCGTCGGTCAGCACCAGGTGCGTATAGAGGTCGGTGAACGGCAGTTTTTCGCTGTGGACGATGCGCTTGCCGGTGAATTCTACGTCGGCGTCCATGTCACGCCAACGCTCGGTCTTGAACTCTTCGACCGGCAACACTTTGTCCACCGGCTGCTGGCTGTCAGCGCCACGGGCCTTTTGCTTGGCATTAGAATCGGCACCGATCAGCGGTGCGAGGTCGGCAAACAACAGTTGGTTGGAGAGCAGCGAACCACTGAGCTTCGGTCTTGGCTGACTGGCGACATACGCCAGGCTGCCATGAATGTCACTCTCGCCGATCTTGCCGTTGAATTCTTCATAGCGGAACACCGCGCCACCGGGTTCATGCAGCTTGGCAATCAAATGCCCGTCGGTGGCGTATGGCGGCGTATCCGGCAGTGTCACACCAGTCAACGGATACAGATTGCCGAGGCTGGTGCCGGCCAGTTTCAGTCGCAGGTCCAGCGCGCCGAGGTTAAGCGGGTCGGTCAGGGTCCCGGCCAGTTCGACGCTGGTATCGGCGATCTTCACCTGCGCCTGCAGCGGGAACGGCTTGGCCGCGTCCTGCAGCGCCAACAAGCCACCGATCTTGCCGGAGCCTTCGAGTTTCTGCGCGTGGTACTGGCCTTTGACCTTGAGGGCGAAGGCGTAGTCCTGAGGCGCAGCCCCCTTCTCAAGCGCGGTTTTCGCAGCCTTGTCACCGACGATGTCGCTGAACGGAATCGGCTTGCCCAGCGGATCGATGAGCACATCAAGCTGCGTCTTCAGGTTCTGGTCATCAAGGGTGACGTGGCCCTTGTCGAAGCCGATGGCGCCGATATCGACCACCCAGTTCGACGGTTCGGCGTTGGGGTCTTTCGGGTCGAATTTGAAGGTCCAGTTGGCGCGGCCGTCGGCCAGGCGTTGGAGCTGGGCGTTCGGTTCGGTCAGGTCGATGCGCGGGATGACCACTCGCTGCGCCAACAGGGCCAGCGGCGAAATACGCAGCTCGACGCGCTTGAGGGTGACCATCTGCGGTTGTTTCGACCAGTCCGGGTTGCCGAGACTCAAGTCTTCGGCCTCCACATGGGGCCACGGCACCCAGGCCCGCCAGCCGCCCTCGTCAGCCTCGCGCTGCCAGACCACCGCGAGGTTGCCATTGATAGCGAACGGTCGGTGCAGCTCTTCGGAGACTTTGCTGTTGATGGTGGGTTTGATCCGGTTCCAATCGAAGAACACGATGATCAGCACGAGTATCGCCAGCAGAATCACCAGACTGGCAAAGACCCAGGCAAAAATCTTGGGGGTGCGCGTCATTGCACAGGACTCCTGAATACGACTGAGCGCCCTGACAGCGACGCACGTATGAAACGTTAGGCCAGAACCGGCCTGCCATGACAGCTAGGACTGGGAAAAGCCGTGCAGGTTTAACCGAAAAGCCTATTAACGTTCAAATAATCCCCCGCGATCACTCTGCGCGCTCCAAACGGTGTTACCGCCACCCGCACTGTTGTGCGGCGCGAGTGAGTCGAAACTACCCACCCCAGTGCAAAAACACCCGCCGGAAACGCCCGTTCTAGAGCGCTCCAGCAGAACAATCAATTCTGTTGATTATTACCATTGCGTTTATGAACTTTCATATCGACTTATCGAGAGTAGCATTGCCCTCGTACCCACTTTATCGCCCTCCCAAGGAGCAACCCATCATGAAACGCCAATTACTGCTTAGCCTGACCCTCTCGATGCTAGCCAGCACCGCTTTCGCTCTGCCAGCCGCTGATCAGGCCACTCCGCAAGTCAAAGACAGCCACTCGGTGTTCAGCCAAACCGTCGCCGCCGATGGTTCCGACCGCACTCCACAAGGCCAGACCCTTGCCGAAGGCGGTAACGATCGCCTGAAAGAAAAAGGCCTGATCACTCAAGATGGCTCGGATCGCACCCCACAAGGCCAGACCCTGGCTGCTGACGGTTCCGAACGCACTCCACAAGGTCAAACCCTGGCTGCCGACGGTTCCGAACGCACTCCACAAGGTCAAACCCTGGCTGCTGACGGTTCCGATCGCACTCCACAAGGCCAAACCCTCGCTGAAGGCGGTTCCGACCGTACCCCACAAGGCCAAACCCTGGCTGAAGGTGGTGGTGACCGTGTGATCGAACGCAACAGCGCTCTGAGCTAAGCCTCATGGCCGCCCTGAAAAAAAGCCCAATCCCCGGATTGGGCTTTTGACTTATAGAGAAGCCGCAATTCCCCGCCTGCCCCCCGATAGTCGTTCGACGCCAGCGAAGCCGATTTGCTAGAGTGCGCCGCTGTCCAGTCCAGAAAACACCCTTGCGATGCTGCCCCGCGCCGAACAGAAACAACAAACCCGCAACGCCCTGATGGACGCTGCCCGTCACCTGATGGAATGTGGCCGAGGATTCGGCAGCCTCAGCCTGCGCGAAGTGGCGAAAACCGCCGGCATCGTACCCACCGGTTTCTACCGGCATTTCGCTGATATGGATGAACTGGGCCTGGTGCTGGTAAGCGAAGTCGGTCAGACCTTCCGCGAAACCATTCGCCTGGTGCGCCATAACGAATTCGTCATGGGCGGCATTATCGATGCGTCGGTGCGGATCTTTCTCGACGTGGTCAGTGCCAATCGTTCGCAATTTCTGTTTCTTGCCCGCGAGCAATACGGCGGATCGCTGCCTGTGCGGTTGGCGATCGGGCGCTTGCGCGAGGACATCAGCTCGGATCTGGCGGCTGACTTGTCGTTGATGCCGAAACTGCAGCATCTGGACATTGCCGGGTTGAGCGTGATGGCGGACCTGATTGTAAAAAGTGTGTTCGCGACACTGCCGGACATCATTGATCCGCCCGCCGAAGCGCTACCGGAGCATCTGACGCCGCAAGCGAAGATCACCCAGCAACTGCGCTTCATCTTCATCGGCCTGAAACACTGGCAAGGGCTCGGCAGCACCGAATAAGCCTGTGGGAGCGAGCCTGCTCGCGAAAGCGCAGTGTCAGTTACCTCAAGTGTTGACTGTGCCGACGCCTTCGCGAGCAGGCTCGCTCCCACAAAACCCGTCAGCGCATCAATTCGGTGCAACTCATACATCCTCGCACCACTACCGATCAAGATCCTGCAATTCACCAACGCTCACACCAAGCTCCGACAGGTATTTCCTACGTATCCCCCGATTGGCAAGCCCCTTGCTCTAGCCTGAGCATTGCCCATTGCTGGAAGCCTACCGATGCTGGTGATTCACCACAGAATCGACCCTCAACCCGTCTGGGCCGCAGAGTTGCACCTGACCTTCGAAGCCCGGAGTAAAAGCCGTTTGCGCTGTTTCAGTGCCGACGGTGAAGACGTCGGGTTGTTTTTGGAACGAGGTCAACCGCCCCTGTATGACGGCGAGTGCCTGCAAGCCGAAGACGGGCGGATCGTGCGTGTCTGTGCCCGTCCCGAACAATTGCTGCACGTTACCTGCGCCAATGCCTTCGAATTGACCCGTGCCGCCTATCACCTCGGCAACCGTCATGTTGCCCTGCAGATCGGTGATGGCTGGTTGCGCCTGCTCGACGATTACGTGCTCAAAGCCATGCTTGAACAGCTGGAGGCCAAGGTCGAAAACATCGAAGCGCCGTTCCAGCCGGAACACGGCGCCTATGGCGGCGGCCATCACCATTCACGGCATGGCGACGAAGACTTCAACTACCCACCGAAACTGCACCAGTTCGGCGTCCGTTTATGAACCCGGCCTGGGCGCTGCTGCGCCTGGCCAGTCCGCAGTTGCCGATTGGCGGCTACAGCTATTCCCAGGGTCTGGAAATGGCGGTGGATAACGGCCGCGTGAGCGATGCAGACGGCGCGCGACGCTGGATCAGCGATCAATTGTTGCTGAACCTGGCGCGGTTCGAAGCGCCGCTGTTGCTCGCCCATTGTGTGGCCGCAGCGGAGGAAAACTGGGCCGAACTGCAGCAACGCTGCGAGGAACATCGGGCCAGTCGGGAAACCCGCGAATTGCATCAAGAGAGCCGGCAGATGGGCTACTCCTTGCAACAACTGCTCAGCGGTTTACCGGAACTCGACGCACCCGCCCGCGCCTTCCTCGAACAACGCCCTGAACCGCATCTGGCCCTCGGCTGGGCGCTGGCCGCCCGGGCTTGGGGGATCACTGCGCAGGATGCGTTGGCCGCATGGCTCTGGAGCTGGCTGGAAAACCAGTTGGCGGTGTTGATGAAAACCCTGCCGCTGGGCCAGCAAGCCGCGCAACGCCTGACTAGCGAACTGCTGCCGCTGCTGCAACAAGCCCAGCAGGACGCCACCCGAATCACCCCCGAACACTACGGCAGTGCCGCGTTTGGCCTGTCCCTGGCGTGCATGGCTCATGAGCGCCAGTACAGCCGTCTGTTCCGTTCCTAGGGCCTTTTAACTTGGAGAACAACATGAACACACAACCCCTGCGCGTCGGCATCGGCGGCCCGGTCGGTTCCGGTAAAACCGCCCTGACCCTGGCCTTGTGCCTGGCCCTGCGCGAGCGCTACAACCTGGCCGTCGTCACCAATGACATCTACACCCGCGAAGACGCCGACTTTCTGGTGCGTAACGAAGCCCTGGCGCCGGAGCGAATCATCGGCGTGGAAACCGGCGGCTGCCCGCACACGGCGATCCGCGAAGACGCCTCGATCAACCTCGAAGCCGTGGATCAACTGAACCGCCGCTTTCCGGGGCTGGACCTGATTCTGGTGGAGTCCGGTGGCGACAATCTCTCGGCAACCTTCAGCCCTGAACTGTCCGACCTGACCATCTACGTGATTGACGTTTCAGCCGGCGACAAACTGCCGCGCAAGGGCGGCCCCGGCATCTGCAAATCCGATCTGCTGGTGATCAACAAAGTCGACCTCGCGCCATTGGTAGGTGCATCGCTGGAGATGATGGACAGCGACACCAAACGCATGCGCAACGGCAAACCGTTTGTCTTCAGTAACCAGAAAACCGGTCTGGGCCTTGAAGAGATCATCGCTTTCATCGAACGCCAGGGCCTGCTGACAGCCGCCTGATCACGATTTATCAACAAGGAAGCTTATCCATGACACTGAAACGTATTCTGGGCGCCGTGGCCCTGCTGTTGACACCGGCCATCGCCTTCGCCCATCCGGGGCATGGCGACAACGGCTTGATCGCAGGTATCAGCCACCCGCTTGGCGGCCTCGATCACTTGCTGGCGATGGTTGCCGTCGGCTTGTGGGCCGCGCAGCAAAAAGGCGCGGCGCGCTGGGCGCTGCCGTGTACGTTTGTCGGCACGATGCTGATTGGCGGGTTGCTGGGGTTTGAAGGGCTGAACCTGCCAGCGCTGGAAGGCGGGATTGCCGCGTCGGTACTGGCGCTGGGCCTGGCGGTGGCGTTGGTGGTGCGTCCGCCATTGAGCGTGGCGGTGGCGGCGACGGCGTTGTTTGCGCTGTTCCACGGTGTGGCGCATGGGCTGGAGTTGCCGGACATGTCGAGCCCTTGGACGTATGCGGCCGGGTTTGTGGCAGCGACGGCGGCGTTGCATGCGGCCGGTTACGCCGTCGTGCGCGTGCTCCCGCAAGCGGCTGCACCGTTGGTTCGGTTGGCGGGTGCGGCGTCGGCAGCGACTGGGGTCTGGTTGTTGGCGGGCTGATTTCTTTATCGCCGGTGATGGCCACATCGCGAGCAGGCTCGCTTGTATGGTAGGACTTGAAGGGAGGAGGAGGGACTAGGCTCGATTCTGACTGTTGACGCAG
>NZ_JBWKNG010000019.1:0-150250 GCF_059415465.1 Pseudomonas sp. GW821-FHT10C09
CGCGAAGGCGGTGGATCAATCAACGATGATGTCGACTGACACACCGCTTTCGCGAGCAGGCTCGCTCCCACAGGGTTATGCGTTGGTCTTGAGGGCTTGAAGTACCGCGCCATCCACGCTCAAGCCGCTGAGGATCACCTGCGTCTCATTCACTTCCGGCAACACCGCCAACGCGTTCTGCGCCGAATCCTTGAGCCGCGCCAACACCAACTGCTTCCCTTCCCCCCGCACCCGCACAAAAAACGCCTGCAACGCCTCAATACTGGTGCCATCCAGGTCCGGCGATTCCTCTAGACTCAGAATCACCGAATGAATCGGCGTTTGCGAATGGCGGATCAAGTGCAACGTGCTGCCCAGAATCCGCTCGACGTTGGCAAAGAACAACGCCTCCCCCGGCCGGACGATCAACACGCCTGGCACCCCTTGCGCCGTCGGATGGCGTTGCAGGTCCACGAAGTCGTGACCGCCATCAATGCGCCCGAGGATCTGAATGTCCGCCGCCGACATTTGCTTGAGCATCAACACCACACTGATTGCCACCGACAGCAGCAACCCGTCCAGCACACCCAGCACCAGCACGGCGGCCACCGCGCAGATGACCAGCAACCGGTCGCGCCGCCAGATGAAATAGCGCCCCAGCGGTTGCAGGCTCAAGCCTCGGGCCAGGGCATGGATGACAATGGCGGCGAGAATCGGCTCCGGGGTCAGGGCAATAAAGGGCAACACGGTCAAAACGATGAGCAACACCACCAGCGCCGCCACGCCGCCGGCCAGTCGTGACGTGGCACCCGCCGCTTCATTGGCCGACGTTGCCGAATACCCGGCCCCTGCCGGCATGCCATGAAACAGCCCGGATAACAGGTTGGACGCACCCAGCGCGAGCAGATCGCGGTTGGATGAGATGCGGTCGCCATGCTTGAGCGCGTAGGCACTGATCGAGCCGTAAGACTCCGCGTACAGGATCATCACCATGGCAAAGGCCAATTCGCCCAGGCGTAACCAGTCCGTGAAGGGCAATACAGGCAGCTTCGGCACCTCCAGGCTCAAATCGATCACGCCGATCAACTTCACGCCATACGCCGGCAGGTTCAACCATTGGCTGGCCGCAATGCCGATCACCACCACCAGCAAGCCGCCCGGCAAGCGCCGGAACCTTGCAAACAGCACCAGCAACGCCAACGCCACAGCGGCGACACTCGCCGCCACCCAATTCCACTGCGGCAGTTGCTCCAGCAGTTGCGGCAGAAAACGCACAAGATTGCCGTCGCTCAGGTGCACACCGACCACACTGGCGACTTGCTTGAGGATGATGGTCAGCGCCAGGCCAAAGGCAAAACCGCGCAGCACCGGTTTGGCGATGAACGAGGTCACGCTGCCCAACTTGAACAGCCCGGCCAGCAGGAAGAACGCGCCAGTCACCAGCACCAGGCCGATGGCCAACGTCGAGCGCAACTGTGGATCGCCGTTGGCCAACGTTGCGGTGGCGGCAGCCAACACCGCTGCCGACGAGGATGTTGCCGAGACAATGGCAAAACGGCTGGTGCCGAACAGCCCATAACACAGCAAACCGGCAAACAAGGCGATCACCCCGGCCTGCGGGGCGACGGCGGCGATGCTTGAATACGCGACTGCTTCGGGTAGCAACAGGCCGGCTATCGACAACCCGGCCAGCAAATCCTGCCAGCGATTGGGTCGTTCAGTGAGATTTTGGGCTGAGGCGCTGGGCAATCCGGTGTCTCCAGGCGAAAAAAAACCGCTGCACGTATCACGTGCAGCGGCCACTGTAGCTGTCTATCCGGCGCTGCGCGAGCAGGCCGAACGATCACGCGGTCAGCGAGTAGATCAATGCTGTAATAGCCACCAGGCCCACCGCCGTCACGAAGACATTGGACGCCTGCCCGCGATATCGCGCCATCGCTGGCACCTTGCGGATCGCGTACATCGGCATCAGGAACAGAATCGACGCGATGACCGGACCACCGAGGGTTTCAATCATCCCGAGAATGCTCGGGTTCAGCGTCGCAACAATCCAGCACACCACCAGCATGAACGCAGCGGTCATGCGGTCCAGGGTCTTCGGTGCCGGGCGCTTGCCGCTTTTGACGATCAGGCCTTTGAGACCTTCGCTGGCGCCGATGTAGTGGCCCAGGAACGACTTGGAGATGGCCACGAAGGCAATCAACGGCGCAGCGAAGGCGATGGTCGGGTTGCTGAAGTGGTTGGCCAGGTACGACAGGATCGACAGGTTCTGCGCCTTGGCTTCAGCCAGTTGTGCCGGCGACAGGGTCAGCACGCAACTGAAGACGAAGAACAGCACCATCACCACCATCAGCAGGTGGGCGCGGGACAGGATCTGCGAGCTGCGCTCTTCGGCGTGTTCGCCGTAACGGCGCTTCTGGTCGACCGCAAACGCCGAGATGATCGGCGAGTGGTTGAACGAGAACACCATCACCGGAATCGCCAGCCACAACGTGTGCAGCAGCGCCGACGGTTCAGGCAGCGTGCTGGCGGTGGACAGAATGCCGCCGTTCCAGTGTGGAATCAGGTACACCCCCAGAAACAGCAGCGCGACGATGAACGGGTAGACCATCAGGCTCATGGCCTTGACGATCAGTTGCTCACCGCAACGCACCACCGCCAGCAGGCCGAGAATCAGCACCAGCGACAGCACCGCGCGCGGGGGCGGCATGATGTGCAGTTGATGCTCAAGGAAACTGCCCACGGTGTTGGTCAGCGCCACGCTGTAAATCAGCAGGATCGGGAAGATCGCGAAGAAATACAGCAAGGTGATCAACGCACCGGCCTTGATGCCGAAGTGTTCTTCCACCACTTCGGTGATGTCGGCGCCTTCGCGTCCGGACAGCACGAAGCGGGTCAGGCCACGGTGTGCGTAGAAAGTCATGGGGAACGCCAACACCGCCAGGATCAGCAACGGCCAGAAACCGCCCAGCCCCGCATTGATCGGCAAAAACAGCGTGCCGGCCCCGATGGCCGTGCCAAACAGGCCCAGCATCCAAGTGGTGTCATGACGATTCCAGCTCTCAAGCGTTGCTGGTGCCGCCGCTACATAGCGTTTGTCGACGCTATTGGCCTGATCATTCATCCGGTGGGATCTCCGCATTCCGGTCAGTTGCTACCCGGCCAGGACGAGTCGGAAAAACCCGACAGGCAGCGCCCTGGTCGAAACAGGGGCGCGATTGTCCGGGATTAATGAACAGAAGCAAAGACTTAGCTGAAGAATGGTTGTGCGCATCAGTTTTCAGGACGTTACGCGGGAGACTGTAAATCCTTCTGCCCCACACACATTCCCTGTGGGAGCGAGCCTGCTCGCGAAGGCTGACTGACATTCAACATCAATGTCGACTGAGCCACCGCTTTCGCGAGCAGGCTCGCTCCCACATTGATTTCGGGGTATCAGCAAAGCCTCCTGGCCACCCACAAAGACATGCAGGTGTTTCATCGCCGGATAACAGCTTTCGCTTGATAAAGGACATCCGTCATGTATTTTTATCTGATCAGCCTTTTTCTGGAGACATCCCATGCCACTGGTTCGTGTCGACATCAAAAAACACCAAGACCCTACCTTCGCCAAACGCGTCGGCCAGCTGATTTACGCGGCCATGCACAGCGCCATTGCGGTCCCGGAGAACGATAACTTCCAGATCCTGACGGAACACGATGAACACCATTTCATCTTCGACCCCGGATACTTGGGCATCGACCGCACCGACAATCTGATCATCATCCAGATCACGCTGAGCGAAGGCCGCACGGAGGAGAAGAAAAAACTCCTCTACAAAACCATCGCCGAGAGCCTGAACCGCGAACTGGCGGTACGCCAGGAGGATATTTTTATCAATCTGGTGGAAGTGAAAAAAGAGAACTGGTCGTTCGGCAACGGGATTGCCCAATACGCCCTTTGATTCCCCACCTTTTATACCTGTGAGCCACTGATGCCCCGAGTTTCCCGCAAGCAAGCCGACCTCAACCGCGAAATCATCGTCGAGGCCGCCACGCGGCTGTTTCGCGAGCGAGGCGTGCACGGCATCAGTGTCGTCGACGTCATGGGCGCCGCAGGCCTCACCCATGGCGGCTTCTATGGGCATTTCGAGTCCAAGGAGGCATTGGCGCAGGAAGCCAGTGGTCGGGCGTTCGAGCAGTCGGCTGAACGCTGGCGGGAACGGATCGCCGCCCATGTCGACGACAAGGATGCCGCCCGTCGTGCGCTGATCGAGCCTTACCTGTCGCAGGCCAGCCGCGACAACCCGGGGGACAGTTGCCCGGTGGCGGCCTTTGCCGGGGACATGTGCCACGAAGCGGCCGACAGTGGTTTGCGTCAGACCTTCATGGAGGGGCTCAACCGGTTGCTGAAATCCTATGGCTCGCTGCTGGACTCAGGCGATATTGATGCCGATCGGCAACAGGCGCTGGTGGAGTACTCGCTGATGGTGGGTGCCCTGACCCTGGCCCGCGCCAGCCGCGGTGAGGCGGTATCGGATGAAATTCTCGACGCCGCACGCACCTTTCTGACCTCAAAGGGTTCATCAAACTGAACATCCGCGTGTGCGACTGTTGGCCGTTGCTAAACTGTTCGGGAGCCCGCAATCTGAAGCAACGTTCGAGCCCCGACAATTCCGATGCCCACAGGAGCGCAGCATGCCTGCAACCGTTCTGGTACTGGTTGAAACCATCAATGATTACTTGCCGATTCTCGAACATCAGGGTTTCCACCTGATACTTGCCCCGACCCCCGCCGAACGCGCGGCGGCCATCAGCCGTCATGGCGCGCAGATCGATGCCGTGCTGACACGCGGCCCATTGGGTCTATATGCCGATGAAATCGCCGCCCTGCCCAATCTCAAGATCATCTGCGTGATCGGCGCCGGGTACGAACACGTCGACCTGCAAGCCGCCGCCGACCGCGGCATTACAGTGACCAACGGTGCCGGGGTGAATGCGTCATCGGTCGCCGACCACGCCATGGCCATGCTGCTGGCGCTGGTGCGTGACATCCCGCGCTGTGATGCGGCGGTGCGTCGCGGTGAGTGGCCAAAGATCATGCGCCCTTCCCTCGCTGGCAAGCGCCTGGGCATCCTGGGCCTCGGCGCTGTCGGCATGGCCATCGCCAAACGCGCCGCCAATGGCTTCGACATGACGGTCAGCTACCACAACCGCCAGCATCGCAGCGATGTGCCCTACACCTTCTGCTCAACGCCCACCGAACTGGCGCGCACCTCGGATTTCCTGATCATCGCCACCCCTGGCGGCATTGGCACCAAACACCTGATCAACAAGCCTGTCCTTGAGGCCTTGGGGCCCAACGGGTTCCTCGTCAACATCGCCCGCGCCAGCGTGATCGTCAGCACCGATCTGATCAGTGCGCTTGAGCAACGACGCATTGCCGGTGCCGCACTCGACGTGTTCGATGCCGAACCGCATGTGCCGGAGGCGCTCAAGTCGCTGGCAAACGTGATCCTGACACCTCATGTGGCGGGTTTGTCCCCGGAAGCGACACAAGGCACCGTCGAACTGGTGGGACGCAATCTGGCGGCGTTCTTCTCCGGCAACCCGGTGTTGACCCCCATCGAACTGCCGTCATCGCTGAGCAGCGCTGTGATTTGAGGTTCATTCAAACAGGTGTATCAAAAGCAATGATTGCCCGGCAACACGCTCACCTATAAGGGCCGTTCATGGTTGTGGGTGCCGGGTGCGCGGATTAGATTAGCCAATAGTCGCAGGCCTCCAAAATAAGCAGAAGGGATAAGCATGGCGCTTACTGACCAGTCCACCCGTATCCGCTCTGGCGAAGAACTTGATGCCAGCCTGATCGATCCGTACCTCAAGGCACACATTCCGGGCCTCAGTGGTTTGCCGCAGATCAGCCAGTTTCCCGGCGGCGCATCGAACCTGACGTACCTGCTGGAATACCCTGAGCAGGAATTCGTCCTGCGTCGCCCGCCGTTCGGCCACAAGGCCAAGTCCGCCCACGACATGGGCCGCGAATTCCGCATTCTCAACCAGCTCAAGGACGGCTTCCCGTACTGCCCCAAAGCCTACGTGCACTGCACCGACGAATCGGTGATCGGCGCCGAGTTCTATGTGATGGAACGGGTCAACGGGATCATCCTGCGCTCCGAACTGCCGCCGGAACTGGGTCTGGATTCGGCAAAAACCGAAGCCCTGTGCAAAAGCTTCATCGACAAGTTCGTTGAACTGCACCGCGTCGACTACAACGCCTACGGCCTGGGTGATCTCGGTAAACCCGAAGGCTATGTCGCCCGCCAGATCAAAGGCTGGAGCGATCGCTACGAAAAAGCCCTGACCCCGGACGCACCGCAGTGGGACGTGGTCAAAGCCTGGCTCAACGACAAGATGCCGGCCGACCACCCGACGTCCAGCATCGTCCACAATGACTATCGCTTTGACAACGTGATCCTCGACCCGCAAAACCCGATGCAAATCATCGGTGTGCTCGACTGGGAACTGACGACACTCGGCGACCCGTTGATGGATTTGGGCAACACCCTCGCCTACTGGATCGAAGCCGGCGACCCGGCACCGGTGCAGCTGATGCGCCGCCAGCCCAGCCACGCACCGGGCATGCTGACCCGCCGTGAATTCGTCGACTACTACGCTGAACGCTCGGGCATCCAGATCGACAATTTCGACTTCTATTACACCTATGGCCTGTTCCGCCTGGCGGGCATCGTGCAGCAAATCTACTACCGCTTCTTCCATGGTCAGACCCAGGACAAACGCTTCGCGCAGTTCATTCACATGAACAAACTGCTGGAGCAGATGAGCCTGCAAGTCATCCAGAAATCCAGCCTTTGATTACGCGCCTGGCCCAATAACAAGACTTTTCATAAGAGAACCCCATGTCCAAGACTCAGTTGTTCGACCTCGACGGCAAGATCGCTTTCGTTTCCGGCGCCAGCCGTGGCATCGGTGAAGCCATCGCCAAACTCCTGGCCCAGCAAGGCGCCCACGTCATCGTCTCGAGCCGCAAGCTCGACGGTTGCCAGCATGTGGCCGACGCGATCATCGCCGCCGGCGGCAAAGCCACCGCCGTGGCTTGCCACATCGGTGAAATGGAACAGATCAGCCAGGTCTTCGCCGGCATCAAGGAACAGTTCGGCCGTCTCGACATTCTGGTCAACAACGCAGCGACCAACCCACAGTTCTGCAACGTGCTGGACACCGACCTCAGCGCCTTCCAGAAAACCGTCGACGTCAACATCCGCGGCTACTTCTTCATGTCGGTGGAAGCCGGCAAAATCATGCGCGAAAACGGTGGCGGCAGCATCATCAACGTCGCCTCGATCAACGGCGTCTCGCCGGGCATCTTCCAGGGCATCTACTCGGTGACCAAGGCCGCCGTGATCAACATGACCAAAGTATTCGCCAAGGAATGCGCGCAATTCGGCATCCGCTGCAACGCCCTGTTGCCGGGCCTGACCGACACCAAGTTTGCCTCGGCGCTGGTCAAGAACGATGCGATCCTGAAGACTGCATTGCAGCAGATTCCGCTCAAGCGTGTTGCTGATCCGAGTGAAATGGCGGGCGCGGTGTTGTATCTGGCGAGTGATGCGTCGAGCTACACCACTGGGGTTTCGCTGAATGTGGACGGTGGGTTTTTGTCCTGATTTGATTCATCGATATGAACGAAAGGCAGCCTTGAGACAACCTGTTACGGGCTGCCAACCACAATCCCTGTGGGAGCGAGCTTGCTCGCGATGACGGACTGACATTCAACATCACTGTCGACTGGACCACCGCTATCGCGAGCAAGCTCGCTCCCACAGGTTCTGTGTCTTGACTGACTATGGGCAGTTAACGCGGGTTACTGGGTAATGCAACGCGTAGTCGTAGTCATCCGGGTTACTTGCCCGTTCTCCGCTCTCGGTTCGCCCAACACTTCGGTATTGTCGAGTTTTTCGCAGTGGCGTTCTACCGGGGGAAGCGGAGGTGGTGGAGGCGGCGGACTGGAGCAACCACTGAGGATCGCAATGCAGAAGGCAAGCGACAGCGGCGAAAAAGCACGTTTTCCAAGACTGTTCATAGGCTGACCTGTGGTAAGTAATCGACGTTTTCCGCGACACGACAACAACACCGCGAAGTCGCGGAGCGGTCACAGAAAATTTTACCCTCGCATTTCTTATAGCCCAGCTACCGGCCAATGCCAGCAAATGAACCCCTCAGGCCGATTTTTATCCCGAAAAACGACAGCTCTTACTGATTCTCGCCTGGGCGATGCAAACTATTGCTCTGCAACTCGTAACGCAGCTCTTCAATCAGCGACGCCACCGCTTGCGGCGAACTGAGGCTCGATACCTTCAACCCGCTGACCACAAGGTCGACCTCACCCGAGTCCGGGTGATACAGCTTTACCGTCACCGAGTTGTCTCCCGAGACGCTGCATTCGCAGGCACGAGGTGAAAAGTGTTGCTCCAGCAGCGTACGCAATTGCGTCAGGTAAATCATTGCGATTCCCCCTTCGGCTGACTCGCAACCTCGTCGATTGAAACGCTGTTGAGTGGGCGACACATAGGGCAGTTCCTTGAGCTGTTTCGTAGAGGACGCGAAGGGGTCAAAGACTCCTTTCGCACCCTGACAGACTAAGGACTGGTGTCTGGCACCAACACCCCCATTTGCACCGCCTGCGCTAGTGCATTTGCACCCTAGCGCTGGCCCTTTGGGCGCCATTCACTGGAGAACAATCCGCGTTCGCGCGCCCACACGATCGCCTCGCTGCGACTGTGGACGCCAAGCTTGGAATACACCGTCGACACGTGGTTGCGCACCGTGTTCAGCGCCAGTTTCAGGCGCACGGCGATCTCCTTGTCGGCCAGCCCTTCGCAGATCAGGCCGAGCACATCGCGCTCGCGAGCCGTCAGGTCGGTGAAGGACACGCTGGGTAACTTTGGTGAGTTGACGCTTTTCACGTTGGCGAGTTTTTCGATCAGCGTACGGCTGAACCAGGAGGCATCTTTCATCACCTCCTCGATCGCCGCGACCAGTTCAAGCTCGGTGCGTTTGCGTTCTGTGATGTCCATCAACACCAACAAATAGCAGGGACTGTCTTGAATATTCACGGTGTCGGCCGAGATCGTGCAGTCGATCAGGAGCGTGTCTTTCTTGCGGACCCTGACATCGACGCGGTCCAGGCTCCCGGCCTTCTCCAGCGCCGCAAACAGCTGCGTGCGTGCGGCCTTGTCGTCGATGAAGTCGATCTCGGCGAGGGTCTTGCCGAGCACTTCCTCACTGGGATACGCCAGGGTGTCGAGAAAGGCTTCGTTAACGTCGATCACCACTTGATCCTGCGCGCTGCACACCAGCGTTGGCACCGGTGTCAGGCGAAAGGCCTTGGCGAAGCGCTCCTCGCTCTGGCGCAGGGCAATTTCGGCTTTATGCCGGGGCTCCATGTCGACGAACGAAAACAGCATGCAGTCTTCTTCGTTCAATTCCAGCGGCTGCCCGGCAACGATCACCTGTTTGCTGCCACCGTCAGCCAAACGCAACTCTGCCTGCATCTGTGGGATCGTGGCGTGCTCGCGCAGACGCTCGATGGCCAGGTCTTTCTTTTCGGCGCCTTCAAGGATGTCCAGTTCATAGGTTGATACGCCGATCACCTGATCGCGGGTGAAACCGGTCATCTCCAGAAAACCGCTGTTGACCTTGATGTAGCGCAAATCACTGAGGCGACAGATCACGGCCGGAGCCGGGTTGGCATTGAAGGTCTTTTCGAAGCGCTGCTCGGCGCTGGCCCATTCGGTGACGTCGTCCATGATCAGCACCAGCGACTCCGGCTCACCGGCGCTGTCGGCCAGCACCATGCTGCGCACCCGGTGCACCCACAGGCGCTCCTCATCGCCGGTCGGACTCACTTCAACCAGCACATCACTGAACGTTTCGCCCCGGGCGACGCGACTGATCGGATAATTTTCCTTCGGCACCGGGTGATTGTTGCGATAGCGCAAGGCGAAGCGCTTGGCGTACTCCCGGGCGTTGGCGCCCAGTTCGCTGATCTGCCCGAGACCGTGCATGGCCAGCGCTGCGTCATTGGCCCAGAGGATCGTCTGATCGAGCTCCAGCAGAATCACGCCGTCGGACAAACCGGCAATAATCTGCTGTAGCTGGCGACGATTGGTTTCGGTGCTCAGGACGTCCTGGCTCATTGGATCTCCACACATTTAGCGGCACCCATGCACGGCGCCCAGTGAAGATTACGACCGCGCAGGAGTGGGATCGTGCAAAGAACCTGTGCGAGCGAGCTTGCTCGCTCCCACAGGTTTCGAGGGGTGTCAGTCGGGGCCGGACTGCATGTCCAACGAATCCCGCAACCCCGCCAGTTTGCCCGGATTACGCATGATGAAAATCCCCAAGTCAGGCATTTCAGGCGGCCAGTTCACCGCTGGCAATCGCTGCCGACGCCGCCAACATCGCCCGCAGCAACACCGCACACCCCGCCGCCAGATCATCCGGCGCGGCGTTTTCGATTTCGTTGTGGCTGATGCCGCCTTCGCATGGCACGAAGATCATCCCGGCAGGGCCGAGTTCGGCGAGGAAGATTGCGTCGTGCCCTGCTCCGCTGACGATGTCCATGTGCGACAAGCCCAGGCCTTGCGCGGCGTTGCGCACCGCGTCGACGCAGCCTGGGTCGAAGTACAGCGGCGGGAAGTCTGCCGTCGGGGTGAGTTCGAAGGTCAGGCCGTGTTCATCGCAGGTGGTTTCGATGATTTGGTGGACTTCGGCGATCATCGAGTCCAGGCGTGCCGGCTCCAGATGGCGGAAGTCGAGGGTCATGCGCACTTCGCCGGGGATGACGTTGCGTGAGCCCGGGTAGGCTTGCAGGCAACCGACGGTGCCGCAGGCGTGGGGTTGATGGCCCAGCGCGGCGCGATTGACCGCACCGACGATCACGGCGGCGCCGACCAGGGCGTCCTTGCGCAGGTGCATAGGGGTCGGGCCGGCGTGGGCTTCGACGCCGCGAAGTTTCAGATCGAACCACTTCTGGCCGAGCGCGCCCATCACCACGCCGATGGTTTTGTGCTCGTCTTCGAGGATCGGCCCTTGCTCGATGTGCGCTTCAAAATAAGCGCCGACCGCATGGCCGCTGACCTGACGCGGACCAGCGTAGCCGATGGCGTTGAGTGCCTGGCCCACGGTGATGCCTTCGGCGTCGACCTTGGCAAGGGTTTCTTCGAGGGTGAATTTTTCGGCGAAGACCCCGGAGCCCATCATGCATGGGGCGAAGCGCGAGCCTTCTTCGTTGGTCCAGACCACCACTTCCAGCGGCGCTTCGGTTTCGATGTTCAGGTCGTTGAGGGTGCGTAGCACTTCGACGCCGGCCAGCACGCCGAAGCAGCCATCGAACTTGCCGCCGGTGGGTTGGGTGTCGATGTGGCTGCCGGTCATGACCGGTGGCAGGCTCGGGTTGCGGCCCGGACGGCGGGCGAAGATGTTGCCGACGGCGTCGACGCTGACGGTGCAGCCGGCGTCTTTACACCAGTTGACGAAGATGTCGCGGGCCTGGCGATCGAGGTCCGTCAAGGCCAGGCGGCAGACACCTCCCTTGACCGTGGCGCCGAGTTTGGCGAGTTCCATGAGGGATTGCCACAGGCGGTCGCGGTTGATGTGCTGATGGGTGGATTGCAGAACGTCTACGGCTGCGTTCATGGTGATCTCCTCAGGCAGTTGTTATAGATTTTTTCTGGTAGTGCTTTGGTGTTGTCGAGGCCGTCTTCGCGAGCAGGCTCGCTCCCACAGGGGACCGCATTCCTAACGTGGGAGCGAGCCTGCTCGCGAAGGGGCCATCCGCTACACCGCAGATTTCGCGACAGAGGGGCTAGGCCGCAACGAGCACAACCCGTAATAAATCACCCCGCCCAACGCCGAGCCGGTAAACCAGCCGTAGCTGTAAAACCAGCTGAACGCGTCGCTGCCCAGCGACAGCAGCGTCAACACCACCGGCACACCGAACGCGATAAAGCCGAACCAGTTCCACGCCGGGTAAACGTCATCGCGATACAACCCGGCCAGGTCCAGTTGCTGTTTCTTGATCAGGAAATAGTCCACCACCATGATCCCGGCAATCGGCCCGAGCAAGCTGGAATACCCCAGCAACCAGTTGGAGTAGACCGTCTCCAGGCTCAGGTCTGAAACGATCAACCCAAGCTTTTTCAGCAGCTCATGCCCCATCAGCAACAACCCCACCACCCCGGTGAGCAACACCGCTTTGGTGCGATTGATCAACTTGGGCGCGACGTTCTGAAAATCGTTGGTTGGCGACACGATGTTGGCCGCGGTGTTGGTCGACAGCGTGGCGATGATGATCAGCGCCATGGCCAGCGCGACCCAGACCGGGCTCTGGATATGCCCGATCAGCGTCACCGGGTCGGAGACGGTCACGCCCACCAGTTTCACCGAAGCGGCGGTCATGACCACGCCCAGCGAGGCGAACAGGAACATGGTCAGCGGCAGGCCGATAATCTGCCCGATGATCTGGTCTTTCTGGCTTTTGGCGTAGCGGCTGAAGTCGGGAATGTTCAACGACAAGGTGGCCCAGAAACCGACCATCGCGGTCAGGCCGGCGGCGAAGTAACCCGCCACGCTCGCGCCCTCAGGACGCTTGGCCGGGATCGCCAGCAACTCGGTCATCGACACATTCGGCAGCGCCCACACCAGCAGGCCTGCACCGACCAATATCAACAACGGCGCGGACAGGGTTTCCAGCCATTTGATCGACTCGGCGCCGCGAATCACCACCCACAGGTTCAACGCCCAGAACACCATGAAACCGATGACTTCGCCGGTGCCGCCCAACGACTTCCAGCCCTCGAACACCGAGCCCAGGAACAGGTGAATGGCCAACCCGCCGAACATCGTCTGAATCCCGAACCAGCCACACGCGACCAGGGCGCGGATCAGGCAAGGAATATTGGAACCGAGAATGCCGAAGCTCGAACGCAGCAGCACCGGAAACGGAATGCCGTACTTGGTGCCGGCGAAAGCGTTCAGCGTCAGGGGGATCAGCACGATGATGTTGGCAAACAGGATCGCCAGCAGCGCCTCACCCACGGACAGCCCGAAATACGCGGTGAGCACGCCACCCAAGGTGTAGGTCGGCACGCAAATCGCCATGCCGATCCACAGCGCGGTGATGTGCCATTTGTTCCAGGTTCGCTCATGCAACTTGGTGGGTGCCATGTCGTGGTTGTAACGGGGACTGTCGAGGACGTCGCTGCCGGCTTCGAGTTCATATAAACCGTTGCGCTCGGTCACTTGCGATCTGATCTGTTGCATGGCCGCTCCACTGTTCTTTGAATTATTTTTTGCTCATCAAGGTGCCGGGACATCAATAAACGTGCCGGTCCACTCGATTACGCATCGGGCAGTTCCATAAAACGTTACAACCAACTGTTTTTATTCATATATCCAGCAAGTCTTCGGCGACATGCCTGTTCACTCAGGCTGAATGCCAGGCAAGTTGTCCGAATCGTCAGGACTCAAACTGGTGCATCAAACTTTTTTGAAACGTTGCGCATCAACCATAGACCATCCTCAAGCGGCTGATTTCACATAGAAAATCTCGTCTATTTTTGGAACCTGTCAAGTGCGTCAAAATGGTGAGAAGCCTCACCATTTTGGTGATTTGTGTATTTAATTCTTATTAATCAAACAGTTAAAACAGATATAAGCTTATAAAAAATATTCTTGCTGATTTCATAAACTCAGACTAGCTTCAATTCCTGACAGCGTTGACAGGAATACACCTGTTGGCGGCAGTTTTATATAAAACACCTAGAACCGGCATAAGCCGGTCATTGCCTGCGAGGAACTCGGAATGTCTCTGTTGATCCGTGGCGCCACCGTTATTACCCATGATGAAAGTTATCGCGCCGACGTCTATTGCGCCGACGGCGTGATCAAAGCCATTGGCGATAATCTTGATGTTCCGGCAGGTGCCGAAGTGCTCGACGGCAGCGGCCAGTACCTGATGCCCGGCGGCATCGATCCGCACACGCACATGCAACTGCCCTTCATGGGTACCGTGGCCAGTGAAGATTTTTTCAGTGGCACGGCGGCAGGACTGGCCGGTGGCACCACGTCGATCATCGACTTCGTGATTCCCAATCCGCAGCAATCGCTGATGGAGGCGTTTCACCAGTGGCGCGGCTGGGCCGAGAAGTCAGCCTCGGATTACGGCTTCCATGTGGCGATCACCTGGTGGAGCGAGCAGGTCCGGGAGGAGATGGCGGAGCTGGTCAGCCACCACGGGGTCAACAGCTTCAAGCATTTCATGGCCTACAAGAACGCGATCATGGCCGCTGACGACACGCTGGTGGCGAGTTTCGAGCGCTGCCTGGAGCTGGGCGCGGTGCCGACCGTGCATGCGGAAAATGGCGAGCTGGTCTATCACCTGCAACGCAAATTGATGGCCCAGGGCATCACCGGCCCGGAAGCGCATCCGCTGTCACGGCCTTCGCAGGTTGAAGGCGAAGCCGCCAGTCGGGCGATCCGCATTGCCGAGACGCTGGGCACACCGCTGTATCTGGTGCACGTCTCGACCAAAGAAGCCCTCGACGAAATCACCTACGCCCGCAGCAAAGGCCAACAGGTCTACGGCGAAGTGCTGGCCGGGCATTTGCTGCTGGACGACAGCGTTTACCAACACCCGGACTGGCAGACCGCCGCCGGTTACGTGATGAGCCCGCCCTTCCGTCCTCGCGGCCATCAAGAGGCACTGTGGCATGGCTTGCAGTCCGGCAACCTGCACACCACCGCGACCGACCATTGCTGCTTCTGCGCCGAGCAAAAAGCTGCCGGCCGCGACGACTTCAGCAAAATCCCCAACGGCACCGCCGGTATCGAAGACCGCATGGCGGTGCTCTGGGATGAGGGGGTCAACACCGGGCGTCTGTCGATGCAGCACTTCGTGGCGCTGACCTCTACCAACACTGCGAAGATCTTCAACCTCTACCCGCGCAAAGGCGCGATTCGAGTGGGCGCCGATGCGGACCTGGTGCTGTGGGACCCGGAAGGCACGCGGACGATTTCAGCCAAGACCCATCACCAGCAGGTCGACTTCAACATCTTTGAAGGCAAGACCGTGCGCGGCGTGCCGAGCCACACCGTCAGCCAGGGCCGCGTGGTCTGGGCCGATGGTGATTTGCGCGCCGAGCGGGGGGCGGGACGGTATGTCGAACGGCCGGCGTATCCGGCGGTGTTTGATTTGCTGAGCAAGCGGGCTGAGTTTAACAGGCCTACTGCTGTGAAACGCTGAAATCGAGGCCTGCGGCCTTCGCGAGCAGGCTCGCTCCCACATTTGGAATGCGTTCCCCTGTGGGAGCGAGCCTGCTCGCGAAGGGGCCAGAACTGGCAATACAAAAACCAATGCCCACCAGAGGCAGCACCTCCATCACCGTGAGGCCACTACCGTGATCAAGACCCTGAACCACCTCCCGCATCCTTACGAGAATGCCGCCGCCCTCGCCGGCCATTTCACCGACCTGGCGCCGCCGCTCAACGACCGCCAGGCTCACCTCGAAGCCTCGCGCTGCCTGTATTGCTACGACGCGCCCTGCGTAAACGCCTGTCCCAGCGAGATCGACATCCCGTCCTTCATCCGCAATATCCATCAGGAAAACGTTCAGGGCGCCGCGCAGAAAATCCTCTCGGCGAACATTCTCGGTGGCAGCTGCGCCCGTGTGTGCCCGACGGAAATCCTCTGCCAGCAAGCCTGCGTGCGCAACAACGACCATGAATGCGCCCCGGTCTTGATCGGCTTGCTGCAACGCTACGCCGTCGACAATGCGCACTTCAGCGAACACCCGTTCCCGCGTGCGGCCTCAACCGGCAAACGCATCGCCGTGGTCGGTGCCGGCCCGGCCGGTTTGTCCTGTGCGCACCGCAGCGCGATGCATGGCCATGACGTGGTGATTTTCGAAGCCCGGGAAAAGGCCGGCGGCCTCAACGAATACGGGATCGCCAAGTACAAACTGGTGGACGATTACGCGCAAAAGGAACTGGAGTTCCTGCTGCAAATCGGTGGCATCGAAATCCGCCACGGGCAAAAACTCGGCGACAACCTGACCCTCAGCGACTTGCATCAACAATTCGACGCGGTGTTTCTCGGCCTCGGTCTGAATGCCAGCAAACAACTCGGCCTGGCCCATGAAGAGGCGCCCGGCTTGCTCGCCGCCACCGAGTACATTCGCGAACTGCGCCAGGCCGATGACCTGACGCAACTGCCGCTGGCCGATCACTGCATCGTCCTCGGCGCCGGCAACACCGCCATCGACATGGCCGTGCAAATGGCTCGTCTCGGCGCTCGCGACGTCAATCTGGTGTACCGCCGTGGCGTTGAAGAAATGGGCGCCACCGGTCACGAACAGGACATCGCCAAGGCCAATCAGGTGCGTTTACTGACGTGGGCGCAACCGGAAGAAGTGCTGCTCGACGACCAAGGCAAGGTGCGCGGCATGCGCTTCGCCCGCACGCATCTGGTGGACGGTCGCCTGCAAACCACTGGACAAACCTTCGAACTGGCCGCTGACGCCATCTTCAAAGCCATCGGCCAGGCCTTTGACGGCAGCGCCCTCGCCGACCCGCTGGCCCGTGAACTCAAGCGTCAGGGCGAACGGATTCAGGTCGACGACCAGCTGCGCACCAGCATCCCCGGCGTGTATGCCGGCGGCGACTGCACCAGCCTCGATCAGGACCTCACCGTGCAAGCCGTACAACATGGCAAACGCGCCGCCGAGGCGATCAACGCTCAATTGATGCTCAACGTGGAGGCTGCGTAAATGGCCGATCTCTCGATTGTCTTCGCCGGCATCAAAGCGCCCAATCCGTTCTGGCTTGCGTCCGCGCCACCGACCGACAAAGCGTACAACGTGGTCCGCGCCTTCGAGGCAGGCTGGGGCGGCGTGGTCTGGAAAACCCTGGGTGAAGACCCGGCGGCGGTCAACGTGTCGTCGCGCTATTCGGCGCATTTCGGTGCCAACCGTGAGGTGGTGGGCTTCAACAACATCGAGCTGATCACCGACCGCTCGCTGGAGATCAACCTGCGGGAAATCACCCAGGTCAAAAAGGACTGGCCGGACCGCGCGTTGATCGTGTCGCTGATGGTGCCCTGTGTTGAAGAGTCATGGAAATTCATCCTGCCGCTGGTGGAAGCCACCGGCGCCGACGGCATCGAACTGAACTTCGGCTGCCCTCACGGCATGCCGGAACGCGGCATGGGCGCGGCCGTTGGCCAGGTGCCGGAGTATGTCGAACAGGTGACTCGCTGGTGCAAGACGTATTGCTCGCTGCCGGTGATCGTCAAGCTCACACCGAACATCACCGACATCCGCGTCGCCGCCCGCGCGGCCCATCGCGGGGGTGCGGATGCGGTGTCGCTGATCAACACCATCAACTCGATCACCAGCGTCAACCTCGAGCGCATGGTCGCCAACCCGGTCGTGGGCAGCCAAAGCACCCATGGCGGTTATTGCGGGTCGGCGGTGAAGCCGATTGCGCTGAACATGGTCGCCGAAATCGCCCGTGACCCGCAGACCCAGGGCCTGCCGATCTCTGGCATTGGCGGCATTGGCAGTTGGCGCGATGCGGCGGAATTTATTGCGTTGGGCAGCGGCTCGGTGCAGGTGTGTACGGCGGCGATGCTGCACGGCTTCAGGATTGTCGAGGAGATGAAGGACGGTTTGTCACGCTGGATGGACAGTCAGGGCTACGCCAGTATTTCGGAGTTTTCCGGGCGGGCCGTGGGCAATACCACGGACTGGAAGTACCTCGATATCAACTATCAGGTGATCGCCAAGATTGATCAGGAAGCATGCATCGGTTGTGGGCGCTGCCACATTGCTTGCGAGGATACGTCGCACCAGGCGATTGCCAGCGTGAAGCAGGCGGACGGGACGCATCAGTATTCAGTGATTGATGAGGAGTGTGTGGGCTGCAATCTGTGCCAGATTACCTGCCCGGTGCAGGACTGCATCGAGATGGTGCCGATGGACACGGGCAAGCCGTTTCTGGATTGGAATCATGATCCGAGGAATCCGTACCATGTAGCTGTCTGAGTTTTGCTGCGCCTGAACTGGCCCCTTCGCGAGCAGGCTCGCTCCCACATTTTGAATGCATTTCAACTGTGGGAGCGAGCCTGCTCGCGAAGGGGCCTACAGCAACACCGCACAAATCACGGCTCCAACCCGATCCCCCGCAAAATCACACTGGTCACCGTCTGCACCGCCCGCTCGAACTGCATGTCCGACAACGGCTGGTGATCATTCAGGATATTCACCTGATGATCAAAGTCCGCGTAGTGCTGGGTCGACGCCCAGATCATGTACAGCAGGCTCGAAGGCTCCACCGGCAGGATGCGTTTGTCGTCCACCCACTGGCGTATTTTCGCTTCTTTCATTTTCGCCCAATCGTACAGGCTGACGTCCAGCGCCTCACCGAGTGTCGGCGCGCCGTGGATGATCTCGTTAGCCCAGACTTTGGAACCGTAAGGCCGGCTGCGTGAGTGGTTCATCTTGGCGCGGATGTAGCTGCTGAGGACCACACGCGGATCGTCGAACATCTCGAAGCACAACGCGTCCTGCTTCCACACTTCCAGCAGATCGAACAACACCGCGCTGTACAGTTCGGTCTTGGTGCTGAAGTAGTAATGCAGATTGGAGCGCGGCAGTTGCACCTCGGCAGCGATGTCGGCCATGGCGGTGCCGCCAAAGCCTTTTTCGGCGAAGACCTTTTCCGCTCCCAGCAGAATTTTCTCGACGTTACTGCGACGAATCCCGATCTTGTGATTGCCCATGAGGGCTCCCTGACGCCAGCGTTGACCAAGACTAGCATCCGGCTCCACGTCACGGCGACAGGCTAAAACGAAACTTCGACACTCAGCTGTCGGCGGGTAAACTGGCGCCACTTCGAACCTGCCTCAGAGGTATTCACGATGCTCAAGAAAGCCCTGATCACCACCGCCCTCCTCGGCTCGCTGCTGGCCGCTTCGTCGGTATGGGCCCACGCCCATCTCAAAGGCCAGACCCCGGCCGCCGACAGCACCGTGAGCGCGCCATCAGAGTTGCGCCTGGAATTTTCCGAAGGCGTTGAAGCGACGTTCACCAAGGTCACGATCACCAAGGACGGCGCCACGGTGCCGCTCAAGAGCCTCGCCACCGAAGGCAGCGACAAGAAAACCCTGATCGTCACGCCTGCCGCACCACTGACCGCGGGCGCCTACAAAGTCGAGTGGCACGCGGTGTCCGTCGACACCCACAAAAGCGAAGGCGCCTACGGCTTCAAGGTTGGCCAGTAATTCATGACGAGCGCGATGGTGCTGTGTCGCTTTGTGCATTTCACCATGGTGCTGATGCTGTTCGGGGCGTGGGTGTTTCGGCCGTTGTTGCTCAATGGCAGCGCTGAACACCTGGATCGAAAGCTGGCGTTGACCAGTCGTTGGCTGGCGACGGTGGCGCTGGCCAGCGGCGTTGCCTGGTTGCTGCTGATCACCGCGAGCATGGCCGGTGCGTGGGAGGCGGCGTTCGATCTGCCGACCCTGCATCTGGTGTTGGGCAATACGTTTTTTGGCCAGGTCTGGCGCTGGCACTTGCTGCTCAATGGGGTGTTGGTGGCGTTGCTGATGAGACCGTGGCGGGCCAACATGCCGCTGCGAATCGGCCTCGCCAGCCTGTTGCTGGCGACCCTCGCGCCGGTCGGTCACGGCGCAATGCTCGACGGGCTCAATGGCCAATTGTTGATGCTCAACCAAGTCGTTCACCTGACCTGCGTGGGCGCCTGGCTCGGCGGATTGATGCTGTTGGTGATGATCTTGCGTCAACCGGCAGAGCAACCCGTCAAAGCGATATTGCAGCGGTTTAGTGGTGTCGGTTACGCCTTGGTGGCGGGATTGCTGATCACCGGGTTGATCAACGTCCGGGTCTTGACCGGGGTGTTTTGGCCGACACCATTGTTCACTGGATTTGCGTTGATCCTGTTGATCAAAGTGGCGCTGATTGCGGCGATGCTCGGTTTGGCGCTGTTCAATCGCCTGCGCATCAACGATTGCGAGCAGCGTCTGTCGACACTGAAAACCAGCGTGATCCTCGAATGGATGCTGGGCATGGGCGCGGTCGCAGCCGTGTCCCTCCTCGGCACCATGCCCCCCATGATTTCCGCCTGATAATCCAATCCCTGTGGGAGCGAGCCGGCTCGCTCCTACAGGGTTTTTCGGTGTCCAGACCAATGGCGGCAGGTCATCGTACAACTTCTGATTGACAAGCCCTCAAGCCCTCGCAAATAATCGCCGGCAATGTTGTACGACGACGTATGACAAAAATAAAAACAACAAGAAGTATGGGAGCGTCACAGTGAGCAAGCTCGTCCGCAATTCGTCCGCCCGCACCCCAAATCCGATTTTCAAACGCCGTCATACCCTGAGCCTCATTGGTTGCAGCGGCCTGGCCCTCGCCCTGCCGATGGCCGGCCATGCCGAAGGTTTCACCGACGACGCCAAGGCCACGCTCAACCTGCGCAACGCCTACTTCAACCGCAACTACACCAACCCGGCGTATCCGCAGGGCAAGGCTGAAGAGTGGACGCAAAACTTCATCCTCGACGCCAAATCCGGTTTCACCCAGGGCACCGTCGGGTTCGGCCTGGATGTGCTGGGACTGTACTCGGTCAAACTCGATGGCGGTAAAGGCACCGGCGGTACCCAACTGCTGCCGCTGGACCATGATGGCCGCCCGGCGGACACCTTCGGTCGCACCGACGTAGCATTCAAGACCCGGCTGTCGAAGACCGAGTTGAAGATCGGTGACTGGATGCCGGTGCTTCCGATCCTGCGCTCCGATGATGGTCGTTCCCTGCCGCAAACCTTCCGCGGTGGCCAGGTGACGTCCACCGAGATCAGCGGTCTGACGCTGTATGGCGGCCAGTTCCAGAAAAACAGCCCGCGCAATGACTCGAGCATGGATGACATGTTCATGAACGGCAAATCCGCCTCCATCACCTCAGATCGTTTCAACTTCGGCGGCGGTGAATACACGTTCAACGACAAACACACTCAGGTCGGCGTTTGGTACGACGAGCTCAGCGACATCTACCAGCAACAGTATTTCAACCTGAACCACACCCAACCGCTTGGCGACTGGACCCTCGGCGCCAACCTTGGTTACTTCATCGGCAAGGAAAACGGCAGCGCCCTGGCCGGCGATCTCGACAACAAAACCGCGTTCGCCATGCTCTCGGCCAAATACGGCGGCAACACTTTCTATGTCGGTCTGCAAAAGCTGACCGGCGACGATCAATGGATGCGCGTCAACGGTACCAGCGGCGGCACCCTGGCCAACGACAGCTACAACTCCAGCTACGATAACGCCAGGGAAAAATCCTGGCAGGTGCGCCACGACTACAACTTCGTTGCCCTCGGTATTCCCGGCCTGACCATGATGAACCGGTACATTAGCGGCGATAACGTACACACCGGCACGATTACCGACGGCGAAGAATGGGGCCGTGAATCCGAACTGGCCTACACCGTACAGAGCGGGCCGTTGAAAAACCTCAACGTCAAATGGCGTAACGCGAGCATTCGCAAGAGCTTCAGCACCAACGAATTCGATGAGAACCGTATTTTCATCAACTACCCGATTTCGCTGTTGTAACACCGACCCTGTAGGAGTGAGCCTGCTCGCGATTTCTATCTTTCAATCAACACATTCGTTGACTGAACCACCGTCATCGCGAGCAGGCTCACTCCTACAAGGATTGTTTTCCAATCAGGAGTCGACCCTCCGTCCATTTCAACCAACGTCGCGTTGACAAGACCCGGAGAGCCTTACGATACTTCAGCAAAGTCGTACGACAACCTACAACGACTCAATAACAACAACTGTTTGTCCAGGATTCCCATGACTACTACAACCACCCGCCTCCCTTTCAATCGCCTGCTGCTGACCGGTGCCGCCGGTGGCCTGGGTAAAGTCTTGCGCGAAACCCTGCGCCCTTATGCCAATGTCATTCGCCTGTCCGACATCGCTGACATAGCCCCGGCCATCGATGACCGCGAAGAAATCGTGCCGTGCGATCTGGCAGACAAGCAGGCCGTGCATCAACTGGTCGAAGGCGTGGACGCGATCCTGCACTTTGGCGGCGTTTCGACCGAGCACTCGTTCGAGCAGATCCTCGGTGCCAACATCTGCGGCGTGTTCCACATCTACGAAGCCGCGCGCCGCCACGGTGTGAAGCGCGTGATCTTCGCCAGTTCCAACCACGTCATCGGTTTCTATAAGCAAGACCAGGTCATCGACGCCCACTCCCCACGTCGCCCGGACAGCTACTACGGTTTGTCCAAGTCCTACGGCGAAGACATGGCCAGTTTTTACTTCGATCGCTACGGCATCGAGACCGTCAGCGTGCGTATCGGCTCCTCGTTTGCAGAACCGCAAAACCGCCGCATGATGAGCACGTGGCTGAGCTTCGGCGACCTGACCCAATTGCTGGAATGCGCCTTGTACGCCCCGAACGTCGGCCACACCGTGGTGTATGGCGTGTCCGACAACAAGAACGTTTGGTGGGACAATCGCTTCGCATCCGGCCTGGGTTATCAACCACAGGACAATTCCGAAGTATTCCGCGAAAAGGTCGAGGCCCAACCGATGCCGGCCGCTGATGACCCGGCGATGGTTTACCAGGGTGGTGCGTTTGTCGCGTCGGGCCCGTTCGGCGACTGACCCCCAACAACAAAAAACCAAGGGAATGAGTGGCCATGCAAGCCGAATTGATTGTCGATGCCCGTAACGCTGTCGGTGAATGCCCGGTGTGGGTCCCTGAGGAAAACGCCCTGTACTGGGTCGATATTCCTGCCGGGGCCCTGCAACGCTGGAGTGCCGCCAGCGGGCAAGTCAACACGTGGACCGCGCCAGAGATGCTCGCGTGCATCACCCGCCACCGCGACGGTGGCTGGGTGGCCGGGATGGAAAGCGGCTTTTTCCATCTGCACCCTCATGCTGACGGCAGCCTCGACAGTCAATTGCTCGCCCACGTCGACCACGCCCGCACGGACATGCGTCTGAACGATGGTCGTTGCGACCGTCAGGGACGTTTCTGGGCGGGCAGCATGGTGCTGAACATGGGCGCCAACGCGGCCGACGGCACGCTTTACCGCTACAGCGCCGGTCAACACGGACCGATTGAGGCACGACTGGGCGGGTTTATCGTTCCCAATGGCCTGGGTTTCAGCCCGGATGGGCGGACGATGTACCTGTCCGACTCGCATCCTCACGTTCAGAAAATCTGGGCCTTTGACTACGACCTCGACAGCGGCACGCCGTCGAATCGGCGGTTGTTTGTCGACATGAATCAATTCGCCGGTCGTCCTGACGGTGCGGCGGTGGATGCCGACGGTTGCTACTGGATCTGCGGCAATGACGCCGGGGTGATTCACCGCTTTACCCCTGACGGCCGACTGGATCGCTCCCTCGCCGTCCCGGTGAAAAAACCCAGCATGTGCGCCTTCGGTGGCAGTCGCCTGGACACGCTGTTTGTGACCTCGATCCGCCCCGGTGACGACCAGGATGAGCAGTCGCTGGCCGGCGGTGTGTTTGCCCTCGATCCGGGTGTCACCGGGTTGCCGGAACCGCTGTTCAATGATTCCCTGACTGCATTTAAAAGATAAGCCCCAGCCCCCTGTGGCGAGGGAGCTTGCTCCCGCTGGGTCGCGCAGCGGCCCCCGACAATCTTTCATTTGTAACGAGGCAGCTTTATTGGCGACTGCTTCGCAGCCGAGCGGGAGCAAGCTCCCTCGCCACGATGTCCTCATTGAGCCAGGCATTTCACAATGACAATGACACTTCTCGAACTCGAAGACGAACTGACCCACCTCACCCTCGCGCCCGAGCTCGGCGGCAGCCTCGTCAACTGGACGGTTCGCAGCACCGGTCAACCGCTGCTCCGTCACAATGACGCCCAGGCGCTGAACACTGGCCTGCCGGGCAAACTCGGTTGCTATCCCCTGGCGCCGTGGTCCAACCGCATCGCCGAAGGTGGTTTCGATTGCCCCGAGGGCTGGCTGGCCTTGACGCCCAACAGCCTCACCGATCCGCTGCCGATTCACGGCAGTGCCTGGCAGCAACCGTGGCAAGTGGTGTCGCAATCAGCCAACGAAGTGGTCCTGCAACTCGACAGCAGCACGCCGTTCGCTTATCGCGCCCGGCAACGGTTTCATCTGAGCAAGGGCCAGCTGAGCATCGATTTACAGGTCACCCACCTGGCCGACCGCGCCGCGTGGCATGGCCTCGGTTTGCACCCCTACTTTCCGCGCACGACGAACACGCAGCTACAGGCCAAGGCCGAGAAAGTCTGGTTGTGCGATGGCTCGAAACTGCCGACCGAGTTGATCGAGTTGCCCGCCGATTGGGACTTCCGTCAACTGGGCGCCTTACCCGCAACCCTGGTCGACAACGGTTTCTGCCACTGGGACGGTCATTGCCTGATCCAGCAACCCGAGCTCGGTTATGCGCTGGAATGCCAGGCCACGGGCAGCGATTACTACCTGCTCTACTGCCCAGTCGGTCTGGGGTTTTTCTGCATCGAACCAGTGAGCCACCCCGTCAACGCGCATCACCTGCCGGGCCGGCCAGGGTTGCGATTGCTGGAGCAAGGTCAGTCGGCGGAGCTTGGGTTCAGCCTGCAGTATCGAGCGCTCAGATAACGCCAAGCATCTGACTCAGCGCCGCACGCAGCTTGCCGGGTTTCACCGGTTTGTTCAGCAGCGGCGCGCCGAGTCGCTGCAACGAGCGTCGACACTGATCCGTGCGGTCCGCCGTGATAATCACCGCCGGAATCACCTGGCCGTAATGCTCACGCAAATGCCTGACCACATCGCAGCCCACAACGCCATGATCGAGGTGATAGTCCGCCAGGATCAGTTCCGGGGCTTGCCCACGCAGCGCCGCCAGCGCCGAGGATTCATCCGTGGCCGTGACCACCTCGCACCCCCACTGCCCGAGCAGCGCGCTCATGCTCTCAAGAATGCTGACTTCGTTGTCCAGCACCAGCAGGCGTCGGCCCGGCAAGGGATTGCCCGTGGTCAACTGAGGCGCAGCCTGACTGATCGGCAGCGGTACCTCATGGGAAATCGGTACGTCGATGCTGAACATCGAACCTCGTCCCGGCACCGATTTAACCCGAATCCGATAACCGAGAATCTTGCCGATGCGCTCGACAATGGCCAGGCCCAACCCCACGCCTTTGCGGTCAGAGGCGCGTCCGACGTCGAGTTGGTTGAACTCCAGGAAAATCGAATCCAGTCGGTCCGCGGCGATGCCACGCCCGGTGTCCCAGACCTCCAGGCGCAGCATTTCGCCGCGACGCCTTGCGCCCAGCAGGATGCTGCCCTCGTCGGTATAGCGACAGGCATTACTGAGGAAGTTACGCAGGATGCGCGTCATCAGGCGCAAGTCGGTGCTGATGGCGTGCTCGCCCACATGCACGCGCAGGTTCAACCCGGCCGCCTCGGCGACCGACTGGAATTCGGACACCAGCGGCCCGAGCAATTCGTCGAGACGATAAAGGGCAACGTCGGGTTTCACCGCGGCCTGATCGAGCCGGGAAATATCCAGCAAATCAGTGAGCAAATCTTCCGCCCCTTCCAGCGCCTGATGAGTGCGCTCGACCAGGACCTGTTCAACGTCCGGCAGTTTTCGTTCACGCAACGTCGAGATCAGCAAGCGCGCGGCGTTAAGCGGTTGCAGCAGGTCGTGACTGGCCGCCGCGAGGTACTTGTCCTTGCTGCGATTGGCGGCCTCGGCGGCGTCGCGGGCATCGCGCAAGGCTTCGGCGATCTGCTTGCGCTGGGTGATCTGCTGTTGCAGGTTGCGGTTGGCTTCAAGTAACTCATCGGTGCGCGCAGTGACCCGTTGCTCCAGCTCATCGTTGAGTTGTTGTAAACGCTGCTGCGCTTGTTTGCGTTCGGTGATGTCGGCGACAAACCCTTCAACCAGGCCTTCCTGATCGGGCTTGAGCAACAGGTTCATCAATACATCGAGGCTGCTGCCGTCCTTGCGCCGCAACTGGGTTTCATACCCGTGCAGGCTGCGTTGATGCTTGAGGATCTCGCCGATATTTTCCAGCTCACTGGCCCCGCCGACAAACAGGTTGCTCGCCAGATCCGCCAGGGAAAACAGCACCTCTTGCGGGTCCTGATAGCCGAGCATGTGCGCCAACGCCGGGTTGGCGGCTCGCATGCCTTCTTGCAGGCTGGCCTGGAAAATCCCCTGGACTGCGTTTTCGAACAACCATTTGTAGCGATTGCGCTCGGCTTCCAGTTCGTCGAGTCGCGCGGCCAGTTCCGGGTAATGGCTCTTGCGCGCCGAATGGCTGCCTAACCCCAGTAACCCCGCCAGCGCCCGTTGCTGATCGTCAGAGGGCTTCGCCATAGACGACCTCGACATCACGCTGACTGGATTCGCGCGGATTGGTCAGGATGCACGGGTCGTGCATGGCGTGTTGTGACAGGAACGGAATGTCCGCCGTACTGACCCCGTGCAAGCCCAGGGTCTCGTGGAAGCCGATTGCGTGTTTGAGCGCAATCAGGTGCTCCACCAGCCGCGCGCAGATCTGCCGATGGTTCAGGCCACGGCAATCGATGCCGAACGTCTCGGCGATGACCTTGAAGCGATCGGGCGCCGAGCTGTAGTTGAACGCCACCACATGTTCCACCAACACCGCGTTGCACAGGCCATGGGGCAGGTCGAGAAACCCGCCCAGGCTATGGGACATGGCGTGCACCGCGCCGAGAATCGCGTTGGAGAACGCCAGCCCGGCTTGCATGCTGCCGAGCATGATCTTCTCGCGCAGGGCGATGTCCGTGGGGTTGGCAATCATTTGCACCAGGTTGCCGTTGATCAACCGCATCGCTTCCAGCGCATGGGGATCGGTCAGTGGCCCGTGGCCGGTGGAGACAAAGGCCTCGATGGCGTGCACCAACGCGTCGATGCCGGTACACGCCGACAGGAACGGGTCCATGCTCAGGGTCGTTTCCGGGTCGATCAACGAGACGTCCGGCACCACCGCTTTGCTGACGATGGAGAACTTCATGCGTTCTTGCTGGTTGGAAATGATCACGAACTGCGACACATCAGCCGACGTGCCGGCGGTGGTCGGAATCAGGATCAGGGGCGGGCTGGGCACGCGAATGGTGTCCACGCCTTCGAATTCGAGAATGCTGCGTCCGTGAGCAACGACAATGCCGATGCCTTTGCCGCAATCCATCGGGCTGCCACCGCCGACGGCGACGATCACATCGCAATGGTTTTCCCGGTACAGCTCGGCGCCGAGCATCACTTCTTCGACCCGTGGGTTGGGCGAGACATCGGCGTACAGGAAGTAATCGATACCCAAGGCTTGCAGGCTGGCCTCGACATCGGCGACCCAACCGGCGGCAATCACCCCGGGGTCGCTGACCACCAGCACTTTGCGGGCACCGAAGGTCTTGGCGTAATTACCGACGTTGTGCCGACAGCCGGCACCGAAGATGATTTCTGGAGACACGAACTTACGCAGCTGGCTGAGACTCTGGCTCATTGGAAAGCCTGTTTTTATTGTTTTGGAAGTTAGAACCCACACTAAACCATCCGGCTGCGAATGCAATCAGACCAAAGAACACTCTGAATTCACCGCAAAGCTCGCTCCCACAAGGGCGACTATCCGCGGTAGATCAGCTGCGAGGCCTTCTCATTGCGCAGCGTCAGGTGTTCCATGCCCTGCCCCACCGCCTCGGCTTCTTCCCGGGCCTTGAGGATCACGCCGTGGTGCGGTGACTTGCTGCACACCGGGTCGGCATTGGCGGCATCACCGGTGAGCATGAACGCCTGGCAACGGCAGCCGCCCAGATCCTTGTGCTTTTCATCGCAGGAGCGGCACGGTTCCTTCATCCAGTCATCGCCACGAAAACGGTTGAAGCCAAACGAGTCAGTCCAGATGTGCTCGATGCTGTGCTCGCGCACGTTAGGAAACTGCACCGGCAACTGGCGGGCGCTGTGGCAAGGCAGCGCGGTACCGTCCGGGGTGATGTCGAGAAACAGATTGGCCCAACCGTTCATGCAGGTCTTGGGGCGTTCTTCGTAATAATCCGGGGTGACGAAGATCAGCTTGCACGGGTGGCCCTGGGCCTCAAGCCGCGCGCGATACTCGTTGGTGATGCGCTCGGCCTGCTGCAGTTGTTCGCGGGTTGGCAGCAGGCCGACGCGATTGAGTTCGGCCCAGCCGTAGAATTGGCACGTAGCCAACTCGACAAAATCCGCTTCCAGCGCCAGGCACAAGTCGATGATCTGTGCGATCTGGTCAATATTGTGCCGATGGGTGACGAAGTTCAGCACCATGGGATACCCCTGCGCTTTTACCGCGCGGGCCATGGCCAGTTTCTGGGCGAAGGCCTTGCGGGAGCCAGCGAGCATGTTGTTGACCGCTTCGTCCGCCGCCTGAAAGCTGATCTGGATATGGTCCAGCCCGGCCACCTTGAAGTCGCGGACCTTCTGCTCGGTCAAGCCGATGCCCGAGGTGATCAGGTTGGTGTAGTAGCCCATGTCTCGCGCGGCTTTGATCAGTTCGGCCAGGTCCTGTCGCACCAATGGCTCGCCGCCGGAAAAACCCAATTGTGCGGCACCCATTTCGCGGGCCTCGCGAAACACCCGAATCCACTCTTCGGTACTCAGTTCCTCGCCGTGCCGGGCAAAATCCAGCGGGTTGGAACAATACGGGCATTGCAGCGGGCAACGGTAGGTCAGCTCCGCCAACAGCCACAGCGGTGGGCCGACGGGTGAATCATTCAATCCAGAATTGCGCATGGGCCACCTCCAGGAATGCCAGCACATCCTCATCAATCCCAGGCACACCCGGAAAACTCGCGGTCAGTAGCGCAATGATCGCCGAGACACTGCGCCGGCCATTCACCAGATCGAGGATCTGCCCGGCGCTGGCGTTGAGTTTGATCATGCCTTCGGGGTACAGCAGCACGTGACAGTCCTGACGGGGCTCCCATTGCAAACGAAAGCCCTGGCGCAACGACGGCAATAACTCGCGATGGATCAGGCTCACAGGGCAATCCCCCGGTGCCAGACGTTGCTGGCCGTGACGGTGTGATAAGGCGGGCGTTCCAGCTCGTAGGCCATGCTCATGGCGTCGAGCATGCTCCACAGCACGTCGAGTTTGAATTGCAGGATCTCGAGCATGCGTTGCTGCGCCTCGCGCGTGACGTAGTGCGCGAGGGTAATGCGCAAGCCGTGCTCAACATCGCGCCGGGCCTGACTCAAACGGGTGCGAAAATAGTCATAACCGGCAACGTCGATCCACGGGTAATGCGTCGGCCAGGCGTCGAGTCGAGACTGATGGATCTGCGGGGCGAACAACTCGGTCAGCGAACTGCTCGCCGCTTCCTGCCAGCAGGCACGACGGGCGAAATTGACATAGGCATCGACGGCGAACCTCACGCCGGGCAGCACCAGCTCCTGGGACAGAATCTGTTCGCGATCAAGCCCCACCGCTTCGCCCAGACGCAGCCAGGCTTCGATGCCGCCTTCACTGCCGGGCACGCCGTCGTGGTCGAGAATCCGTTGCAACCACTCACGGCGCACCTCACGGTCCGGGCAGTTGGCGAGGATCGCGGCATCCTTGAGCGGAATGTTTACCTGGTAGTAAAAACGATTGGCGACCCAGCCCTGAATCTGCTCGCGGCTCGCGCGGCCGGCGTACATGGCCTGGTGGAATGGGTGATGGATGTGGTAGTAGGCGCCTTTCGCGCGCAGGGCGGCTTCGAATTCGGTGGGGGTCATGGGTGTGTCAGTCATTTTTATTCTCCTTCGCGTTCTGCGGTGCCCGGACTGTCCTCTTCGCGAGCAGGCTCGCTCCCACAAGGTTCGAGGTGATCCCTGTGGGAGCGAGCCTGCTCGCGATGGGGCCATCCGCTACAGCTCGATACTCATGCCGTCATAAGCCACTTCAATCCCGCGCCGTTCCAGCAAGGCCCGTTCGGCCGAGTCTTCGTCGAGGATCGGGTTGGTGTTGTTGATGTGGATCAGCACCTTGCGCTGGCGGGTAAAACCTTCCAGCACCTCAAGCATCCCGCCGGGGCCGCTTTGCGACAGGTGGCCCATTTCGCGGCCCAGGCTCTGACCGACTTCGCAGACGCGCATTTCGTCGTCACGCCACAGGGTGCCGTCCAGCAGCAGGCAATCGGCACGCCGCATCCAGCCCAGTACTTCGTCATCGACTTGCCCCAGGCCCGGTGCGTAAAACAGCGATGCGCCGCTGCGTCGGTCTTCTATGAACAAACCAATGGTGTCGCCCGGTTGCGGATGGCCGCGGTTGGGCGAGTACGGCGGTGCGTTGCTCACCAGGGGAATCGCACGCCAGCGCAAGTGCTGGCAGGCAGGAATGCTGAACGGCTGACGATCCAGGCCGATCGGTTGCCACTGCAACCCGCCGTTCCAGTGGCGCAGCATGTTGAACAGCGGGAAGCCGCTGCTCAGGTCCTGGTGAACCCGTTCGGTACACCAGACGGCATGCGGACAGCCTTCGCGCAGGCTCAGCAAGCCGGTGCAGTGATCGATCTGGCTGTCGAGCAGCACGACGCCGGCGATGGCGCTGTCACGCAACTGGCGAGCCGGCTGCAACAGCGGAAAACTCGCGAGCTGCGCACGAATGTCCGGTGAGGCATTGCACAGCACCCAATCCACACTGTTGTCGCTCAGGGCAATCGAGGACTGAGTGCGCGGTTGTGCCCGCAGGCTGGCATTGCGCATCCCGGCGCACTGGTAGCAGTTGCAATTCCACTGCGGGAAACCGCCACCAGCAGCGGAGCCGAGAACGCGAATGTGCATGGAAGAGGCTCCAGAAGGCAGGCCCGGCCAACCCGATGGCTGGCCGGGTGAGCAATCAACGATTGGCGAAATACATCGTCACTTCGAAGCCAATGCGCAGATCGGTAAACGCGGGTTTAGTCCACATGGGTCAATCCTCTTCTTGTGCCGGGCGATTCCGGTAAAGCCATTAATGCACGGGGCGTCGGGCGCCCGAATGCTACTTTCGAAGGAGAATGCGGGGTGCGTTGGTAGGGGGTGTTGCAGATCTTCAAGGACATCCAAAACCTAATGTGGGAGCGAGCCTGCTCGCGAAAGCGGTCTATCAGTCAACAGTGATGTTGAATGTGATGCCGTCTTCGCGAGCAGGCTCGCTCCCACAGGGGGGTTGCGTTGATTCCGAGGGTTAGAAGAACCCCAGCGGATTGATGTCGTAGCTCACCAACAGGTTTTTGGTCTGCTGATAGTGATCGAGCATCATCTTGTGGTTTTCCCGCCCGACGCCGGACTTCTTGTAACCACCGAACGCCGCGTGCGCCGGATACAGGTGGTAGCAGTTGGTCCACACGCGCCCGGCCTTGATCGCCCGGCCCATGCGGTAGGCGCGGTTGATGTCGCGGGTCCAGAGGCCGGCACCGAGGCCGAACTCGCTGTCGTTGGCAATCGCCAGCGCTTCAGCTTCGTCCTTGAAGGTGGTGACACCCACCACCGGGCCAAAGATTTCCTCCTGGAACACACGCATCTTGTTGTGGCCCTTCAGCAGCGTCGGCTGGATGTAATAGCCGCTGGACAGGTCACCTTCAAGCCGCTCGGCGGCGCCACCGGTGAGGAGTTCAGCACCCTCCTCCTGAGCGATTTTGAGGTACGAGAGGATCTTGTCGTATTGCTGCTCCGACGCCTGGGCGCCGACCATGGTTTCGGTGTCCAGCGGGTTGCCGCGTTTGATCTTGACGATCTTCTTCATCACTTCGGCCATGAACGGCTCGTAGATCGACTCTTGCACCAGCGCCCGCGATGGACAGGTGCAGACTTCGCCCTGGTTGAAGAACGCGAGCACCAGGCCTTCGGCGGCTTTTTCGATGAACTGTGGCTCGGCGTTCATGATGTCTTCGAAGAAGATGTTCGGCGACTTGCCGCCCAGCTCGACGGTGCTCGGGATAATGTTCTCGGCGGCGCAATGCATGATGTGCGCGCCGACCGGGGTGGAACCGGTGAAGGCGATCTTGGCGATGCGCTTGCTGGTGGCCAGCGCTTCGCCGGCTTCACGGCCGAAGCCCTGGACGATGTTCAACACGCCCGCCGGCAGCAAATCGGCGATCAGTTCGGCGAAGACCATGATCGACAGCGGCGTCTGTTCTGCCGGTTTGAGCACAACGCAGTTACCGGCGGCCAGGGCCGGGGCGAGTTTCCAGGCCGCCATCAGCAGCGGGAAATTCCACGGAATGATTTGCCCGACCACGCCCAGCGGCTCGTGAAAATGGTAGGCGGTGGTCAGTTCGTTGATCTCGGCAGCGCCGCCTTCCTGGGCGCGAATGCAACCGGCAAAGTAACGGAAATGGTCGGCAGCCAACGGCACGTCGGCGTTCAAGGTTTCGCGCACGGCCTTGCCGTTGTCCCAGGTTTCGGTAACCGCGAGAATTTCCAGGTTTTGCTCGATGCGATCGGCGATTTTCAGCAGCACCAACGAACGGTCCTGGGCCGAGGTCTTGCCCCAGGCATCCGCAGCGGCGTGTGCCGCGTCGAGGGCCTTTTCGATGTCGGCGGCGCTGGAGCGTGGGAATTCGGCGATCACCTCACCGGTCACCGGCGAGGTGTTGGTGAAGTATTCGCCATTGACCGGCGCGACAAACTCGCCGCCGATGAAGTTGCCATAGCGCGGCTTGAAGGAAACAACGGCGCCTGGGGTTCCGGGTTGTGCGTAGATCATGATGGGCCTCTGTCTGGGTCGATGCCTGTCGTGCCGACAAGCGATGAATCGATACTAGAGAGCCCCGCCTGCCGGACGAATGCGCCGTTGGCAGGAGGGCTCTCGTTATTTGGTCGTAGGTTTCCCACAGGGGTTATGCGGTGGGCTTGGGCTAGTGCTTGGCCACCAGGTCCTTCGGTAATTTGAAGGTCCAGAGCATGCCGCCCTGGTTGAAATCCTTGATCCGCTTGGCCACTTCCCCGCCCCACAACGGTACGGCGCCGCCCCAGCCGGAGAGGACAGACACGTACTGTTCGCCGTCCATTTCCCAGGTCACAGGCGAACCGAGTACGCCGGAACCGGTCTGGAACTCCCAGACTTTCTCGCCGGTCTTGGCATTGAACGCCTGGAGGAAACCTTCCGGCGTGCCGGTGAACACCAGGTTGCCCTTGGTGGTCAGTACCCCGCCCCACAGCGGCGCGTAATTCTTGTGACGCCAGACTTCCTTGCCGGTTTTCGGGTCGATGGCGCGCAACACGCCGATGTAGTCCTCATTCAACGGTTTGATGGTGAAACCGGCGCCGAGGAATGCCGCGCCTTTTTTGTAGGCGATGCCTTCGTTCCAGATGTCCATGCCCCACTCGTTGGATGGCACGTAAAACAACCCGGTGTCGCGGTTGTAAGCCATCGGCATCCAGTTTTTCGCGCCCAGGAACGCAGGCGCTACAAAGACTGAACTGCCCTTGGGTTCGGAACCCGGAGCGCCTGGGCGGCTGGCTTCGTTGTAGATCGGCCGGCCGTCTTTATCCAGGCCGGTGGCCCAGGTGATCTTGTCCACGAACGGGAAGCCGCGGATGAATTTGCCATTGGTACGGTCCAGCACGTAGAAGAAACCGTTGCGGTCCGCCGTGGCCGCGGCTTTGATTTCCTTGCCGCCCTCGGTGTAGTTGAACGAAACCAGCTCGTTCACGCCGTCATAGTCCCAACCGTCGTGGGGTGTGCTCTGGAAGTGCCATTTGATGGTGCCGTCGTCCGGGTTGAGCGCCAGACGCGACGACGAATAGAGGTTATCGCCAGGACGCAAATGCGAGTTCCACGGAGCCGGGTTGCCGGTGCCGAACAGCAGCAGATTGGTTTCCGGGTCGTAGTAACCGCCGAGCCAGGGCGCGGCACCGCCGGTCTTCCAAAGGTCACCCGGCCAGGTCTTGCCGGCTTCACCGCCGGAGATGCCGTTCTCGATGGCCTTGCCGTCCTTGTAGACGTAGCCCATATGGCCTTCGACGGTCGGGCGGACCCACAACAGGTCGCCGTTTTTCGGGTCGTACGCCGAAATCTTGCCCACCACACCGAACTCGCCGCCGGCCACGCCGGTAATCAGCTTGCCGTTGATCACCAAGGGCGCGGCGCTGATCGAATAGCCTTCCTTGTGGTCGGCCACCTGCTTGCTCCACACCACTTTGCCGGTGTCTTTATTCAGGGCTACCAGCTTGGCGTCGAGCGTGCCGAAGAACACCAGGTCGCCATACAGCGCCACGCCACGGTTGATCACGTCGCAGCACGGACGGATGTCATCCGGCAGGCGCGCATCGTATTGCCAGAGTTTCTTGCCGGTACGGGCATCGACCGCGAACACTCGCGAGTAGGACCCGGTCATGTACATCACGCCGTCCTTGATCATCGGCTGTGCTTGCTGGCCACGCTGTTTTTCGCCGCCGAAGGAGAATGCCCAGGCAGGTCGCAACTCCTTCACGTTGTCGACGTTGAGAATATCCAGCGGGCTGTAGCGTTGCCCCTGAACGCCGAGGCCGTTGGTGACGATTTGCTCCGGGTTTTTCGGGTCCTGGAGAATGTCCTGGTCGGTGACCGCGGCCAATGCCTGGCCAGACAACAGCATGGCACTGAGCAGCAGGCTCAAGACGAAGGGCTGGCGACGTGCGGGTTGAGTCATGACGGCTACCTCTGCGGTTTTTTGTTATTCGCGGGAAAGTTTCCCGGCGTAGTGCAGATTCTTGGGCGCCGTCGCCCCGACAACAATTACCCGCAATATGGAGATTCCTAATCCCTTAGTAGCGGGTCGAATGCGTTCAAGCGTGACTTGGCAGCAGCGGAATCAACCCGCGTCATCTGCCCACGCTCGTAGCGCGGGTACAAATGACTGACGCTGCGGATCAATTCATAACGGTTCAGGGTGATCCCGGCGAAACGTTCGGGGATCGGACTGCGGATCATCTCGGCCATGTCGCTGCCGGTAGCCGCCCCCGCTTGCAGCAGCTGGTCGAGCCAGGTCAGGTAATCGCGCATTTGTTCGAAGGGTTGTGGGTCGCTGGACACGGGGCCGTGACCCGGCACGATCAGCGTCCAGGGCAAGCCCTGCAGGGTGGCAATGTCCGCCAGCCACACAGACAATCCGGGGCTGTTGGGGGTGGTCAAGGCTCGTTGATAAAACACCAGGTCCCCGGCAAACAGCACGCCGGTTCGCTGGTCGAGAATAGCCAGATCCGCTCCCGTATGCCCACCCAGGCCCAGCAAGCGTAAATCGTGATTCCCAAAACTGCGTACCCCTGGCGTCACGACTTGGTTGGGCAACACCACTTCGGTGCCACGCATCCAGTCACCGACCATTCGATACATATTCTCGGCCAGCGCATCACCTTGTTGATGCAGCAGCTCGGCCGTCCCCGCCAGTGCGCCGATGGGCACATCAGCAAACGCCTGATTGCCCAGCACATGATCCGGGTGATGGTGGGTCAGGAATACCTGAACCACCGGTTTATCCGTAATCCCGGCAATCGCCTTGCGCATCGCTTCGCCGTAGCGCTTCGACGGCCCGGTGTCGATGACCACTACCCCGCCCTCGGTGACAATGAACGCGGTGTTGACGATATTGCCGCCGTTGGCCTTGGCGAAATTATCCGTACTGCCTTCCAGCAGCCAAGTGTCTTCGGCGATCTGCCGTGGCTTGAGCGAATACTCAAGATCGGCCATGGCCGGCAGGCTGATGCTCAACACCAACAGCAGTATCCAGCGCATGAGGCGCTCCTCTGGCTCAGGGAATCGACGCATCAAATTCATTGCCGCTGTTGTCCCGAATAATCAGACGCATCTGCCCTGCCCCTTCGATGTCGAAGGCCAGGTTGGGGTTTTCACTGACGGCAGGAAACAGCTCCAGCCGCGCCAACAGCTGGTCATCAGCACTTCGCAGTTCGGCATGGTTGATGAAAAATTCCGGGATGCCACTCACCATGCCGTTGTCCATCGGATGCGCCACCTGCACGCGCAATCGGCTGAAGTCATTACGCGGATAGCGCGCGCCCAACACTTCGCCAATGTGTTCCTCCCAGCCGGGCTGGGTACGCACCACACTGGGCGCGGTGCAACCACCGCCCGCCGCATCGATCAGGGTCGAACCGACATGCCACAGCCCATCGCGCGTCAGGACCGCGGCGCGCAAAGGGGTGGCCTGTTCGATGCGGATACGGATCGACAACCACGGCAACACGCGGTCCAGCGGCTGGAAGTCGACGATCTTCGGCAGCGGATTGAGCTCGGCCCAGGCGAAGATTTTCACCACCTCGCCCTTGAACGCTCGCGCATCGATTTCCAGTGGCACCTGCCGGGCATCTTCGGCGAACGGCGGCGCCAGCAGCTTGACCCGGTCATCGAAGACAAAAGGAGCGTCGCCAAGCATTTGCTTGTGATAGAACGCCCACATCACCGAGGGCACCGGGTCTTTGCCCGGATCGATACTCGCGGCGTGCGCGGCCAAGGGTAACCAGCAGGCCAACAGACACTTGATTCGCCAGCTCATCACCCGCTCCTATTGATACATCTCCGGGACGTCATACCGCAGGCCGTAATGGCTGTAGATCGTCTTTACGGCACCCTCACGGATCAGGCCTTCCAGCGCCTCTTCCACGGCATAGGCCAGTTGCCGGTTGCTTTCGTGCACGGCCATGCCGATTTCCCAGAGTTGCTTGCCCATGTTCGGATAGGCGTTTTGCGCCAACGCCAGTTGCGGGTCGGCCGCCTCATGCACCTGCCAGTCGATTTCGCCACGCATGGCCATGACCGCGTCGACCTCACCGGCCTTCATCGCCGCAAAGGCCTGCGGTACGCCCGGGTAGTGGTGGGTTTTGCCCGCGAGCATGCCGTTGAACACCGACGTCAGGTAAAACGACGGCACACTGTCGACTTCCACGCCTATCGGATGCGAGTCGAACACCGCCACGCTGCCGACCTTATCCAGTCGGCGCTGATCGTAGGCCACCTGCCATTGTTCGGTCTGATAGGGCCCGAACATCACCACATGACCGTTTTCCATTTCACCGAACTCGTTGCGCTTCTGGGCGTAGTCACGGTCATAAGGCACACGCATCATCAGGTCGGCCAGTTGCTGGTTGTGCAAGGCACTGGTACGCCAGATGTAATCACGCAGGTCGTCATCGAGTTTTTCCCCGGCGGGGGCCCAGATCAATGTCAGGTGTACGCCGAGCGCCTTGGCCAGCGCCTCGGCGAGCTCGACATCGACGCCCCGGGCCTGACCGGCCTGCTCAAAACTGTAGGGGGCGAAGTCCTTGTAGACCGCCACTTTCAGCTCCCCGGCGGCGATCATTTCGTCATAGTTGCGAACCTGCGCCTGCACCGTCTGGCAACACAGCCACAGCGCACTGATCAACACCGCGAGCAGACGCATGGGATCACTCCTCGACGTGAACGCTGTCCAGGTACGTGCGCACTGCCCACAACGCTTCCTGGCTCAGGTAATCGGCCATTTTCGGCATGTAGACCCGACCGTCACGCACGGCGCCATGACGCACGCGTTCGACGAACCATTCGTCACCCGCCTCACCGACATCGAGCATGCGCAAGTCGGGGGCGATCCCACCCGACTTGGCTTCCAGGCCATGACACGCCGCACAGTTCTGGTTGTAGGCGGACGAGCCGATTTCCAGGGCTCTGTCGTGCTCCGGGGAGGTTCGATAAGGGTTGGCCGCGGCCCAGCCATCGCCGTCCACCGTTACACCGGCGTCCTTGATCGGTGTCAGACCTTGGGTTTCAACCGCCTGCGGCACCACGTTGCCGTGAGCCCACACGGAACCTGCACTGATAAAGCCGGCCAGCAGACCGACGACGAGCAAGGCGTTGCGTTTTGTTGTCATTGTTATGCCCTCAGGATTGCACGCAAAACCTCTTGGCAGAGGCTATGGCACTCATCTTAGAAACGGTATCGCCAACACCCCATGCTGCTTTGGTGGTCGCCTTCTAGTCCCTTGGTAGTAAGGCGTTGGATGCACACCTCAGGGACGTCGCCAACAGGCCTGGTGTCCCGGCGCAACCGGCAGAATGCTTACGACCTTGGTACTGGCTCACCGGTACTTTCTGCATATTTCTTCTGTTCCACAGGCTTCCTATGCTGGCGCTACCTGAAAGGAGTGCCTTATGCGCCTGCTTGCCCCTTACGCCTTGCTGTACCTGCTGGCGATTGCCTGCGCCGCCGGCGTGGCCACCCAGAGCCAGGCTGCGCAGGCGCCGCTGGAGGTGCGGATCGGCTACCTGGGTTATCGCCCTGATCCGGGGCCGCTCCTGTCGAACGTGATTCCCGAACCGAGCGATGCCGGATTGCGCGGCGCCGAACTGGCGATCACCGACAGCAACAGCACCGGACGTTTTCTCAACCACAGCTACGCCCTGGTCAGCGCCAGCGTCGCCAGCCCCGAAGCCTTGCTCGATGCGGCCAACGCCCAACACACGCAGGGTCTGCGGCTGTTTGTAGTGAACGCCCCGGCCGACAGCTTGCGCCAACTCAGCGCAGCCCTGCCCGACAGCCTGATATTCAACGCCGGCAGCCCCGACGACAGCTTGCGCAGCACCGATTGCCTGTCGAACGTGCTGCACACCCTGCCGAGTCGCGCGATGCTCGCCGATGCGCTGGCGCAATTTCTGGTGGTACGAAAATGGCAGCGCGCGCTGCTGATCGTTGGCCCGACCGCCGACGATCAAGCCTACGCCGCCGCCCTGCGTCGCGCGGCAAAACGCTTCGGCCTGCAACTGGTGGCGGAAAAGGCCTGGAGCTTTGATAACGACCAACGTCGCAGTGCCCAGGCCGACATGCCGCTGTTCACTCAGACGGCCGAATATGACGTGGTGCTGGTGGCCGATGAACGCGGCGACTTCGGCGAATACGTGCCCTACCAGACCTGGTATCCGCGCCCGGTCGCTGGCACCCAAGGGCTGACCCCGGTGGGTTGGCACAAAACCGTGGAAACCTACGGTGCCGCGCAGTTGCAAAAGCGTTTTGAAGCATTCGCCGGTCGCTGGATGAACGACCGCGATTTCGCGGCCTGGATGGCCGTGCGCAGCCTCGCCAGCGCAGTGACCAAACTGCGCCAGACCGAACCGATGGCGATCCGTCAGCTGGAAATCAGCGATCAACTGCCGCTGGACGGCTTCAAGGGACGCAAGCTCAGTTATCGCCCGTGGAACGGCCAGTTGCGCCAACCGATTCCCATCGTCCAGCCCCGCGCCCTGGTCAGCACGTCGCCGCAGGACGGCTTTCTTCATCCCTTCAACGAAATGGACAGCCTGGGTTACGACAAACCCGAGGTCAGTTGCCGCTTTCCCTGATCCAGCTTTCCACAAGAACGACAACAAAAAGGAATCCGCCATGCGTCGCACCCTGCTCTGCCGCTCCCTGCTTTCCTGGGCCCTTCTATTCGCCGCCGGGCATGCCGCCGCCAGCACCGCGTGGGTGTCCAACGAAAAGGACAACAGCCTGAGCCTGATCGACATGCAGACCCTGCAAGTCACCGACACCCTGCCCGTCGGCCAGCGCCCGCGCGGCCTGTTGCTGTCCCATGACAACAAGTTGCTGTACATCTGCGCCAGCGATTCCGACCGGGTCCAGGTGATGGACGTGGCCACGCGCAAGATCATCAAGGAACTGCCCTCGGGCAAAGACCCCGAGCAATTCGCCCTGCACCCCAACAACCGTTGGCTGTACGTCTCCAACGAAGACGATGCGCTGGTCACGGTGATCGACACCGAAACCTCCAAAGTGCTCAGCCAGATCAACGTCGGCGTCGAACCCGAAGGAATGGCCGTCAGTCCCGATGGCAAGTGGGCCGTGAACACCAGCGAAACTACCAACATGCTGCACTGGATCGACACCAGCACCCAGACCCTGGCCGACAGCACGCTGGTGGACCAGCGGCCACGCTTTGTCGAGTTCAATCAGGACGGTTCACAGCTCTGGGCGTCAGCGGAAATCGGCGGCACGGTGACGATTCTCGACGTCGCCAGCCGCAAGATCCTCAAGACCCTGAACTTCCAGATCAAAGGCGTACACCCGGATAAAGTCCAGCCTGTGGGCATCAAGCTCAGCGCTGACGGCAAGTACGCTTTCGTCGCACTGGGCCCGGCCAATCATGTGGCGGTGATCGATGCCAGGACGTTCGAGATTCTCGACTATTTGCTGGTCGGACGACGGGTCTGGCAGCTGGCGTTCACGCCCGATCAAAAGCAACTGCTCGCCACCAACGGCGTCAGCGGTGACGTGTCGGTGATTGATGTCGACAGCCTGAAGGTGAGCAAATCGGTGAAAGTCGGCCGCTACCCTTGGGGCGTGGTGGTGACGCCATGAACGCTCTGGAAGTCAGCGAACTGAGTTTTGCCTATGGGGCTCGGGAAGCCTTGCGCCACGTGAACTTCGATCTGGCCCCGGGGCGTTTCGCCGCGTTGCTGGGGCCCAACGGCGCCGGCAAATCGACCCTGATCGCCCTGTTGACCCGGCTTTATGATCTTCAGCACGGCGACATCCGGGTCGGCGGCTGTTCATTGCGCGATGCGCCCCGCCCGGCGCTCAAGCAGTTGGGCGTCGTGTTCCAGCAAAGCACCCTGGACCTGGACCTCAGCGTCGAGCAGAACCTGCGGTATCACGCCGCGCTGCATGGTCTGTCCCGGCGTCAGAGCGGTGTCCGGGTTGACGCCGAGCTGGCCCGTCAAGCCCTGACCGAACGCCGCCGCGAACGGGTGCGCGAACTCAATGGCGGCCACCGTCGCCGGGTGGAAATCGCCCGGGCCCTGCTGCATGAGCCGCGCCTGCTGCTGCTTGACGAAGCCAGTGTCGGCCTCGATCCCGCCAGTCGCCTGGCGCTCAATCAACACCTGCGCACCTTGTGCAGTGAACACGCCATCAGCGTGCTCTGGACCACGCACTTGCTCGACGAAGTGCAGTCCAGCGACGATTTGCTGATCCTCCATCAAGGTCGGCTGGTGGCCAGCGGACAGGCCGATGCACTGAGCCTGGAACATGGCGGCGACCTGGGTTCGGCCTTCACTCACCTGACCACTTCAGGAGCGGCGCGATGAATGCGTACTGGCATTGCTTCAGCGGCATCGTGCTGCGCGAATGGCTGCGCTTTGTGTTGCAGCGCACGCGGTTTCTCAGTGCCCTGGTGCGGCCGCTGTTATGGCTGCTGGTGTTCGCGGCCGGTTTCCGGGCAGCCTTGGGGATCGCCATTATCGAACCCTACGACACCTACATTCCTTACGAGGTCTACATCATCCCGGGCCTTGCCTGCATGATCCTGCTGTTCAATGGCATGCAAGGCTCACTGTCGATGGTCTATGACCGCGAGATGGGCAGCATGCGCGTGCTGCTGACCAGCCCACTGCCCCGGACCTTTCTGCTGTGCAGCAAGCTGCTGGCCACGTCGCTGATTTCCCTGTTGCAGGTGTATGCCTTTTTGGCGATCGCCTGGCTCTATGGCGTGCAACCACCGGCCATGGGGTTATTGATCGCGCTGCCGGCGTTACTGCTGGTGGCGTTGATGCTCAGCGCGCTGGGCCTGCTGCTGTCGAACGCCATTCGGCAGCTGGAGAACTTTGCCGGGGTCATGAATTTCGTGATCTTTCCGTTGTTTTTCCTGTCCTCGGCGCTGTATCCGCTGTGGAAAATGCGTGAGGCTAGCGAGTGGTTGTACTGGCTGTGCGCGGTGAACCCGTTCACCCATGCAGTGGAGTTGGTGCGGTTCGCCCTTTATGAACGTTTCAATCCGCTGGCGCTGGCGGTGTGTGCAGGGTTGACCGTGGTGTTCGCGCTACTCGCCGTGCTTACCTTCAACCCTCAACATGCAGCCTTGCGCAAATCCACCTGACCCCGCAAAGGTTCTCCATCAATAATTACTACTTTAGTACTGGTTTCCCTGTCTATCGTCGCATTCCCAAAGCGCCCCGCCTGGCATGTAATAGGTCCATAACTATAAGGATCGAACCCATGCCGCGTGCCCGACGTTGTCTGTTGCGCCCTTCTCTCGCTGCGCTGCCGCTCTGTCTGTTGCTGAGTACTGCGCACGCCGAATCACCGCTGTTTTCCGCCGACGGCTATCGCATCAACCTGTACCGCAGCCCGACGCCGGACAGCCTGCAAGGCGCGACCATCGTTGACACCCCGGCCTTGCAAACACTGCTCAGTCAAACGCCGCCACCGGTGGTGATCGATGTCTACCGCCGCCAATGGCTGCAAGGCCAATTCATTGAAGACCAGCCCCATGAAAACCTGCCCGGCAGCCACTGGCTGGCCAATACCGGCGACGGTGACCTGACACCCGACTGGCAAGGCTATTTTGCGCGTAACCTCAAGGCATTGACCGCCGGAGACTCGGCACGACCGCTGGTCTTCTATTGCCGCGCCGACTGCTGGCTGAGCTGGAACGCCGTCAAACGAGCGTCCGCCATGGGCTATAAGACACTGTATTGGTATCGCGACGGTCTCGATGCCTGGCAAGCGGCCGGGCTTGCCGTGACACCGGCCCGGCCCGAGCCTTTCCCCTGATCTTTACGCTGGCGTGTTGTTGCCACACCCTAATCAAAATAATGAGGTGAAAGGCTATGTACAAAATTCTGATTGCCGACGATCACCCGCTGTTTCGCGAAGCGATTCATAACGTCATCAGCGACGGTTTCCCGGACTCCGAAGTCATGGAAACCGCCGACCTCGACAGTGCCCTGGCCCTGACCCAGGAACACGACGACCTGGACCTGATCCTGCTCGACCTGAACATGCCTGGCATGCATGGGCTCAATGGCTTGATCAACCTGCGCAATGAAGCCCCGACCATTCCGGTGGTGATCGTCTCGGCCGAGCAGGACAAACAGATCGTCCTGCAAGCCATTACCTACGGCGCGGTGGGTTTCATTACCAAGTCGTCCCCGCGCACGCAAATGACCGAGGCCATCCAGCAAATACTCAATGGCAACGTGTATTTGCCCCCGGACATCATCCGCACCACCCGAACCAATACCCCCCGCCGGATGAACGACACGCCGAGCTTCCCCCCTGAATTGCTCCAGGCCCTGACCCGCAAGCAATTGCAGGTGCTTGAACGCATGACCAAGGGCGAGTCGAACAAACAGATCGCGTACACCCTGGAAATCGCCGAGACCACCGTCAAGGCCCACGTCTCGGCGATCCTGCGCAAACTCAACGTGCACAACCGGGTGCAGGCGATCTTGAGTGCCGGGGATATTGATTTCGGGTCTTACATGCGGCGTTGAGTCAGCTAGACCGCGTCGCCCCATTCGCGAGCAGGCTCGCTCCCACATTTGATCTGTTTAATGTGGGAGCGAGCCTGCTCGCGAAGAGGCCGGAACAAGCGCCCGTGGAATCAAGGTCGTGCGAGCAAATGACTCATCGCCGTCTTCAGCTTCATCGGCCGCACCGGTTTATGCATCAGGGTGTGGCCCAGTTCGCGGATCTGCTGTTTGAGTTCGTTGCTGTAGTTGGCGGTGATCATCATGGCCGGGATCGGTGACGTACGACAGGCATTGATCCGGGCCACGGCGTCCACGCCGTTCTGATCGTTGTCCAGATGGTAATCGGCGATCAACAGGTCAACCCCCGCGTGGTAGTTGTCCACTTTTCGCGCCAGATCCTCTTCCGACAGTGCCGTCACCACCCGACAGCCCCAGCCTTCGAGCAAGGTGCGCATGCCGGCGCAAATGGTGGCGTCATTGTCCAGCACCCACACTCTCGCCCCGCGCAGGCGTTCAAGCATCGGTTCGCTCATTTGCAAGGCCGGCAATGGCTTGGGCGCGGTTGCGCTCAACGGCACTTCCACCGAAAACATCGAGCCCCTGCCTGGCCATGAGCGCACATGAATCCGATGCCCGAGGATGCCGGCGATTTTCTCGACAATGGCCAGACCCAACCCCAGGCCGCGATCCTGATCCGGACGCTGTACGTCACCGCGTTTGAACTCCTGGAAAATCTCCTCCAGGCGATTGTCGGCGATGCCCATGCCGGTGTCCCAGACCTGGATCAACAACCGCTGATGCAAGCGCCGGCACCCGAGCACCACCCGGCCACTGTAGGTGTAGCGAATCGCATTGCTCAGCAGATTGCGCAGAATGCGTGCCAGCAACTGGATGTCACTGCGCACCAGCGCCGAACAGGCAATGAAATGCAGCTCAAGGCCCTCGCTGCGTGCCACCTGAGTGTATTCAGCCGCGAGGTTTTCCAGCAGCTCGCTCAGGGCGAACGGCGCAACATCGGCTTTGATGACCCCGGCATCGAGCTTGGAAATGTCCACCAGCGTGCCCAGCAGGTTCTCCACATCTTCCAGGGAATTACTGACATTACGCACCAGAATCTCGTTGCAGATGGGTTCGCGTCGCTCCAGCAACGCGCTGGTAAACAAGCGGGCGGCGTTTAGCGGTTGCAGCAAATCGTGGCTGACGGCCGCCAGAAATTTGGTCTTTGACAGATTGGCGTGCTCGGCTTCGAGCTTGGCCTCGCGCAAACGTGACTCGACCTCGCGGCGCTCTTCGATTTCACGCAACAACTGATCATTGAGGGTGGTCAACTCCGCCGTGCGTTCACGCACCCGCAGCTCAAGATTCTGATACGCCTGATGCAGCGCCTCGGCCGTGCGGCGACGCTCGGTGATGTCGCGGATCAACACGAAAATCCCCACCACTTCCCCGGTGGCCAGGCGATTAGGCACGTAGGAGCGCAGCATGTAGCGTTCCTGATTATTGACGTTGGTCTCGGCGAACTCGAACGTAACGCTTTCGCCGGCCAGCGCTCTCGCCACGTAAGACTCCAGACGCTGGTAATGCTGTTCGCTGTGCACTTCGCGCAGGCTTTGGCCGAGCATCACGCCTCGGGGCCAGCAATACCATTCCTCATAGACCTTGTTGGTGAACTCGTACACCAGATCGGCATTGAGGTAGGCGATCAACGCCGGTACATGGTCGGTGATCAGGCGAATCCAGCGCTCGCTTTCACTCAGCGCCTGGGCGTGCTGATAGCGTTCGGTGATGTCAGTGAAGGTGTTGACGAAACCGCCGGTCGGCAACGGGTGCGTGCGGATTTCCAGGACTCGTCCGTCATAGAGGCGTTGCTCGCATTCCTGTACTGGCCGTCCATTGCCATCGTGACTGGCCGGGGTCAGCAGGTTCAATTCGCTGTCCACCATCACTTCAGCAAACGGTCGGTGGGCCGCCACTGGCGCCAACCCGCTCAATTCGAGGAAACGCCGGTTCCACAACTCCAGAATGCCCTCGGCGTTGACCATGGCCACACCCTGGGACAGGTTATCGACCGCCCGCTGTAACAAATGCGACTTCTGCGCCACGGCTTGTTCGCGGCGAACGGTTTCACTGAGTTTGACCTCGGTAATGTCGGTGAACAGGATGACTCGCCCACCTTCCTGGGTCGGCCGCTCGCTGACTTGCAGCCAACGCCCGTTCTGCAAGCGATACAGCAGACTCTCGTCGGCATGCCCGCGCGGTTCTTCGGTGAAAAGCCCATTGCTCATCATCAGGCGCTTGACCTCGGTCAGGCGCATGCCCGCGTTGATCCGCACCCGGCTATTGCGCCAGAACGCCTTGAAGCGACTGTTGAACAACACGATTCGCTGCTCGGCGTCGAACAATACGAAGGCATCGGAAATGCTCTCGATGGCATCGATCAGGTGTCGATGCGCGGTCTCGGCGCGCAGGCGGGCCTCGCTGAGCAAATGGTTGCCGGCCTTGAGTTCAGCCATGGCCTGGTTCAAGGCATCGGTGCGCTCACGGACCTGCTCGGCCAGCACCACCGAATGCTGGAACGCCGCGTACGGGTCATTGCCCCGGGTGATGCCCGACTCGATGCGCTCGATCAGCGCCGCGTTGATGCGCTGCAGTTTATGGTTGTCGTGGCGCAGGCTGGCCAGTTCGGCCTGCAGCTCAGCGATGTCCTGGGGCACGGCCGCGGGCAATGGCAACGCCGGTGAAGGTCTGGTTGATGTGCATGCCATTGAACTGTTCTCCGTAGGTGTTGAAACCCATCACCCGTTGCTCGCGCAAAAACGTCCCGATCTCATCGAGACTGCCGTCGACTTCCAGCTCCAGACGCCTGAGAAAACAGTCGCAACCGATGGTCAGCAACAGCTCACCCAAGCGTTCCTCCAATCCGTCGAACAGGCTTTTCAGGTTCGGCAGCATGGGCCCCGGGGTCATGGCGGTGAGCACGATGCCGTTCTCCACGGCGCAGTAAAAACTCAGGCTCAAGTCCGCGTGCACCTGCTGGATGGCGCGCACGTAATACTGTTCGTTGATCCTCACGGCCAACGGGTGCGCGGCGAAAATCCGGTGATCCAGTTCGTTCACGGGCACGCCGATGAGCCGCGCGTACTCGGCGGCGGCGGGTTCCGCATTGAGTTCATAGACACGGCGCGAGGCGCTGTCGGCCCCGGTGACCACCAGTTTCTCGGCCCGGGGCAGCATGTGGTGGGTGGTGAACACTTCGAAATCCAGCCAGGTGTTGACCAGCACGACGACCGCCGCGCCACTGTGGAACTCGCCGTCGAAGTAGACGTGGGTATGGGTCAGGTAATTGTCGTCGCCAGCGGAACCGCCGAAATGCGGAATGTCGCCCAATGCCGCACTCAAGGCCGCGAGGACCATTTCTTCACGGCTGGACAAACCATCGAGCAGGGTCAGGGCAAAGCTGTTGCCCTTGATCGGTGCCAGGGTGTTACTGCGACAACCGCTGACCAGGCGCTCGACCATCTGCTGCGCATCGATCAGGCTGAAGCGCTCCATCTCGTCGATCAACTCGAGCGCAATGGAAAAGTGCCGGTGATCGAACCCCACTGCCGTCACGCAATTGCGTCCATAGCCCAACGGGGTGATTTCCCCGGCGCTGGTGCAACCCACCAGGCGAATCCCCCCGAAACTGTCTTGCAAGGCTTGACCCAGTGCTTGCAAGTCATACTCCGCGGAACAGAAAAACAGCACGAAGCCCAGATGCGGATGCAGCAATTGACGCGCCAGTTCCTGCGCCACTTGCCGGGCATCGGTGGCCTGGGACATTGCGCTGACGACACCTTCACCCTGGACCTGCTGCATCGTCGCCTCCCGCAGGTGCGTATGGTTGAGCAGGGAGTTTACGAAACCCCTGGCGGGCAACGAATGCTACTTGGGTAGCAGTCAGACGCTTCGATGGGATGAGAGCGGTGGCGGCCCTGGCTGCGATGCGCACAGTCAGGGCCGCCACCGAGGGTTACCAGGTCAACACGGCGCCCACCGCAAAGGTGTCGGTGTCTTCGTTCTGGGCGCTGGTGTCGTGACCGTCGATTTGGAACTGGTTGTATTCGGCCACGAGCTTGAGGTTGTCGTTCACGTCGTGGAACAGCGCAATACCCCGCGTTTCGTAGTCTGCGCCACTGCCGACCACCCCATTGCCATCGTCGTTGGTCTTGCCATAGGACAAGGCCAGACGGTTCTTGCCCAGTTTGTAGGAGCCTTGCATCAGGTAGCCGTCACTGTCGACGTTGCGCAAGGTCGGCTCGCCGGCGTTATTGGTGAAAAACGGATTGATGCCCTTGGCCTGAAACCCGGAACCGGTGAGTGACAACCCGCCCATTTTCGCCTGCACACCATAGCCGACGCCTTTGGACGTCACGGTATTGACCGTGGAATCGGTATTGTCAGAGGTCTGGTAGCTGCCGTTGACCCAGCTGTAGATCTTCGCCCCGGCGACGTCAAACTGATAAGTGATCTCGCTCTCGGTGCGCGGGTTTTCCTGATAGGCCTTGCCCGTCGGACTGCTGTCGTTGGTGTCCACCGGGTCCATGATCCCGACCGCGACGCGCAAACCTTCAATGATCGGTGTGCGGTAGGTAATCTGCGAGGTCGGGAATGGATACGGATAGCCGGTGCCGATGTTGCCGAATGAAACGCCACCGCCATCGACCAACCCCAGGGTGTCGCTGACCTGGCCGTAACCGGCGAGCATTTCATCGAGCAGGATATTGGAGCGGGCGAACAGGCCGAAGTCTTTGCCGATCAGCACCTCGCCCCATTCCGGGTTCGCCACGGTGCCGTAGAACTGCCGCACATCAATGGCGGTGTCGGTGCCGTTGGTTTGACTGTCGTTGATGGTCACCCAGAACGAGGCCCGGGCGCCGAGTTTGAGGTCATCAATCTGCTTGCCCATGTTGAAGCCCAGGTAGTTGGGCAGAAACCCCATTTTCACCCGCGCCTGCCGGCGGTCGTACTGATCACCGGCACGGTCGACATTGCTGTTCACGTAAAAGGCGTTGATGTAGCCGTCGGTGGAAAACGTGGTCTGGTCTTTGTCATAGAGCATGATCTCGGCCTCGGCGATCGAGCTCAGGCCAAGAGAGGACAGACTGGCTACGAAGGCAGGTAGCAAGCGGTATTTGACGTTCTTATTGTTGTGCATGGTGCGCTCCGCGACAGGGGACGAGATGTCGGGAGCGATTATCGAAAGGTGACCGGCGGCGCCATACGCTGCCTTGGGCGCGATATTCAAGTGCTTTGGCGTGGCCGGGCAACCACGACAACAACGGTGTAAGACCGGTCGTCGGCAAGGCCCGGAACTTGAGGTGTACACCTGTGGACCCGACTGGGGGTCACAAGCATCGTTGTTGCCTAGACGCCGGCCCTGAACAGCATGAAAGCGGCGATCACAATGCAGACGCTGGCGAAGCCGATTTGCAACGCTCGCGCCGGCACATGGGCGCACAACTTGCGGCCGATGACCATGCCGACAATGCTGGCGACGATGAAACTCGCGCCGAGGCTGTCGATGCGCACACCGGCGTGAAACGCGCCGACCACCCCGATCGCGGAAATCAGGCTGATCACCATCAAGGAGGTGGCAATGATCCCGCGCATCTGCACGTCAGTCAGTTGCTTGAACGCCGGGACAATCAGAAAACCACCCCCCACGCCCAGAAGCCCGGACACCACCCCCGTCACCGCGCCGAGTGCCGCCAGCGTCGCGGTGCATTTGGCGGTCCAGGAAAAGCGCCCGGTCTGCTGATCGAGCATGCAGTTTTTTTGCCCCCAGTTGGCGTGGCCGTGATCGCTTGGCCCCTCGTCCTTACGCTCACGGCGCAGCATCCGCCAGGCGACCATGACCATCAGCAGGCTGAACAGAATCATCAGGATTTTTTCCGGCAACTGATGGGCAAAGTAAATGCCCACCGGGGAAAACACCGCGCCAAGCAGCGCGATCAGCATCGCCGCTCGATACCGCACCAAGCCATGGCGCAAGCCGTCAATCGCCCCGACCGCCGCCGCACTCCCGACCGCAAACAAGGCGACGGGCGCTGCCTGGGTCATGGTCAAACCCAGCCCCAGTACCAGGGCCGGTACCGCAAGAATCCCGCCACCCGCCCCGGTCAAACCGAGGACCAGGCCCATGACCACCCCAAAAAAACTCGCCAGCAACATAAAGCACTCGTGATCTGCACAAAAAAGGCCGGGAACGCCCGGTATCGATGTTTGACAGGATAGAGCCCGCGCAGATTTTTTCATCAAATGAATTGATGCGGTGCTGGCCAATGCAGGGAGAATGAATCTACCCTCAGTGCTTGTTCAGATAGAAATATTCACCATGCCTGCCTTGATTGAAGCTTTCCTCGACCCTGCCTCGTCGACCTACAGCTACGTGATCTACGAAGCCGATGGCGGCCAATGCGCCATCGTCGACCCGGTGCTGGACTACGATCCTGCGGCCGGCAGAACATGCACCGTTCAGCCCGACAAAATCATCACCTTTGTTCGCGAACATCAGTTGCAGGTGCAATGGCTGCTGGAAACCCATGCCCATGCCGATCACTTGTCTGCCGCGCCTTATCTGCGCCGCGAGCTGGGTGGCAAGATCGCGATCGGGCAGTCGATCAGCAAGGTTCAGGGAGTGTTCAAAGGCCTGTTCAACCTTGAGCCGGAATTTCGCGTTGACGGTTCGCAGTTCGATCATCTGTTCGCGCCGGACGAGTCGTTCATGATCGGCAATCTCAAGGCCACCGCCCTGCATGTGCCTGGCCACACGCCGGCGGACATGGCCTACCTGATTGACGGTGAGCAGATCCTGGTGGGCGACACGCTGTTCATGCCCGATGTGGGTACCGCGCGTTGCGATTTTCCGGGCGGCAACGCCAATCAGCTGTTTGCCTCGATTCGCACACTGCTGGCGTTCCCGGCCAGTGTGAGTTTGTACGTCTGCCACGATTACCCGCCCGAAGGCCGGGAATCCCAGTGCATGTCTACCGTCGGCGAACAACGCAAAAGCAACATTCACGTGCATGACGGCATCGATGAGGCCGCGTTTGTCCACATGCGCACCCGACGCGATGCCGGGTTGGGCATGCCAAACCTGTTACTGCCGGCGATTCAGGTGAATGTACGGGCCGGGAATTTGCCACCCGCCGAGAGTAACGGCGTGACCTACCTGAAAATCCCTATCAACAAACTGTAAACGCTCCCACAGGGGTTTCGGTTAGCTCGAGAGGGTCAAGCCATTGGCCGGCAACGGCAGTGCGGTTTTGTAGCGCACCTGCTTGAGGGCGAAGCTCGAGCGGATGTTCGCCACGCCGGGGACTTTGGTGAGGAAGTCCATCATGAAGCGCTCCAGCGACTGAATGGTCGGCACCAATACCCGAATCAAGTAATCCGGGTCGCCGGCCATCAAATAGCACTCCATCACTTCCGGGCGATCCGAGATCGCTTCCTCGAAATGCTGCAACGCCTCTTCCACCTGTTTCTCCAGGCTCACATGAATGAACACGTTCACGTGCAGCCCCAGCAGGTCGGCATCCAGCAGCGTCACTTGCTCGCGAATCAGGCCCAATTCTTCCATCGCCTTGACCCGGTTGAAGCACGGCGTCGGCGACAGGTTGACCGAGCGTGCGAGGTCGGCGTTGGTGATGCGCGCGTTCTCCTGAAGGCTGTTCAAAATGCCGATATCGGTACGGTCCAGTTTGCGCATGAGACAAAACCACCTGTTTTTTGTGTTTATGCAGATTTTTTATCCTCAAATGATCGCCAGCGCAACGAAACAGAGATAAATATTCTTCTTCGCCGGGCCTATGATTGTTGTAGGACAAGATTTCTTCCACAGAAGAATGACGGTCAGCTCACTACAAGAAATTCACAAGATCGAGCGTAGAAGCCATGAACCAAGCGTACGAACCGCTGCACCTGCACGTTCCCGAACCTTCGGGCCGTCCTGGCTGCAAAACCGACTTCTCCTACCTGCGTCTGACCGACGCCGGCACGGTGCGCAAACCCCCAATCGATGTTGAACCGGCCGACACCGCCGACCTGGCCAAGGGCCTGATTCGCGTGCTCGACGACCAGGGCAATGCCCTCGGTCCGTGGGCTGAAGGCGTACCGGTCGAGATCCTGCGTAAAGGCATGCGCGCCATGCTCAAGACGCGGATCTACGACAACCGCATGGTGGTCGCCCAGCGTCAGAAAAAAATGTCGTTCTACATGCAGAGCCTCGGCGAAGAAGCCATTGGCACGGGTCAGGCCCTGGCCTTGAACATCGACGACATGTGTTTCCCGACTTACCGCCAGCAAAGCATCCTGATGGCCCGCGACGTGCCGCTGGTGGGTCTGATCTGCCAACTGTTGTCCAACGAGCGCGATCCGCTCAAGGGTCGTCAGTTGCCAATCATGTATTCGGTCAAGGACGCCGGTTTCTTCACCATTTCCGGCAACCTCGCGACCCAGTTCGTCCAGGCAGTAGGCTGGGGCATGGCCTCGGCGATCAAGGGCGACACCAAAATCGCTTCGGCCTGGATCGGCGACGGCGCCACCGCTGAATCCGACTTCCACACCGCCCTCACCTTCGCCCACGTCTACCGTGCACCGGTGATCCTCAACGTGGTCAACAACCAATGGGCGATCTCCACCTTCCAGGCCATTGCCGGTGGTGAAGCCACCACGTTTGCCGGTCGTGGCGTCGGCTGCGGCATTGCCTCCCTGCGGGTTGATGGCAACGATTTCGTCGCAGTCTACGCCGCCTCTGCCTGGGCCGCCGAACGTGCGCGCCGCAACCTCGGCCCGACCATGATCGAGTGGGTCACTTACCGTGCCGGTCCACACTCCACCTCCGACGATCCGTCCAAGTACCGTCCTGCCGACGACTGGAGCTACTTCCCGTTGGGCGACCCGATTGCGCGCCTCAAGCAGCACCTGATCAAGATCGGTCACTGGTCCGAAGAGGAACACACCGCCGTCAGCGCCGAGCTCGAAGCCGAAGTCATCGCCGCGCAGAAAGAAGCCGAACAGTACGGCACCCTCGCCGGCGGCCAGATTCCAAGCGCCGCGACCATGTTCGAAGACGTCTACAAAGAGATGCCGGAGCACTTGAAGCGCCAGCGTCAAGAGTTGGGGATCTGACATGAACGACCACAACAATAATATCGAGCTGGAAACCGCCATGACCACGACCACCATGACCATGATCCAGGCCCTGCGCTCGGCCATGGATGTGATGCTTGAGCGTGACGACAACGTCGTGGTGTTCGGCCAGGACGTGGGCTACTTCGGCGGCGTGTTCCGTTGCACCGAAGGCCTGCAGGCCAAGTACGGCACCTCCCGCGTGTTCGACGCACCGATCTCCGAAAGCGGTATCGTCGGTGCCGCCGTGGGCATGGGCGCCTACGGTCTGCGCCCGGTCGCCGAGATCCAGTTCGCCGACTACGTGTATCCGGCGTCGGACCAAATCATTTCCGAAGCCGCCCGCCTGCGTTATCGCTCGGCCGGCGAGTTCACCGCCCCGATGACCCTGCGCATGCCTTGCGGCGGCGGCATCTACGGCGGCCAGACCCACAGCCAGAGCATCGAGGCGATGTTCACTCAGGTCTGCGGTCTGCGCACGGTCATGCCGTCCAACCCTTACGACGCCAAAGGCTTGCTGATTGCCTCCATCGAAAACGATGACCCGGTGATCTTCCTCGAGCCAAAACGCCTGTACAACGGCCCGTTCGACGGTCACCACGACCGCCCGGTAACCCCGTGGTCAAAACACCCGGCCGCCCAGGTGCCGGACGGTTACTACACCGTGCCGCTGGACGTCGCCGCCATCGCCCGTCCTGGCAAGGACGTGACCATCCTGACTTACGGCACCACGGTTTACGTGTCGCAAGTCGCTGCTGAAGAAACCGGTATCGACGCTGAAGTCATCGACCTGCGCAGCCTGTGGCCGCTGGACCTGGAGACCATCGTCAAGTCGGTGAAGAAAACCGGCCGTTGCGTGATCGTTCACGAAGCGACCCGCACGTGTGGCTTCGGTGCCGAACTGGTCGCCCTGGTCCAAGAGCACTGCTTCCACTACCTGGAAGCGCCTATCGAACGCGTCACCGGTTGGGACACTCCCTACCCGCACGCACAAGAGTGGGCGTATTTCCCTGGTCCGTCCCGAGTGGGCGCGGCTTTGCATCGGGTTATGGAGGTCTGAATGGGCACGCACGTTATTAAAATGCCGGACATTGGTGAAGGCATTGCAGAAGTTGAATTGTCGGTATGGCACGTCAAGGTCGGCGACCTGGTCGTCGAAGATCAGGTGCTGGCCGATGTGATGACCGACAAGGCGATGGTCGACATCCCTTCGCCGGTCCACGGCAAGGTGATTTCGCTGGGCGGTGTGCCGGGCGAAGTCATGGCGGTGGGCAGCATCCTGATCAGCATCGAAGTGGAAGGCGCGGGCAACGTTAAAGAGTCGGCGCAGCCTGCTCCAGTCAAAGAAGCGCCGGTTGCAGCACCTAAAGTAGAAGCCGTAGTGGAAAGCAAACCGGTCGCTGCTACTGCCGCGCCGCGAGCTGCCGTTTGCCAAGGCCCGATGGTAGCCCGCGAGGCCGACGACCGTCCGCTGGCCTCCCCGGCCGTGCGCAAACACGCGCTGGACCTCGGCATTCAATTGCGTCTGGTGCGTGGCAGCGGCCCTGCCGGTCGCGTGCTGCACGAAGACCTCGACGCCTACCTGGCGCAAGGTCAGTCGAATGCATCGACCGTGTCCTCCGCTTACGCCCAGCGTAACGACGAAGAACAAATCCCGGTCATCGGCATGCGCCGCAAGATCGCCCAGCGCATGCAGGACGCCACCCAGCGTGCTGCACACTTCAGTTACGTCGAAGAAATCGACGTCACCGCCGTCGAAGAATTGCGCGCGCACCTGAACGAAAAACACGGTGCCACCCGTGGCAAGCTGACCTTGCTGCCGTTCCTGGTCCGTGCCCTGGTCGTTGCCCTGCGTGACTTCCCGCAGATCAACGCCCGTTACGACGACGAAGCCCAGGTCATCACCCGCCTCGGCGCGGTGCATGTGGGCATCGCCACCCAGGCCGACATCGGCTTGATGGTGCCGGTGGTGCGTCACGCCGAAGCCCGCAGCCTGTGGGACAACGCCAGCGAAATCTCCCGTTTGGCCACGGCTGCACGCAATGGCAAGGCAGCCCGCGATGAGTTGTCCGGTTCGAGCATCACCCTGACCAGCCTCGGTGCGTTGGGCGGCATCGTCAGCACCCCGGTGCTGAACCTGCCGGAAGTGGCCGTCGTCGGCGTCAACAAAATCGTCGAACGCCCGATGGTGGTCAAAGGCCAGATCGTGATTCGCAAGATGATGAACCTCTCCAGCTCCTTCGATCACCGCGTGGTCGATGGCATGGACGCGGCGCAATTCATTCAGGCCGTTCGTGGCCTGCTCGAACAACCCGCCACCCTGTTTGTGGACTGATTTTTTGTTGGAGAGCAGCATGCAAACTTTGAACACCACACTATTGATCATCGGCGGCGGCCCTGGCGGTTATGTCACGGCAATCCGTGCCGGCCAGCTGGGCATCTCGACCATTCTGGTGGAAGGCGAATCCCTCGGTGGCACTTGCCTGAACATCGGCTGTATTCCGTCGAAAGCGCTGATTCACGTCGCCGAGCAGTTTCATCAAACGCAACACCACAGCCAGCATTCGGCCTTGGGCATCAGCGTTTCGGCGCCCACCCTCGACATCAGCAAAAGCGTCGAGTGGAAAGACGGTATCGTTGATCGCCTGACCACCGGCGTCGCGGCATTGCTGAAGAAGAACAAGGTTCAGGTCATTCAAGGCTGGGCCAAGATCGTCGACGGCAAAACCGTCGACGTCGGCGACACACGCATTCAGTGCGAGCACCTGGTGCTGGCGACCGGATCGAAAAGCGTGAACCTGCCGATGCTGCCGATTGGCGGCCCGATCATCTCCTCCACCGAAGCCTTGGCGCCGACCTCCGTGCCGAAGCGGCTGACGGTGGTCGGTGGCGGTTACATTGGTCTGGAACTGGGGATTGCCTATCGCAAGCTCGGCGCCGACGTCAGCGTGGTCGAGGCACAGGAACGCATCCTGCCGGCGTACGACGCCGAGCTGACCCAGCCGGTCCACGACGAACTGAAAAAACTTGGCGTGAAGCTTTACTTGAAGTATAGCGTCCAAGGCTTTGATTCTTCGAGTAACTCCCTGCAAGTATTGGCTCCGGATGGCGACACCCTGAACCTGGAAACTGATCAGGTATTGGTAGCCGTCGGCCGCAAACCGAACACTCAGGGCTGGAACCTCGAAGCGCTGAACCTGGCCATGAATGGCTCGGCGATCAAGATTGATAATCGCTGCCAGACCAGCATGCGCAATGTGTACGCCATCGGCGACTTGAGCGGTGAACCGATGCTCGCGCACCGGGCCATGGCTCAGGGCGAGATGGTGGCCGAACTGATCAGCGGTAAAACCCGCGAGTTCAACCCTACCGCCATCGCCGCCGTGTGCTTTACCGACCCGGAACTGGTGGTGGTCGGCCAGACCCCGGACGAAGCCAAGGCCGCCGGCCTGGACTGCATCGTTTCAAGCTTCCCGTTCGCGGCCAATGGCCGGGCGATGACGCTGGAATCGAAAAGCGGCTTCGTACGGGTGGTCGCTCGTCGGGACAATCATGTGATTGTCGGCTGGCAAGCGGTGGGTGTCGGGGTGTCCGAACTGTCCACGGCGTTCGCGCAAAGCCTGGAAATGGGCGCGCGGCTGGAAGACATCGGCGGCACCATCCATGCGCATCCAACGCTGGGCGAGGCTGTGCAGGAAGCGGCGTTGCGTGCTCTCGGTCACGCTCTGCACCTGTAACTAGCGCATTTGATGGCGGCAGTGATTGCCTCTTCGCGAGCAGGCTCGCTCCCACACTGGATTTGTGGCGTTCACATAACCCTGTGGGAGCGAGCCTGCTCGCGAATCTCAAGGACAACACAATTTATCTGTCAGTCATCCGATAGTCCGGGCTGCGAAATGGGTCCGGAATGAAGTATTGTTGTCCCCATCCAAAAAACGTCAGAAGCCTTGAACCGTTTCGGCGGTTGTTCAGTGATAGAGGGTGTCATGGGTAACGAAAGCATCAATTGGGACAAGCTGGGTTTTGACTACATCAAGACAGACAAGCGTTTCTTGTCGTACTGGCGCAATGGCGAGTGGGACAAAGGCACCCTGACCGAAGACAACGTGCTGCACATCAGCGAAGGCTCCACCGCCCTTCACTATGGCCAGCAATGCTTCGAAGGCATGAAGGCCTATCGTTGCAAGGACGGCTCGATCAACCTGTTCCGCCCGGACCAGAACGCCCTGCGCATGCAGCGCAGCTGTGCACGCCTGCTGATGCCGTTCGTGGAAACCGAGCAGTTCATCGAAGCCTGTAAAGCAGTGGTCCGCGCCAACGAGCGTTTCATCCCGCCTTACGGCACCGGCGGCGCGCTGTACCTGCGTCCGTTCGTGATCGGCGTGGGTGACAACATCGGCGTGCGTACCGCCCCCGAGTTCATCTTCTCGATCTTCTGCATCCCGGTCGGCGCCTACTTCAAGGGCGGCCTGACCCCGCACAACTTCCTGATCTCCAGCTTCGACCGTGCAGCCCCACAAGGCACCGGCGCGGCCAAGGTCGGTGGCAACTACGCCGCCAGCCTGATGCCAGGTTCCCAGGCCAAGAAGGCACACTACGCCGACTGCATCTACCTGGACCCGATGACCCACACCAAGATCGAAGAAGTCGGCTCGGCCAACTTCTTCGGGATCACCCACGACAACAAGTTCGTCACCCCGAACTCGCCGTCGGTCCTGCCAGGCATCACCCGCCTGTCGCTGATCGAGCTGGCCAAATCGCGTCTGGGCATGGAAGTGATCGAAGGTGACGTGCTCATCGACAAGCTCTCCGACTTCAAGGAAGCCGGCGCTTGCGGTACCGCGGCCGTGATCACGCCGATCGGTGGCATCAGCTACAACGACCACCTGCACGTATTCCACAGCGAAACCGAAGTCGGCCCTGTTACCCAGAAGCTCTACAAAGAGCTGACCGGTGTACAGACGGGCGACATCGAAGCGCCAGCGGGCTGGATCGTCAAGGTTTGATCTGACGCTACTGTACGCTTGAGCTTAAGCAAAAAAGCCCGGTTATCGATTGGATAGCCGGGCTTTTTTTCGTCTTGAAATTGTGACAGTTATTATTATGAATCAATGAGTAACAGCAATATCCTGATGTTTGTTATCAATAGGCAGTGTGGTACCGCTTGAAGACGGCAGCACCAGATCGAACTGCGTGCCTAACGCCTTGCGCCCCGCCGCCGTCAACGTCAGCGCCCGGCTATCCAGATCCTGCGTCACCCATTTGCGCTTGATCACAGATTGCAGCAACGCCGCCCCCAGCGAACCACCCAGATGTGGCCGACGCATGCTCCAGTCCAGACACGGGCAGGCGAAGCGGCGGCGCAGCGTGCTCAGGTCCTTGACCTCGATACCCAGCCCTTCAAACAGCGCCTCGCCGCTGTCGCTCAGCCGATATGCCTGCTCATCGGTTTCCAGCAACCAGCCTTTTTCCAGCATCCGGTCATGCAGTATCACCGCCAGCGTGCCGGCCATGTGGTCGTAGCAGGTGCGGGCGAATTGCAGGCGATCCGGCGTGCGCGAGTGGTACGCCGGTGCGCTGTTCTGGCCAAGCACCATCAGCGCTTCCAGCGCCTGGGCCACGCGCTTGTCCGCCAGGCTGTAATAACGATGGCGGCCCTGCACGTGCAGCCGCACCAGCGCCTGTTCCTTGAGTTTGGCCAGGTGTGCGCTGGCGGTGGAGGCGCTGACTTCGGCAATCGCTGCCAGCTCGGTGCTGGTACGGGCGTGGCCGTCCATCAGCGAACAGAGGATTTTCGTCCGGGCCGGCTCCGCGATGGCGGCCGCGACCTGAGAGACGCCGATGTCGTGTTGTTCTGCGTTCATATTTCGCTCCCGGACGAATCAAGGGTCTTTGGGACTGGAGATAGTAGCAACACTTTCCCCACCCCGAACAAGGCTGCGACCCATGGACCCGATCATCGCTGCGACTCATGTCGACCCTTATCCCTATTACGCGCAACTGCGTGCCGAAGGAGGACTGATTTTTCACGCGGGACTGAACCTGTGGGTGGCCAGCAGCGCCCGAGCGGTCGCCGCCGTGCTGGCCCATCCTGATTGCCATGTTCGCCCGGCCGCGGAACCGGTGCCCAAGGCGATTGCCGGCGGCATGGCGGGCATGGTGTTCGGGCAGTTGATGCGGATGAATGAAGGCGAACGGCAGCGTTGCCCGAGGTCGGCGATTGAGCCGGGCCTGGGGCTGATTGACGCGAATGAAGTCAATGCACTGGTGGCTGCGCGGCTGATCACGCCGGATGCCGACGGTTTGTACAACGCCATGTTTCGCGGGCCGGTGTGCGTGGTCGCAGCGTTGTTGGGGTTCACGCCGGCTCAGGGGCGGACGATCAGTGCGCTGACGGCGGAGTTCGTGGCGTGCCTGTCGCCGCTGAGCAACCAGGCGCAACTCGACGCTGCAGAGGCTGCGGCTGAACATTTGCGGGGTTACTTCGTTGAATTGCTGGATGACCCGGACAACAAAAGCGCGCTGCTCGCCAGGATTCGTGGGCGCTTCAGCGGTGACCAAGAAACGCTCACCGCCAATCTGATTGGCTTGTTTTCCCAGACTTTCGAGGCCACTGCGGGACTGATCGGTAATGCACTGCTGGCGGTGATGAGAAATCCATTGCTGCACGAGGCTCGGGTGGAGGATTTGATTGCCGAAACCCAGCGCTTTGATCCGTCGGTGCAGAACACTCGGCGGTTTGTGGCTGAACCGTGTGAAATCGAGGGGGTGAATGTCCAGTCGGGCGATGTGATTTTGCTGCTGTTGGCGTCGGCCAATCGTGATCCACTGCTGAATGACAGCCCTGATGTTTTTTTGGTGGATCGCCCGCAGCGCCGCAGTTTTACCTTCGGCGCGGGGCGGCATCAGTGTCCGGGGCAAGTGTTGGCGTTGGGGATTGCCAGTGCAACGTTGCGGGAGATTCTGGTGCATCGGTCTGCGCTGGAGCGGCTGACCTGGGAATATCGGCCTTCACTGAATGGGCGGATTCCGGTGTTTCGTGACCAGGCTTGAGACCGAGTTATCGTTCATCGCGAGCAGGCTCGCTCCCACATTGGATCTGCGTTGTTCACAAATCCCCTGTGGGAGCGAGCCTGCTCGCGAAAGCGTCTTCACATTCGCTACATCACCAACCGCCCCACCACAAAATCCACAAACGCCTTCAACTTGGGCATTGCTCTTCAACACCGCACTTTCAGGCCAAGGCACCTCGCTGGCGCCGTTGCGCAGCGGCCAGGCAAACCGGTTATTCCACGAGGTGTGCGTGAGAATCCGATGCCGATGCAGGTCTTCGGGGGACGTGGGCTCCTGCCATTTCTGCAGGTAAGCGGGCGATGCACAGATCACCATGCGATACGGCGGCAATGGCTTGGCCAGCAGATTGACGCCAATCAGCTCGGAAATCCTGAAAGCCAGGTCGAACGACGTTTCGTACAGATCCACCACTTCATTGCTCAAGATCAGCTCAACCTGAATCTGCGGATAAAGCTGCATGAACTCCGCCACCAACGGGCCGACCAACGACACGCCCAGGCTCATCGGCGCGGTAATTCGCAACAGGCCACTGGGCTCCGGGTTCGATGCTTCGACCCGACTAAACGCGTACTTCACCTGTTCCAGCGCCAGCTTGGCCTCTTCATAAAACAATCGGCCCTCGGTCGTGATCGATTGCCGCCGTGTGGTGCGCTGTATCAGCTTGGTCTTGAGGGTTTTCTCCAGGCTCTGGATATGCCGCCCGACCATCACCGCCGACATGCCGACTGCATGGGCCGCATCGGCGAAGCTGCCCGCCTCGACCACCGCGACGAAGACTTCCATTTGCCTGAGTTTGCTCATGAACATGCCTTGCATTAAATACATCAGGTTAAAGGAGTAATAACCGGCGATGCGTTTATCCGCCGGGGCTTTCTCCCTAGAGTCACGGTAATAACACTGAACAACGAGGCGTCATTGATGCAAACCCTACTGGACACGTCACTGAGTTCTTTTGCCCGGGCCGACCTTTTGCAAGGCCCGACACCGATCCAGCGCGCCGAACGCCTCGAACAGCAACTGGGTTTGAAAGCGCAAGGCATCGGCCTGTTCCTCAAGCGCGATGATCACATGCTGATCGGCGGCGGTGGCAACAAACTGCGCAAACTCGAATTTCATCTCGGCGCAGCGCTGGCAGCCGGGATCGATACGATCATCACCATCGGCGGCCTCCAATCCAACCATGCGCGCCTGACCGCTGCCGTGTGCGCCCGCCTCGGGATTGCCTGCGAATTGATCCTGACCCGTTCGGTGCCCAAAACGGAAGTGGACTACGAACTCAACGGCAACATCCTGCTCGACCAGTTGTTCGGCGCAACCCTTCGCGTGCTGGCCGGCGGCAGCGATTCGCTGGCCGAAGCCGAGAAACGTGCCGAACACCTTCGGCTTGAAGGGCACAAGGTGCTGGTAATTCCCACGGGGGGCTCGACACCGCTGGGCAGTCTTGGCTATGCGCGTTGCGCGGCGGAGATCGCGCAACAGGAAAGCGAACTGTGCCTCACCTTCAACCAGGTCGTGGTGCCCAACGGCAGCGCCGGCACCCACGCCGGGCTTGCGGCGGGGTTTGAGTTGCTGGATAGGGGGACTTCACTGGTGAAGTCGTATTCGGTGTTGTCTGACAGAGAGTCGTCAGCGGCCCGAACCCGGCAATTGACTCAGGATGTACTGGCGTTGTTGGGCAGCAGTGCGGTTGTTCAGCCTTCGGGGATCGCTATCGACGGCAGTCAGTTGGGCAACGGTTACGGCCTGCCGACGCCGGCCATGCAGGAGGCGGTGCGCTTAATGGCTCGGGCTGAAGGGTTGCTGATTGACCCGGTGTATTCCGGCAAGGCGTTTGCCGGGTTAGTGGCCGACCTCCGGGACGGGCGTTTCCAGCGCGGGGACAATGTGTTGTTTGTGATGACTGGGGGTACGCCGGGGTTGTATGCGTATCGGGAGGCGTTTCAGGATTGAGCCCTCTGAAATAACAGCCGCAAATTCAGAACTCTCCTACATCTATCAAACGCCCATTGAGATAGCGTTCGCATCGCTTTTATAGGATGAGAGAAGAACGCTAATGGCTCGTATAGCAGAGACACCTTTGGTTCAAAACCTGACGTCGGTCGATGGGCACCCTGCTCATTTTTTTTGGATCAGCGGATTTTTAAAAGGTGATCAGGCAGGTGACTTTCTAAAATACGAACTCACCGTTCCGCCCGAGTCAGAAGCCGTGATACTGGGTGTACTGGGCTGGGAAAACCTTGATCAAAGCGAGGACGGGGACTGTTTATTGACGGCCGGGCAGGTCCAACAAATCGCAATAGCGCTCAATGAGCCGCTACCGACTGAGTTGGACCTTTTCATAGGGCTACGGGGGTAGGTTTTCAGTCAATCATCCCGCGTCAGTACTTCCAGCAATTCAATCTCGAAGATCAGGTTCGAATTCGGCGTGATCGCGCCCATCGAACGTTCGCCATACGCCAGATGCGCAGGCACCAGCAGCTTGCGCTTGCCGCCGACTTGCATGCCGACGATGCCCTGATCCCACCCTTTGATTACCCGGCCAGTGCCAATCACGCACTGAAAAGGTTTGCCACGGCTATAGGAAGAGTCGAATTCGGTGCCGTCTTCCAGCCAGCCACGGTATTGGGTGGTGATCAGCGCGCCTTTGACGGCGGCTTTGCCGTCGCCTGGCTGGAGGTCGATGATTTGCAGTTCGTTATTCATGACGGTGTTTATCTGTTTGCAGAATTCGAGGGGCGTGGTTTTCCCAGAAAATCAGCTTGATGGCAACTATTCAGGTGCCTTTATCGGGGTGGGACAACATTTCCACGACTTTTTTGTCTTCCTTCTGCTTCGCATCGACCGCGAAGTCCTTGCCGAAGATCGCCTCAGGAAGGATCCATTTGCCCGTACTGTTTTTCTGGTCGGTCACAATCCCGATCTGGTCTCCTTTGGTGAAATCAAACCAATGCAGGTCCGGGAACTGTTTCAAGTCGAGGGTTTGGACTGTATTGCCCTCCATCACTTCGATTTTTTTAGTCGTAGGGTCCACGCTGACCACCTCTAGCGGTGATCGAGTAATCAACGATGGCGCCCCGACAACGATGACGTTGTTGTTACACCGTTGGCTCGTCGGCTGGATCTTGCCGTCCGCCGAACTATGGGGTTTGTTTGCGCAATCAACAAAAATGCCTGAGTGGTCCACGGTTTCGTTGCCAAGGTACTGGTCGCCGTTGGGCATCTTCAATATCTGTTCGCCCTGCGCCGCACTCACGAACAGAGCGAGGGTCAGGGCAATCGTCAGTCTGGTCATAGCGCACCTGCCATTAGTCCAGTCCCGCGTGGTGACTATAGGAACTCGTCTAAAAACAATGTTCGGGTCACACGCGGCATATTGGGCACATCCATTTCAACGTAAATCACCTGTTTCTTCGGCACTTGGTACACCGTGCCAAATGAGTCGTAACGTTGCGGCTGCTTATCGGTTTTCATCAGTACCTTTTGAACCAGCACGTAATACGTCTCGTCCGTTTCAATCAGCAGCACGGCTTCTTTAATTCCACCATCCTTGATGACGGTCGCCGTCGACAATTCAGTCGGAAAGTTTTTCGCCTGTTTGTCGTCGAAGTGCAGGCGAATCGGGTGCAATACACCACCGTCGCGGACTTGCTGGGCCTGTAACGTACCGAGGTACTCGGCCAGGACGGACGTGCCCCAGAGACCCAAGACCAAAAAAAGCGCGAATAACACTTTGTGCAGAAAGTGCGCAAACAGCTTGTGGTCCGAAGACCAGCCTCCGTTAAGCGCGACATAGAGGATGGCACCGCCGCCCAGAATGAGAGGGATCCAGCCCCCGAACTGTTTCACAGCCGTCCAGGCAAATGCCAAATAGAAATACAGCGAGATATCCAGCGATACCAGCGGTATGCCGAACGTTTTGAAGTAATAAAACAAATGCAGCCACGAATAGAAAAACAGATAAGCCGCAAACAGCAGCGTCGGCCCACCAAAGTGCGCCGACAACTGTGAGCTCTCCGGCGCAGGTGGTGGGGGCGTCGGGCCAGACGGGGTGACCTGAGTCATGCTGAGGATCTCCTGCCAGACGGACGATCACGAAGCAGATGGCGTGCACGGAAAGTCTAGCGCTCGTCAGGCAGAAAGCGACTGCGACCAAACAGTCCGGTGAACTAACATAAGCACCAACGTTTCCTTCGGTTTAATACTCAATGACTATCCCTGAATGAATCTGGCCTGGACCAGCGCAGCCATCGGCTCAGTTATGCTTGCCCTGCTCATCGCGATGATCTATCGCGTGCGCTCGCTGAAACAGCAATTGGTCGAATGTCGTGCGCTGATTGCCAGCCTGTCCGAGGGCCCGTCCGTGCGCCAGGACGGCGATATCGAACGTTTCAAACGCAGCCAATACTTCGCCCGCATCGGCACGTGGGACTGGGACGTCGACACCGACAAGCTCTACTGGTCGGATGCGATCTACGGCATGTTCGGCTTCAAGATCGGCGAAGTGACACCCTCCTACGCCCTGTTTTGCGCCTGCGTACACCCGGAAGACCGAGCCAGCGTACGGGCCGGGGAACTGCGCTGCCTGGAAACCGGCGAAAACCATGACGAGGAATACCGCGTCGTCTGGCCCGACGGCAGCATTCACTGGCTGCGAGAGACCGGCAACGTGGTCAAGAACGACCACGACGCCACCATCAAGATGATGGGCGTGGTGCGCGACATCACTGAGGAAAAAGCCTCCGCCAGTTACCTCCAGCACCTGGCTCACTTCGACCCGTTGACCGGCCTCCCCAATCGCCTGGTGCTGGAAGAGCGGTTGTCCGAAGCGCTGGAACAAGCGCGCATCGGCGCTACACGGGTGGCGCTGGTGTTCGTCGACCTCAACGGTTTCAAGGCCATCAACGATCACTACGGCCATGCGGCCGGCGACCGTGTCCTGATCACCACCGCCACACGGCTGAAGAAAATCCTGCGTTCAACCGACACCGTCGCCCGCATCGGTGGTGACGAATTCGTAGTCATCCTCCAGGGACTGCCCCAAGGCATCAGCCTGCAGGATGAAGCGCGCAGCATCTGCCAGAAAATCTTCGTCGAACTGTCACCGCCCATCACCATCGGCAACGACCAGCGCCACATCGGCACCAGCCTCGGTGTCGCGGTGTACCCCGACCACGCACCGAGCATGGACCGGCTGATTCATATTGCGGACCTGGCGATGTATGAGGCCAAGCGCAGTGGCAATAATCAGTATCGGTTGGGTAGCGAAAGCCCGGTGCGGGCTCACAGCCAATAGGTCCTAACGCTCCACCGGCGTGATGTCCACAATCGTCCCGTTGGTGATCATCACCATCATGTACTTGTCATTGATTTGCACCCACTGCGCCTGATCCTTCGGGGCTTTCAGGCCTTTGGCCTGCCAGTTGGCGAGGGCTTTTTCGCTGCGTTGGTAGATGTCCGGAGCGCGGTCGCCGATCACCAGTTCGCGGGAGTTGTTGACGCCGGGCTGGACGGTTTTCTGAGGGGACTCCGCCGCCTGAACGACGGGATTGATACCGGCTACGCCAGCGGCAATCGCCAGGGCGGCGATGAGGGTTTTGCAGTTCATGGGTGATCCTCCAGTAATGTCATGGCACCTGAACTCCGACTGTGCTCGCGGTGAATCATTCCTTACTGTTGCGATGAATCTGTGCGGGACTGTACCGGGAATCGCGCCTCGGGTCGGCGTAGGCTGCGTGAATTCACTCAGGATCAACCGCCATGCACATTGCCATTCTGACCTTCGACGGTTTCAACGAGCTCGATTCCCTGATCGCCTACGGCATGCTCAGCCGCGTGTCGCTGCTGGGTGACAAGGACTGGCGCGTGAGCATTGCCTCGCCGACGCCGCGCGTCACGTCCATGAATGGTTTGACCATTGATGCGCACATTGATCTGGCCGAAGCCTGCCAGGCGGATGCGGTGCTGGTCGGCAGTGGCCGCAAGACCCGTGAAGTGGCTGAGGATCCGACGATCATGGATCAGTTGCGCTTTGACCCTAGCCGCCAGTTACTGGCCGCGCAGTGTTCGGGGACCTTTTTGCTGGCCAGGCTCGGCTTGCTCGGTGATGCCCCTGCTTGCACCGATGCCATCAGCAAGCCCTGGGTGCAGGCGGCTGGGGTCAATGTGGTGAATCAGGCTTTCTATGCCAATGGGAATATCGCCACGGCGGGTGGATGTTTGTCGGCGCAGTATTTGGCGGTGTGGTTTCTGGCTCGGTTGAAAAGCACTGAAGCGGCGCGGGAGGTGTTGCACAACTTCGCGCCGGTGGGTGAGAAGGAAGAATATGTGGCTCGGGGGATGGCGCATATCGAGGCGTTTATCTGAGTGATGGGTTGCCCGTCCGGGCGTCTTCGCGAGCAGGCTCGCTCCCACACTGGATCTGAGTCGGGCACAACATTTGTGTTCACTGAAGATCAAATGTGGGACTGAGCCTGCTCGCGATTGCGGTTTGTCAGTCAACTTGGCTGACGCATCCGGCCGCAGCCTTTATCCTTGGCGCTCCGCCGTATCGAGTGTTGGAGTAAGCCATGCCCCATGAAGGCAACCTGTTGCAAGCCGCTGTCGTGTTTCTGTTCGCGGCGGTGCTCACCGTGCCCTTGGCCAAGCGCCTGCAATTGGGAGCCGTGCTGGGTTATCTGTTTGCCGGCGTCCTCATCGGGCCGTCGGTGCTGGGGCTGATCGGCAATCCGCAAAGCGTCAGCCATATTTCCGAACTCGGCGTGGTGTTGCTGCTGTTCATCATTGGCCTGGAGCTGTCGCCACGACGCCTGTGGGTGATGCGCAAATCGGTGTTCGGCGTGGGCCTGGCGCAGGTGCTGCTGACCGGCTCGGTGATTGGTGTACTTGCGCTGCTCGTCTTCGGCCAGCCGCTGAACAGTGCCATCGTGCTCGGTCTTGGCCTTGCCCTGTCGTCCACTGCGTTTGGCTTGCAAAGCCTGGCCGAGCGCAAGGAACTGACCAGCCCCCACGGTCGATTGGCGTTTGCGATCCTGCTGTTTCAGGACATCGCTGCCATCCCGCTGATTGCCATGGTCCCCCTGCTGGCCGGTGGTGACCACACCTCCACCGCTGCTGAAGACTTGAATCACGGTTTGCGGGTACTGGGCAGCATTGCGGTGGTGGTCATCGGCGGACGCTATCTGCTGCGTCCGGTGTTTCGCATCGTCGCCAAAACCAGCCTGCCCGAGGTGTCCACCGCCACGGCATTGCTGGTAGTGATCGGCACGGCGTGGCTGATGGACCTGGTCGGCGTGTCCATGGCGCTCGGCGCGTTCCTCGCCGGGCTGCTGCTGGCGGACTCTGAATACCGGCATGAACTGGAAGCGCAGATCGAGCCGTTCAAAGGCCTGCTGCTGGGTCTGTTCTTCATCAGCGTCGGCATGGGCGCCAACCTCAGTCTGCTGCTCAGTGCCCCGCTTGCGGTACTCGGGCTGACCCTGTTGTTGATCGCAATCAAATTGCCGCTGCTGTTTGTGGTCGGCCGATTGGCCGGTGGCCTGGGTAAAGTCAGTGCGCTGCGTCTGGGTATCGTGCTGGCGGCCGGTGGTGAATTCGCGTTTGTGGTGTTCAAGATCGGCCGTGATCAAGGCCTGTTCGAGCCGCACCTGTACGATTTGCTGGTGCTGACCATCACCCTGTCCATGGCGGTGACGCCACTGTTGCTGCTGCTGTGCGCCCGGTTGTATACACCCAAGGTGCAACCGGTGGTGGTGCCGGAGAAATTCCGCGACATCGACACCGATGCGCCGCGCGTAGTGATCGCCGGCATGGGCCGGATGGGGCAGATCGTTGCGCGGATTCTACGGGCGCAAAACATCAAATTCGTGGCGCTCGATACGTCGGTGGAAACCATCGAGCTGTCCCGCAGTTTCGGCGGCGTGCCGGTGTTCTATGGCGACCCGATGCGCCCGGAGATCCTCAGCGCGGCCAAGGTCGAACAGGCGGAATATTTCATCATCGCCACCGATGACCCAGACACCAACATCAAGACCGCCGAGGTGGTGCATCGGCTGTACCCGCACATCAAAATCATCGCCCGCGCACGTAACCGCCAGCATGTGCATCGCCTGGTGGACCTGGGTGCCGAGGCGATTCGTGAAACCTATTATTCGAGCCTGGAAATGAGCCGGCGCACGCTGGTTGGCCTGGGACTCACCCAAGCGCAGGCGGATGCGCGGATCAAGCGCTTCAAACATCACGATGAGCAGGTGTTGGAGGCCCAGCACGCGGTGTATGACGATGCGGCGAAGGTGTTGCAGACGGCGCAGGAAGCGCGGGCGGAATTGGCTAAGTTGTTTGAGTCGGATCAGTTGGAGGAGCAGGAAGCGGGCAAGATTTAAGTGCTGTGGCGGCAGGTATGCCGCCATCGCGAGCAAGCTCGCTCCCACAGTAGACCGCATTCTCCTGTGGGAGCGTGGCTTGCCCGCGATGAACGATAACGCGGTGCAATGCCAGGCCCCCACCCGAGCATCAGTTGGAAAACACAAACTGCCCCTTGACCTTTTTCGAACCGACAAACCCCAGGTCCGGGAACAGCAACGCCTTCACCCAGGCCACATAAAACACCATGGCCAACGTGATCACCACACCGACCACTGTCATCACCGGATCTTCCTCATACCCCTGAAACATCCGCCCGATCTGGCTGACGGTCAGAATCATGTAAAGGGTGTAGGCCTGCGCCGAGTTCTTGTAGAACCCCCAGGCAAACGCCAGCGGCACCAGCGCCGCAAACAAAGTGAAAAACACCACGGCACCGGGGCCGATCATCGAGCCCAGATAAAATCCGGTGACGGCTCCCAGCAAGGCTTGAAGGCAGGTCAGTGCGAGCAGGATGTTGACCTTGAGCGAGTGTTTTTCCCGCAGCGCCGGATCCGGCCTGGCGCCGATCCAGTAAGCGAGTACCCGGTCCTTGACCGTTCCGCCAGAGAACGCCTTGAACGTCGCGGTTTTGGAGTTCCCGGCGTCGAGTGCCGCCATCAGTTGCCGCTTGATTTCCTTTTTGTCCAACGCCCTGCTCTCCTTTCAAAAACAACCCAGATCAAACCTGTGAGGCATCTTCGCTTTATTGGGGGCCACAAAGCAAAACGCCGCTTCCACCAGAGGTGGAAGCGGCAGAGGCATGAGCCTCAGCGGATCAATGCATGAACAGGGCGATCAGGATAATGATCGGGATCGGCACGCCAAGAAAGAACAGCAGTAATGAGCGCATGATGATTCTCCTGGGTTAGCGGACTGGGGTAGTGGTGACGTAAGTGTCGGTTTCCACGTACACAACGGCGTCCCGACGACGACCGCCAAAGGTAGCGGCAAGGCTGGCGAAAAACGCGCCGATCAGCAGTGCGATGAACATCCACAGCGACGTCCAGGCAGCGACTTTCGCGGCGGTGTCAGCGGCTTGCTGGGCAGCCACCTTGGCGTCGGCCACAGCTTTTTGTGTACGGGCATAGACTTCATCGACACGACGCTCGGCGTCTGCCTGGGTCAGGTTGGTGCGTTGGGCGACCATTTGTGCGAGGTAGGTCCGGTCTTCGGCGCTCAGGCCGTTGTTGCCCAGGCTGCGCACAAAGATGCGCGTCACGGTGCCTCGCGCGGCGTCATCGCTGACGGCGGCCGGACGATCGTCACGGAACAGGCTGTCGACGAAATAGCCGTACTGATCGCTATTGGTATTGGCAGCCGCGGTGCCGGCGGCTTGAGTGGCCGCACTGGCTGCGCCGCCGACCATATTGGCCCCGGCCTGCATGCCACCACTGACAACACTGCTGACCGAGCCGACCACCAGGGTCGCGGTCACCAGCGTCGCCACGCACCAAGCGAGGAAGCCATGGGCGGTATCACGGAAATACACTTCATCCCCGTGCATGTTGGCCCACTTGACCCGCAAGCGACCGGCAATGTAACCACCGGCCCCGGCCGCCAAAATTTGCGTCACCGCCAGCCACACGATGGTTGAAATGCCCAGACCCTTGGCACTCACACCTTCATTGGCCCACGGCGACACCGCCGAAAAACCCAGGCCGAAACCTAGCAGCACCAGGATCAGCGACAACGCTGCCGCCGCAGCGGCCCCGGCGAAGATCGCCCCCCAGGACACACCCGAGAGCGTGCTCGTTTCTTCTGCGACGTTATAGAAACCATCAGAAGATCTATTCATTGTTATATCGCTCCAGGCAGGAAAGATGGTGTTACAACTCTTCAAATGCACCATTGCAGTCAGCGTGCCAGTCGCGTCTTTTAAATATTTCTATGTTTTTCAAAAGCTTATAAAGATTGAACTTCCTTTTCTCATGCAATTTGCAAGGAATGCCTCAACGCAGCGGGTTTTCTGCATTGATCAAAATAATCAGCGCATGAAGTTTTATTTAGAAAGACTGCGATCATTTCTTGGCAAAATGCTGCACATCATTGAGAACCGCTAATCAGGCCAGCCCTATGACCCGCATCTTGACCATCGAAGACGACGCCGTGACCGCCCGGGAAATCGTCGCCGAACTGAGCAGCCACGGCCTCGATGTCGACTGGGTCGACAATGGCCGCGAAGGCCTGGAGCGTGCGGTCAGTGGTGACTACGACCTGATCACCCTCGACCGCATGCTGCCGGAGCTCGATGGCCTGGCGATTGTCACCACGCTGCGAACGATGGGCGTGGCCACGCCGATCCTGATGATCAGCGCCCTCTCCGACGTCGATGAGCGCGTGCGCGGGTTGCGCGCCGGTGGTGACGATTATCTGACCAAGCCATTTGCCACCGATGAAATGGCCGCCCGCGTTGAAGTGCTGCTGCGCCGCCAGAACACCGTGACCGCCCAGGCCACGACGTTGAAAGTAGCTGATCTGGAACTCAACCTGATCAGCCATGAAGCCAGCCGTGCCGGCCTGTTGCTGACGCTGCTGCCGACCGAATACAAACTGCTCGAATTCCTGATGCGCAACACCGGGCAGATTCTGTCGCGCATGATGATTTTCGAAGAAGTCTGGGGTTACCACTTCGACCCCGGCACCAACCTGATCGACGTGCACATCGGCCGTCTGCGCAAGAAAATCGACCCACAAGGCCAGGCCCCACTGATTCGGACCGTGCGAGGCTCGGGTTATGTCATTGCCGAACCCGTCTAAAGGCTGGCGCTCTTCCAGCAGCCGCTTGCTGGCGCTCTACAGTTCGCTGTTCGTGATCTGGAGCGCGATCCTGATGGGCGTCATGTACTACGAGGTGTCCGCTTACCTCGACAACCTGGCCAAGCACTCGCTGATGCAACGCCAGCATCTGTTTTCGCGCTTCCAGGGCGAGCAACTGGTGGACGCCCTCGCCGTCAGCATGACCTTCGACATTCGTGGCATCGATGCCTATGGCCTGTTCGATCACCAGCATCGCTACCTCAGTGGCGCCCTGCGTTTTATCCCCGAAGGCCTGCCGCTGGACGGCAAGATCCACATGCTCCGCGATTGCACCGACTCCGACGACCCGATCCTGCCCGCCGACAGCTGCGATGCGGTAGCGACCCAGACCCGCGACGGTCGCTGGCTGGTGCTGGTGCGCGACAACGGTTCGTTGTTCGCCGTCACCCGGATCATCCTTCATGCGTTGTTCTGGGGCGTGACCTTGACCATCATTCCGGGCATCGCCGGTTGGCACCTGTTGCGCCGTCGGCCCCTGCGGCGCATCCGCGCGATCCAGGCCAGCGCCGAAGCCATCGTCGCCGGGGATTTGACCCGGCGCCTGCCCTTGTCCAACCGGCGCGATGAACTGGACATGCTCGCCACCATCGTCAACGCCATGCTTGAGCGCATCGAGCGCTTGATGCACGAGGTCAAGGGTGTCTGCGACAACATCGCCCATGACCTGCGCACCCCGCTGACACGCCTGCGGGCGCAGCTGTACCGGATTCAGCAGCAGGCCGGAGATGACTCGACGCTCGGCGTACAACTGGATTCTGTGCTCGGTGAAGCCGACACCTTGATGGCGCGTTTTCGCGGGTTGCTGCGGATTTCCGAGCTGGAAGATCGCCAGCGCCGCTCGGGTTTTGTGCAACTGGACCCGGTGCCGTTGCTCCAGGAGCTGCATGACTTCTACCTGCCGCTGGCGGAAGAAGGCGAACTGGTTTTCAAGCTGCAACTGCCAGTGTCGTTGCCAGCGCTTAACGGGGACCGGGCGTTGTTGTTCGAAGCGGTGGCGAATCTGCTGAGCAACTCGATCAAGTTCACGCCGCCGGGGGGCGAGGTGATTTTGCGTGGGGTCAGTGAGGGCGGGTTTACGCGGATCGAAGTGCTGGATTCCGGACCCGGGATTGCGGAGGCCGAGCGCGAAGCGGTGTTTCAGCGGTTCTATCGGGCTGAGGGTGGCAATCAAAAAAGCGGGTTTGGTTTGGGATTGTCGATTGTTGCGGCGATTGCCAGCCTGCATGGGTTTGCGCTGGAGGTCGGCAGCAGCGAACTCGGTGGCGCGCGGTTGGTGCTGGATTGCCGGGAGAGCCTGATCCCGCAGTCCTGACCCGAATCTCCCTGACAAAACAAAAACCCTGTGGGAGCGAGCCTGCTCGCGAAAGCGGACTTACATTCAACAGTGATGTCGACTGTTAGACCGCCTTCGCGAGCAGGCTCGCTCCCACAGGGGGAATTGGGTTTTCGTCAGGCCGGGTAGTTGGCCCGTAAAGCCTGAAGCCCACCCTGATAAATCCCGTCGAACAACGCCACCACTTCTTCCTCACTCACCCCCACAGGCGTGAACCGACCCGACCACGTCACCCGAGCCCCTTGCCCTTGCGCTTCAACCTTGATCGTCGCCAAATACTCAGTCGCCGGAAATGGTGCCTGCGCAATCGAATAGCTGTACGTCTTCCCGGCGTTATCAAACGCCTCAAGCCGCTCGCCGATCACCGCGCCATCCGCGGTTTGCAGGCTGCGCACCCGCCCGCCTTCGCTCAGTTCGCTTTTCGGAATAAACGGCAGCCAGTCCGGCAACGAGTTGAAGCCGCCGATCAATTGCCACACGTCATCGGCCGAAGCCGGGATATCAACAAACGCTGATGCAGTTGCCATGTAACCCTCTCTGTTAATCAAAAAATTCAAATCGCCATGCTGTCGACAACACCGCCATCAACCCGCAATGCAGCGCCGGTCGTGGCCGAGGACAGCGGCGAAGCGATGTACGCCACCAGGTTCGCCACCTCTTCGACATCCGCCACGCGCTGGATGATCGACGTCGGCCGCGCTTTCAGCACAAACGCATCGGCTTCTTCGCGAACGCTGCGACCGGAGGCGGCGGTGGTGTCCTTGAGCATCTGCTCCAGGCCATCGGTCAGTGTCGGGCCGGGCAGGATCGCATTGACCGTCACGCCAGTGCCCGCCAGCCGTTTGGCCAGGCCATGGGACACCGCCAGGTTGGCGCTTTTGGTCACGCCATAGTTGAGCATGTCGGCCGGGATCGAGATGCCGGATTCCGAGGACACGAAGATCACCCGGCCCCAACCCTGCTTGACCATGTCCGGCACGTAATGCCGGGACAGGCGCACGCCGGAGATCACGTTGACCTCATAGAAGCGCGTCCACTCGCTGTCCGGTGTATCGAAGAAATCGACGTCGTTGAAAATCCCGAGATTGTTCACCAGGATGTCCGCGCGCGGCTCGGCGGCGAACAGCACTTCGGCGCCTTCGGCAGTGCCCAGGTCGGCGGTCAGGCCACGCAACTGCGCGTCCGGTACGCTTTGACGAATGCTCGCCAGCGCCTGTTCGACCTTGGCCGTCTCGCGGCCGATCACCACCACCGTAGCGCCGGACTCGGCCAACGCCTTGCTGATGCCCAGGCCAATGCCGGCGGTGCTGCCGCTGACAATGGCGAGTTTTCCACTCAGATCAATCTTCATGCTCAAACTCCTGTGATCGGCAATGGCGCGCGGTCGGAGACCAGTTTTGCCTCACGCATTGCCTGCCAGAATGCGGCGGGAATGACCGCCGACAGCGCGGCAACGTCTTCGGCAATACGCTCCGGACGGCTGGAACCTGGAATCACCGCCGCCACCGCCGGGTTGGCTAACGAGAACTGCAAGGCCGCCGCTTTGATGTCGACACCGTGCGCGGCGGCGATGCGTTTGATGTGCTCGACTTTGTTGATGATCGCCGGGCTGGCTTGCTGGTACTCGAAGTGCGCACCACCGGCCAGAATGCCCGAGCTGTAAGGACCACCGACCACGATCTCGACGTTCTGCGCCAGGGCTGCGTCCATCAAACGTTGCAACGCGCGGTCGTGGTCGAGAAGAGTGTAGCGACCCGCCAACAGAAAGCCGTCCGGTTGCGCTTCGGTCAGATCAAGGGTCAGTTCGCACGGCTCGACCTTGTTCACGCCCAGGCCCCAGCCCTTGATCACGCCTTCTTCGCGCAAACGGGTCAGCACTTTGAACGCGCCGGTGCGGGCCTGGTTGAAGTATTCCAGCCATTGATCGCCGTAGAAATCCTGCGCGATGTCATGCACCCAGACGATGTCCAGACGGTCGGTTTGCAGACGCTTGAGGCTGTCTTCGATGGAGCGCATCGTCGCGTCGGCACTGTAGTCATTGACGATCTTGTTCGGGAGGCCGTGTTCGAATACCCCGCTTTTCTCGCCCAAATCACGGGCCGCAGTGTCTTCGACTTCATCCAGAATGACCCGGCCGACTTTGCTGCTCAGCACGTAGTCGTCGCGGTTGTATCGGGACAACGCGGCGCCCAGACGGATTTCCGACAGGCCCGAACCGTAGAACGGCGCGGTGTCGAAGTAGCGCACGCCGGCATCCCAGGCGGCGTGCACGGTGGCGAGCGCTTCGTCTTCAGGAATCGCGCGGAACATGTTGCCCAAGGGTGCGGTACCAAAACCCAGCGCGCCGGGCAGTTTGTCTTTCAAGCTCATGGGTAATTCCTCTTGAATGTCTCGTGAACCTGTAGGAGCCGGCTTGCTGGCGATGGCGTTGAAACAGTCAACACAGTTATCGCTTGATTAACCGCCATCGCCAGCAAGCCGCCTCCTACAAAGCGCGGTTTTTGCTTTACCGTTGAGCAGATCCTAGATTGCGACGGTCGGACCGTCCAAGACATAATACGCAGCACTTGAGTCCCCAGAGGTCTGACATGATCGACATCCGCCAGCTGCGCTACTTCGTCGCCGTCGCCGAAGAAGAACACGTCGGTCGCGCCGCCGAACGCCTGCACATTTCCCAGTCGCCGTTGAGCCGGCAGATCGCCCAGCTCGAAGAACGCCTGGGGTTGACCCTGTTCGAACGCAGCCAACAACGCATCCGCCTGACCCGCGACGGCCAGACCTTCCTCGCCGAAACCCGCGCCCTGCTGACCCACGCCAGTCGCCTGGAATCCCTCGGCAAACGCCTCGGTCGCGGCGAAGAAGGCGGTTTGTGCATCGGCTACATCGAAAACGCCATGCACGCTGGCGTGTTGCCGAATGCCCTGCGCGTGTTGCGCGTCGAGCGGCCGAACGTGCATGTCGCGCTGTACAACCTGCGCTCCACTGAACAGCTTGAAGGCCTGCGCCAACGCAGCCTCGACATCGCATTGGTCAGCGAACCACCGGCCAAAAATGATCCGGATCTGCTGGGCTTTCAAGTGCTGGACGACCCGATGCTGCTGGCATTGCCTGAGCATCATCCACTGGCCAATCAGACCACATTGACCCCGGCCGACCTCGCCGACCAAGAGTGGATCGGCGTGCAGCACCACCAGAATGTCACCAACCGCGAAGACTTCGTCAGCGCCTGCATCCGCGCCGGCTTCACCCCGGACATCCGCATGGAAGCCACCGGTCCCTTCACAGCCATGGCTCTGGTGGCTTCGGGACTGGGCATCGCGATGATTCAGAAAGGCCTGAGCCGCAACGCTCCGCCGGGTGTGGTGCTACGGGAAGTGCCGTGGATTGCCTTCACCCGACCATTGTGGGCGGCGTGGCACCGGATCAATTTGCGGCCGTTGGTGGAGACGTTCCGCAAAGTGCTGACGGAATCGGAGCCGGTTCATAGCGGCTAAAATGTGCGCCGGCCCGCACATACACCAGATGCCCGAAAGCTTCTTGCCATGGCTCAGGATGCCATCAGCCGATTGAACACCGTTGGTGACCTACTTCACCGGTGGCGCATTGGGATCGGCCGGGGGGGCAGCGCCGCCAAAAACCATGCTTGGTCGGGCTGCAATGGGACGAGTTGTTTGGGGTGTGCGGATTGATTTCGTTCTTTTATTCAAGACGTGCTGAAAACGCCCACGTAAAAAAGAGCGGATCATCCGGCCCTTCTTATTGAAACAGTTCAACGTACTCTATGTGGGAGCAATCTTTCTCAGAACGGCGGAGTATCAGGTGAATTATCTTTGCCTGATACTCCGCTATCGCGATCTCCACAAGTTATGCAACTTGGCTGACTGAAATTGCAGCCCAATCAGAGATCTATTGTTTCGTCTGAAAAAACAATACCACCCGAGACTGATGGCTGCATTGCATGCGCCGCGTGATAGTCTTTCTTAACCTGCTCAAACTTTTCAGCAGTAATAAACCCCCCATTTCCATCGTAATACCACCCCACCTCACAGTCCGCAGCGCACTGCACTGCGAGACCTTTTTCATACATTGCTTCCACCCCAACTAGCGCACCCTCCTCTGCGACTCTATGTATGCGAAAATACCCATACTCCCCTGCATTAGATTCAGACCCAGGAACACCCGAACCGTGATAATAAGCAAGAAGTTTTTTCATCTTAGACTCTCCATATGAAAGGTGATGTATTCTCCAGAAGACAAACCAGACACGACCCACCTATAAACACCGCTCTTATTGCCCAGCCTTCGTGAATAAAGTTAGGGTTTCCAATCTAGGTTGTCACCTGTAACAAATGACAGTTCTTTATAAAATTTTGCAATAACGATTAAACTCATCCGCACAAAAAATATCAGAGAACCGAAATCGGAGTTTTTTCATTTTTATATCCGCCCCCATAACCGAAATCGCTCAACATGACGTGCGCTGACGCCAATGTCTCAAAGGCGTTGACCAGCAGGAATTTAAAAAAAAGGTGACAGACCTATTTACTAAATAGATCTGTCACCTTTACACAATTGTGGCGAGGGGGCTTGCCCCCTCACCACAAGACTTCGCCTCACCACAGATAAGCGTTAGCTATGCGGATCGACGTTATCCAGCATCCGGTTCACCGCCAGTTCACCCAACATCACGGAGTTTTGAATGCCCAGCAGGGTTTCGTGATCGGTGTCGGGGCCGACGAAGTAAATGGTGCTGGGTTTACGCGGGGTGTCTTTGGGAATGACCGGTTTGAGGTAGTAGTCGAGGGCGCGGTCGGCGGCAGTGTTGAGTTTTTTGGAATCGGTGGATTAGTAGGGGGAAACATCGTCGGTGTCGGTTTCTGGCGGGTTGGGTGTGATCTTGAACATAGTGTAGCTCCTTGATTGATGGCTCGTTACTGGCCGGCACCGATATGCTCGCCTCGGTGCCGGATTATGCCGCGTGTGCGTTGATCGAAGGCAGCAACCAGTTGCGTGCCGACGACCCGCCGTTTGACATCGTGCTGTCCGAACTGTCCATGGTCTGGAACGGCGTCAACGATAACGATCCGGCAGAACGCTGGTTGCGCTCGAAAATTGCACAGCACATGGCGGCTCCACTGCCGGGGCATGCAGCGACTTGAAAGCCGTCGGCTGAGTTTCGCGCAGGTACACCGGCAAGTCCGTAACCGGTGGCATGGCCGGGATCTCGAAGTACATCTGGATCACCCAGCCACGGTGATAGCTGGCGTGGTTGACCACATGCATCAGTATCGCGCCAGCACTCATGGTGCCGCTTTCACCGGAGACAAACGTGAATTCGACGGGTTTATCCAGCGACGCTTCGGTCTGGCTTTCGCTCCAGTCGCAATACCAGTGATCAATCTCCCGCTGCGCCATGCGCAGTTCGGCAAGGTCGGCGTGCAACAGATCATGCGAAGTTTTGAAGCCGTGCCCTCGGCCTTCGAGGTGGGCCTGCCAGATGCAGTCCACGACGTAGATGTGGTTCAGGGTGCCTATCATGTTCTTGAACACCGACACGCGATCTTTGCTGACCTCACCCGCCGGCAATGCCGCCAGGCTGTCAAAGAGGCGCTGGTCGGCCCAGTTCTTGTAATCGGCAAGCATGCGGGCCGTACGTACGTTGATCATCAGAGGTCTCCCATGGTGATGGGCGCACTGCAAAGCATAGCCCTCATGGCTCACGGCATCGCAACGACTGATAACCGGCAACTGCTACGGGGTTACGTAAGTTGCTGCACCACCCGCTCGGCCAGTGCCAGGCAACTGGTCAGCCCCCGGTGATTCGATGCCGAACAGGTTCACCAGCCCTGGCACGCCGTGTTCGGTCGGGCCGCTGATGATGAAGTCGGCTGCGGGCTCGTTCGGGCCGGTGATTTTCGGGCGGATGCCGCTGTAGGCCGGTTGCAGGCTGTTATCGGGACAGTGCCGGTTCAAACGCTCGGGCTTGCGCGGCATCCAGCCACTGCAAGTCATCGACGCCAACCACGCCGGCCCCGACCACCACGCAGTCGATATCGATGTTCGATTGTCCTGTGCTCATTTTCAAACCGGCCCTCGCTGCACTCCGTCACCGGAAAGACAACTTACTGTCATTTGGCTGAACTCAATAATCAAATGTGCAACTTTTCCATTTAATACACTATTAATCGGGCTTTTAAGGTTGACGTACTCCACCTCGCTGAGTAAATTGCCCGGGCCTTCGACGAAGGACTTTTTTCAACTCACTACGGAATCCAATGGACACAGTATCTAGTCGCTGTCGGGTTACTGCGAAACTGCAGAATCTGGCACATAACCCAGAAAATGACGGGACTCGACTTTTCGGTCGGGTGAGCTGCGCTAGAGCTTGATGCTCCACCGTAACTTGCCTCACCGGCGTCCGTCCGGTCCAGAGGCATGTTATGAACTTCAACACCACCGTAATGCCCGGCGTACGCGCCTTTGCTTCGACCATGCGGGTCAAGCCCTGCCGTGAGCCTACGCTTGCGAACCGCGCCATTGCGCCGTTTTCCAGCCTTTCTTCCCCTGCCAGGGCACACCCGCGTGCCAACTGGCGCGTCTGCCCGATGACGGGTCGACTTCAGCAACGCTGGAGCCTGGATGACAGCCAGGAACCACCGAGTCGACGCATCGCGCGTCGCTTCCGGTTGCGAAGCCGAGCCTGACGGGCCGCACATTCAATTGATCTGAAGGCACTTTAAAGTCCTTCCCTCAACGGTTTTCTGACATTGGAAACCGACAACTTCTTATTGCCTTTTAAAACATCAGTTAATTGGAGTTAGTTATGGACGAAGCCAGTAGACGGTTCGCTGCCTGTCACTTTCCTATTGATAGCCAGCGAACGTTAAAACAACAAAACATTACTTCTGACATCGATCGCTTGTTTGCGGCTCGACATACATTCGCTCGCCTGTAGTTGGCTGAGCCGGCTGTGTGTCGTGCCGCAAGCAGCGGCAGGAGCACACGCGATGACCACAGTAAAAACCCCCGATTCCCGCACCAAAGGCACCCGCAGCGACAACGCCAAACTGTCGATGCGCGCCGCACGAGAAGCCCAAAACGGCCTGGCCGTCACCCTCGCCAACCTCAATGCAACCCCGGACGGCCTCACCGAACTGGAAGCCGAGGGCCGTCTGGCCCGTGGCGGCTACAACGAAGTCGCCCACGACAAGCCGCCTCACGCCTTCGTCCAACTGCTCAAAGCCCTGAACAATCCCTTCATCTATGTATTGCTGACCCTGGCCGGCATCAGTTTCTTCACCGACTACTGGCTGCCGATCAGCCAGGGTGAAAGCGACGACGCCGACCTGACCAAGGTCATTATCATCATGACCATGGTCACCTTGAGCAGCCTGCTGCGGTTCTGGCAGGAATACCGCTCGGCCAAATCAGCCGAAACCCTCAAGGCCATGGTGCGTACCACCGCCACCGTGCTGCGGCGCGGACAACGCGGCCAGGAGGCGACCCTTCGCGAAGTACCGATGCGCGAGCTGGTGGCCGGCGACATCGTGCAACTCAGTGCGGGTGACATGATCCCGGCGGACATTCGCCTGATCGAATCCCGCGACCTGTTCATCAGCCAGGCCGTGCTCACCGGTGAAGCCTTGCCCGTCGAGAAATACGACACCCTGGGCAACGTCGCCCAGAAGTCGGCCACCGGCAGCGCCGCCGATCAGTCGAACCTGCTCGACCTGCCGAACATCTGCTTCATGGGCACCAACGTGGTCAGCGGCACCGCCAAAGCCGTAGTGGTCGCGACCGGCTCGCGCACCTACTTCGGCTCGCTGGCCAAAGCCATTGTCGGCTCGCGCGTGCAAACGGCGTTCGACCGTGGGGTGAGCAGCGTCAGCTGGCTGCTGATCCGCTTCATGCTGGTGATGGTGCCGATCGTGTTCTTGCTCAACGGTTTTTCCAAGGGCGACTGGAGCGACGCGTTGCTGTTTGCACTGGCCGTGGCGGTCGGGCTGACCCCGGAAATGCTGCCGATGATTGTCAGCGCCAACCTGGCCAAAGGCGCGATGGCCATGGCCAAGCGCAAAGTGGTGGTCAAGCGCCTCAATGCGATCCAGAACTTCGGTTCGATGGACGTGCTGTGCACGGACAAGACCGGCACCCTGACCCAGGACAAGATCATTCTCGAGCACCACGTCGACAGCCATGGCCGGCGCGACGACTCGATCCTCGAACTGGCGTGGCTCAACAGCCATCACCAGAGCGGTTTGAAGAATCTGATGGATCAGGCGGTGGTGCAATTTGCCAACGCGAATCCAAAGTTTAAAGTGCCGTTCGCCTACAGCAAGGTCGATGAACTGCCATTCGATTTCGTCCGCCGGCGCCTGTCGATCATCGTCAAGGACAGCCGCGACGATCATCTGATGGTGTGCAAAGGCGCGGTCGAGGAAATGCTGTCCATCGCCAGTCACTTCCATGAAAACGGCAGCGTTGTCGCCCTCGATGATCAGCGCCGCAAAGACTTGCTGGCCCTGGCCAACGAATACAACGAGGACGGCTTCCGGGTGCTGCTGGTCGCCACCCGCGAGATCCCGAAAGCGCAGAGCAAAAACCAGTACACCACCGAAGATGAACGCGAGCTGGTGATTCGCGGCTTCCTGACCTTCCTCGATCCACCGAAGGAAACCGCAGGCCCGGCGATTGCTGCGCTGCGGGACATGGGCGTGACGGTCAAGGTGCTGACCGGCGACAACGCGGTCGTCACCTGCAAGATCTGCCGCGACGTCGGCCTGGAACCGGGCACCCCGCTGCTTGGCCAGGACATCGAGAACATGGACGACACCACCCTCAAGCTGCGTGTCGAAGAACGCACGGTGTTCGCCAAACTGACACCGCTGCAAAAGTCGCGGGTGCTGAAGGCGTTGCAGGCCAATGGTCACACCGTGGGTTTCCTTGGCGACGGCATCAACGATGCCCCTGCCCTGCGCGATGCCGACGTCGGTATTTCGGTGGACAGCGGCACCGACATTGCCAAGGAATCGGCCGACATCATCCTGTTGGAAAAGAGCCTGATGGTGCTCGAAGAAGGCGTGCTCAAGGGCCGCGAAACCTTCGGCAATATCATGAAGTACCTGAACATGACCGCCAGTTCCAACTTCGGCAACGTGTTCTCGGTGCTGGTGGCCAGTGCGTTTATTCCGTTTTTGCCGATGCTGTCGATCCACCTGCTGCTGCAAAACCTCATGTACGACATCTCTCAGCTGGCGCTGCCGTGGGACAAGATGGACAAGGAATTCCTCAGCAAACCGCGCAAGTGGGACGCGAAAAACATCGGCCGTTTCATGCTGTGGATCGGGCCGACCTCGTCGGTGTTCGACATCACCACGTTTGCGTTGATGTGGTACGTGTTCGCCGCCAACAGCGTGGAAATGCAGGGCCTGTTCCAGTCCGGCTGGTTCATCGAAGGGCTGCTGTCGCAGACGCTTGTGGTGCACATGTTGCGCACACAGAAGATCCCGTTCTTCCAGAGCACGGCGGCGTTGCCGGTGATTCTGATGACCGGGTTGGTGATGGTGCTGGGCATCTACATTCCGTTCTCGCCGCTGGGCACGCTGGTCGGTTTGCAGCCATTGCCGTGGGCGTACTTCCCTTGGCTGGTGGGCACCTTGCTCAGCTACTGCGTCTTCGCGCAGGTCATGAAAATCCTCTACATCCGCCGCTTCAAGCAGTGGTTCTGATGACCTGAACACCCCAACCCCTGTGGGAGCGAGCCTGCTCGCGAAGGCAGAGTGTCAGGCAACATCATCGTTGGCTGATACGCCGCTTTCGCGAGCAGGCTCGCTCCCACATGAACCGCGCTTAACCCTACTGAAAAAGGAGGGTTCTCATGTCGGGAACGACTCTACTGATCAACCTCGCAGGCGCCATCGCATTGTTGCTGTGGGGCACTCACATGATTTCTTCGGCGCTGCTGCGCGGCTTTGGATCGCCATTGCGCCAGTGGCTGGGCCACAACCTGAACAACCGCTGGATGGCGTTGCTGTCGGGGATCGGCATCACCGGCCTCCTGCAAAGCAGCACCGCCGTCAGCCTGATGGCGACCTCGTTCACCGCCGCCGGCACCCTCGCGCTGGCCCCGGCGCTGGCGATGATGCTGGGCGCCAATATCGGTTCGACCCTGGTGGTACAACTGCTCAGCCTCGACATGTCGATGCTCATGCCGCTGATGCTACTGACGGGGTTGATCGTCTTTCGCCTGCGCGATGACTCCCGTTTTGAAAGTGTCGGCTGTGCGCTGATCGGCCTGGGGCTGATGCTGCTGGCCCTGCACATGCTCGGTTCAACCCTGGCGCAGGTCGAAAGTACGCCGGTGTTTCAATTGATCATGCAAAGCCTGGACGGTGACCTGCTGATTGCACTGTTAGTGGCGCTGCTGCTCACCTGGCTCTGCCATTCCAGCGTGGCCGTGGTGTTGCTGATCGTCTCGCTGGCCGCGACCGGCATGCTCTCGGCGACCACCCTGGTGGCGTTGGTCCTGGGCGTGAACATTGGCGGGACCTTGCCGTCACTGATCAACGCTGGATCGAATGTCGGTCGACGTTTGCCGCTGGGTAATCTGCTGGTGCGGGTGGTCGGTGCGCTGGCGGTGTTGCCGTTTGCCGGGTGGCTGGCCGAGACGAACCTGAATCCGTCGACGCTGGTCGTGGTCCTGCACAGCGGTTTCAATCTGGTGTTGGCGCTGGTGTTCATCGGTTTGACCGACGTACTCGCCAATGCCCTGACCCGGCTGCTGCCGAATCCGGTGCGGGAAGTCGATCCCGGAATGCCGCACTACCTGGACGAGGCCGGTCTGGAAGTGGCCAACATCGGTTTGTCCAACGCGGCCCGGGAAGCCCTGCGCATGGCCGATATGTTCTCGGCGATGCTCGGGCGCCTGTTGCAGCTGTTCCACACCTCGGCGCCGACCTGTGTCGACGACGTACGACGCATCGATCGGTCCCTGGACCTGCTCAGCGCAGCGATTCGTGCTTATCTGGCCGACATTGGCAAGGAAGGCATCAGCGACGACGATGCCGATCGCGCCCAGGAAATCCTCTTGTTCGTGATCAACCTCGAACACGCGGCGGACATTCTCTGCAGCAGCCTCGCGCAATTGGCCATGCGCCGGGTGCGCCGTGGCGAACAGTTCTCGGCATTCGAGCTGGGCAACATCGCCCCGCTGCACGACGCCTTGCTGGAAAGCCTGAGCCTGGCGATCAGCGTGTTCCTGCGCGAAGACATTGCCATCGCCCATCAACTGATCAGTCGCAAGGAAACCGTCAGGCAGCTGGAAGCGCACGCCAGCCGTGAGCACTTTCGCCAATTGCAGGAGGACAAAAACACCTGGGCCGAATCCGGTGACCTCTTCCAGCGCGTGCTGCGCGATTACCGCCGCGTGCACCACCACATCGCCGCCCTCGCCTATCCACTGCTCGAGCGTGCCGGAGAGCGAGTGATCGAGAACAACGACCCGGCGAAGGAAACCCCGCAATGCGCCTGCTGATAGCTGTGGAGCGGCGCAATGTGTTGTTCGTCAGTCTCACCCTGAGGATTGCCGAACGTTATGGCCAACAAGGTGCTGAACAGGCATGGCAGGCCGGGCCACGGTTTCACCTCGGCGAGCGTATCGACGTTGATGTGGTGGCGGGCCGCTACCTGACAGGAGAGCGTGATCGGTGGTTGACCACTGGAGCAACCCTGCGGTTTTGAACGAAATCGCGCGGTCAAGGAACTCCTGGCGATCGCCGCGCATCCTAAGCTATGAGGTACTTCCTATTTGCTTCACGCTTTCAGAGGACACCGTCATGCGCCGTCTGATTATCATCTCTTCCCTGATGCTGTGTTTACCCTTCGGCTCGGCTATGGCCAAAGTGGATGCGGGCGATGTTGCCACGTCGGCCGGGGTCTCGGCTTCGCTGTACTCGACGTTCAAGGACCATAAACTGATGATTCCCGCCCGGGATGACGCCTCCAGCTTCGTCGCCAGTGGTGGTGCGATTCGCGGGGTTTATCTGGAATCGGTGCTGAAAAAAATCCGTCAGGACAATCCCGGCCTTAACGCCACTGATGAAGACCTGGCTCGGGCCATTCTGATTCAGGGGGAATGAAGGCAGCGGTGGGGCTTGTGACACCTGGATAGCGTTTCCAGCCCTACTTCGCTTTCCCTGCGGATAAACGTGCCCACCCGGCGACTAATTGCGCACTGACACTCACCCCGCCACAGACCACGATCACCACGTCGTGCGCATCGGCTATGGCGGGATGGTCGAGGTACGCCACCGCCAATGACACACCGCACGCAGGCTCCACCAGCTGACGCAGGTCGCTGGCGAAACGCACGACGCCCATGATCGCGTCCTCATCGCTGAGCACGACGCATTGGTGAGGGAAATCGCGCAGGTGCTGCACCGGCCAGGGCGCAACTTTTGCCGCGCCCAGCGAGGTCGCCACAGTGTCGATGCGCGGCAACCGGACCGGATGCCCAGCTTTCATGGCCGCCGTGAAAGAAGCCGCCCCCTCGGTTTCGCAAGCGATGATCCGGCAATCCGTGCGCCCATGGCGCATCAACCCCGTGAGGATTCCCGCCAATAATCCGCCCCCGCCCACCGACGTCACCATCGCATCCATTTGAGGACACACTTCCAGCACTTCATCGACCAGAGTGCTGTGCCCTTCCCACAACACCGGGTGATCGAAGGCCGGTACGTATTCGGTGTCAGCATCCTGTGAACTTTCTTTGGCGCGTTGATTGGCCTCGTCCCAGACCTTGCCGTGCACGATCACTTCAGCACCGGTTTTGCGGATCCTCGCGCGGGTCGATTCAGGGGTGGTGTGCGGCACCACAATACAGGCGCTCAACCCCAGGCTCGCGGCAGCAATGGCGGTGGCAAACCCGGCATTGCCGCCCGAAGGACACACCACTCGGCGTTTGCCCTGCGCCTTGGCCTGACTGCACAGAAACCCCATGCCACGCAGCTTGAACGAACCGCTGGGTTGCAGGTTTTCCATCTTCAACCAGATCCGTCGGGTCGGTGTCGACAGGCCCAAGTGCAGGATCAACGGTGTCTTGATGTGAAGCATCGCGGGTGTCCCAAAGGTGAACCCTTCTTATTCAAGCTTAGTTCACCCTGCCCAGCTCACGGCCCTGCGCTGAACACTGTGGCGAGGGAGCTTGCTCCCGCTGGGCAGCGAAGCGGCCCCAAAGATGGGCCTGCTGCGCAGTCCAGCGGGAGCAAGCTCCCTCGCCACAGGTTTTGTGTCATGGCCGAAATTACTGGCGACGCCCTGACCCCTTGTTTAGCGATAACGCGGTGCGGCGCTGGAGTTGCCGAACAACCCGGAAAGGGTCTGGCGCTGGCCTTCGAAACGGTCCCATTGCTCGCCATCGTGCAGGCTCGGAATGGTCACCACTTCGCCGTTTGCCAAACCCGCCAGCGCGGCATCGACCATGTCTTGCGCCGACATCACGATCTCTTGCGGCAGGTTTTCCACCGGGTTGCCGGCCTCGTTCCAGAAATCGGTTGCGGTCGCACCGGGCAATACCGCCTGGATACGAATGCCTTTATCCGCCAGTTCGTGGTGCATCGACTGGCTCAAGCCCAGGACAAAGGCCTTGGTCCCGCCGTATACGCCGTTGAGGATTTCTGGCGCGACGGCAACGATCGACGAAATGTTAACCACGGTGCCAGTGCCACGGGCGACGAAGCCTGGCACCACGGCGTATGCCAGACGCATCAGCGCGGTAACGTTAAGGGTGATCATGTCCTCCATCTCATCCACCGGGCTGCCCAGCAATGGCATGACAGCACCGACGCCGGCGTTGTTGACCAACAAGGTGATGCTGGCGTCGTTACGCAGGATTTCCTCGACCCGCAGCACATCGGCTTTGACTTTCAAATCGGCAGCGACCACTTCCACCGCGCGCCCGGTTTCGTTGCTCAGGTGGTTCGCCAGCGCGTTCAGTTTGGTCTGGCTGCGGGCGACTAGAATCAGGTCGTAACCCTGACGTGCGAGACGGTCGGCGTACACCGCGCCGATGCCCGAAGAGGCGCCTGTGATCAGTGCGGTGCCTTTGGATGAGAGAGCCATGTCGAGTTTCCTTCACAGTGAGGCGATCAGTTCGCCGGGTGTGAACAGTTATAGAGACTCTTACACTTGTCTCAAATGACGTTTAAAGTACGTTTTCAGGACATGTCCTTTTGAGGGTCTGGCAATGACTAGCGTGGCATTTGTGGTATTCGAGGGCTTCCAGTCCATGGCGCTGGCCGCGATGCCGGTGTTCGAGTACGCCAATTTCAGCGCCGGCGAGACGCTGTATGACGTCAACGTGATCTCCGAGGATGGCAGCACGCTGCGCGCCTCCGGGGGATTAAGCGTCGGGACCCAGGCGTTCGGTGAGCGGGTATTCGATACGGTCATCGTGGTCGGTGGCGACTGCATCGTCGAACAGGCGCCCGACAGCGTGCTGACCTACCTGCGCGACAACGTGAGCACTGCACGGCGGATGGCATCGATTTGTTCCGGGGCGTTCGTGCTGGCCCAGGCGGGTTTACTCGACGGACGGCGGGCCACCACGCACTGGGCTTATGCCCGGGACCTGCAAGCGCGGTTTCCCTCGATCAAGGTGGAAGAAGACCGCATCTACGTGGTCGACGGCTCGATCTGGACCTCGGCCGGCATGACCGCCGGCATTGACTTGGCGCTGGCCATGGTCGAGAAGGATCACGGTGCCGAACTGGCGCGCTCCGTGGCGCAGAAGCTGGTGATGTACCAACGTCGTGCGGGAGGCCAGTCCCAGCATTCGGCATTGCTGGAACTGGCACCAAAATCCGACCGTATTCAGACCGTTCTTGGCTACGCCCGGGAGCATTTGGCTTCGCCGCTGTCGGTGGAGCAACTGGCCGACGTGGCGCGCCTGAGCCCGCGCCAATTCAGCCGCAGCTTTCGCGCAGAGACCGGGCAGACGCCGGCCAAAGCCATCGAAAACCTGCGGCTGGAAGCGGCGCGGCAGATGCTCGAACGCGGGCGCCTGACCCTCGATCAGATCGCCACCGAAGCCGGATTCACGGATAGACGCCGCATGCGCGAAGCCTTTCTAAGGGCATTCGGCCAACCGCCGCAGGTGATCCGGCGCAATGCCAGGGCCGACATCAACACCTGAACGCGAGTGCGCCGCCAGCGCTGCCCGCACATCGACCGGGTCAAACAGCGGCATCAATCGCAAGCTCACGCCATCGGCCAGGGCCATCGGCATCAGTCGCTGCATCGCAACATCGAAAGGGTCCATCCACTCAGGCATCGGTTGCAATCCCTTGTCGAGTGATTCGAAAAAATCATCCCAGTGAATCGGAATCACCAACCGCGCGCCGGTGGTTTGCACCACTTCATGCCAGTAGTCCTGCGCGAACCGCAGGTCTTGCTTGCCGAGGGTGCCGATGCCCAGAAACACGATGTCTGCCTTGACGCCCTTGAACAGGCCCGGGGTGAAGTTGGCACTGGGATGGATGAGAATCCGCAAACCGTTGTGGTCGATCAGATAGGAGTAATTGCCCCCCTCCTTGTACGCGCTGGCTCTGGCGGGAGCGGTCAGCGGCGCAGTGATGGTCCCGGGGAATTTCGCGTCAGGAGAGTGTGGCGACTGGAACGCTTGCACCTTGAAGTCGCCGAACCTGAAAGGACCTTGAGTGTCGACGGACTTGATTCGTTCTGGCGCCAGGCCCGCCCCCAGGCCGATATTGGCCACTGATGCCGATCCCACCAACACGGCCCCGGTACGCGATGCGACCACCGCCGAGTCGAGCGCATGATCGAAATGGGAGTGCGCCACCATCACTGCGGCCAATCGCGGATTGCAAAGGGTGTGCAACGCCGCATCGATGCGTTCGTTGTCCGGCCCGATCCGACCGAGCAATACCTTGAACAGCTCCGGCCGGGAAAAAAAACCGTCGGTCATGATTGATGTCTGTCCATCGCTGAGCATCAGGGTCGACACGCCCATGAATCGCACACTCAGCTCACCTGGCGATGACGATGTCCGCGGGAGAACGATCACTGAATAAGGTGAAAGCGAGGATGGCGGACGTGAAGCGCACGCGACGATGCCTGCGCCAATGACGGCAAGCAGTATCGCCAGCACCATGGAATGTCTGGTGATGCCATCGTTTCGGGTCTTCTCGCTCGCTCGCTTGTAAGGCCACATTGTCCCTCCTTCGCTTGACCCGACCGTCAGATGAGGCTAGCTCAATCCGGCGGAACAGCTTGAGCATCTACACTCAACGTATCGGTCCAGACCTGGAACCTGCGCCATGAAAATCTCGGCCAAACTGGCGTTCTTCGCCATCGTCGGCACCCTCGCCTACCTCGGTCTTGCCGTGTGGGGCATGGGCGGGTTTGCGGCGTTTTTTGCGCATGGGTCGCTGGTGGTGGTTGCCCTCGTAACCGTAGTGATGACCGTGTTGTCGTTGTTCACCGAGGTCAATCTGAGTTCCGGTGAACGTGAAGACCGGGCCAATCGCTGGGTGCTTCCGGCGTTCGGGGTGATCGGGTTGCTCAGCGGATTCCTGCCGGCCTACACCGACCGGATCGACTTCTGGACCTTTGGCGGTGAAGGCCTGCGCTGGATCGGCGCATTGCTGTTCTGCCTCGGTGGCGCACTTCGCTTGTGGCCAGTGTTTGTATTGGGCAAACGTTTCAGTGGATTGGTGGCGATTCAGCCTGGGCACACGCTGGTTACCGACGGGATTTATCGGCGCCTGCGCAACCCCAGTTACCTGGGGATGCTGGTAATTGCCGTGGGCTGGGCGCTGGCCTTTCGTTCGGGTGTCGGGTTGCTGCTGGCGGCGTTGACGGTGATTCCGCTGATTGCGCGGATTCACTCGGAAGAAGCGTTGTTGAGGGCGCAATTTGGCGGGGAATACGACAGTTATTGCGCCAGCACATGGCGGCTGATACCCGGACTCTATTAGCGAGTACAAAGAACCATTGTGGGAGCGAGCCTGCTCGCGAATGCGGTGGGTCAGTCACATCAATATCGACTGATCCACCGCTTTCGCGAGCAGGCTCGCTCCCACATTTAGATTTGTTTGAGGCGCAGAGAGTGGTCGGGATCGACGGATGCGGTGACCGACTGATAGTTAGCCAACGTCGCATGTTGCGTCTGGATCGGATGCTCATGCGTCTCGGTGATGATCACCAAATCCGCCCCCGCCGCTTCTGCCGCGAGAATGCCTACGGTGGCGTCTTCGAAGATCAGGCAGTCCGTCACCTCGACACCCAGCCGCTTGGCCGCCAACCGGTAACCTGCAGGATCCGGTTTCCCGGCGCTGACCTCCTCGGCAGTCACCATGACCTCAGGCTCGGGTATTCCCGCCGCCGCCATCCGGCGCAACGCCAGCGCTCTGGGTGCGGACGTGACGATCGCCCATTGACCGGCCGGCAAGGTCCGAAGAAATGCCGCGGCCCCACGCACCTCGACAACCCCTTCCACGTCCTCGATTTCCGCCGCGGTAATCCACGCGGCTTCAGCTTCGGCATCCACGCCCGGCAAACCCTGGCGGTTCACCGTATCAATGGCGCGGGCGCCGTGAATGGTTGGCAGGAACGACGCGACCTCCACCCCATGGCGCACGGCCCAGATCGTCCAGATCCGCTCGGCGGCGGCAATGGAGTTGAGCACGGTGCCGTCCATGTCGAACAGGAACGCGCGGTACGGTGTGTTGAAAACGGATCGATGAGCAGACAAGGATGAGCTTCCTCTCGCAAGGCCTGGCGGGTGTGCCGGGCAATGTAGCATTTACTTGCGAGATGGACTCATGCAGCGCAACAACGTTTCAGCCAAGGGGCTTGGACTTCAAGGCACCCTCGACACAGTCGAGCAATTGGCCGAGCGCCCAGGGCTTCTTGATGAACGAGACGGCATGCCGGACACCGGAGCTTTGCGGGGTTTCGAAACCGGACATGATCATGATCGGCTTCTCGGGCCAGCGGTCGCCAAACTGATTGGCCAAGTCAGCGCCATTGAGCTTGCCCGGCATGGTGATGTCGGTGAGCAACAGGCGGACGTTGTCCGAGTGCTGCTCCAGATACACAGAAGCGGCGTCCGCGCTGGTTTGTGGCTGAACCACGAACCCCTCTTCCTGAAGAATTTCGCAGAGAAATTCCAGGATCAGCGGGTCATCCTCGACCACAAGAATCAACCCGCCAGTTACGTTCGTGCCCACCGTCGATACTGGCCCCATGATTTCAACACTCCCTGAATACACCCATGATTTCGCGCAATAAATCCGCTGCCTATCAAGTATGAGCAGCGGACTTGGCGGAAATTCATTTTTGATACACAGAGGTTGTGAAATCAGGCGTCCTGCAAAATCAGGTCGGCGCCCTTCTCGGCCACCATCAACACCGCCGCGTGGGTATTCCCCGACGTCACGTTAGGAAAAATCGACGCATCGACGATGCGCAATCCCTCAAGACCATGGACTTTCAAGCGCTGGTCGACCACGGACTTCTGCTCGTCCGAACCCATGGCGCAGGAGCCGCACAGGTGGTAGATCGAACCACTGTTTTCGCGGAAATACTGCAGCATCTGCTCGTCGGTTTCGACGACCGGCCCCGGCAACACTTCTTCAACAGTGATGCCCTTGAGCGCCGGTGCCTGCATGATCTTGCGCATCAAGCGGCTGCCCTGAATGACCTCGTCGATGTCTTTTTGCGTACTCAAGTAGTTGGGGTCAATCAGCGCCGCGTCCCGTGGGTTTTTCGAGGCAATCTCGATGTGCCCGCGACTGGTCGGCCGGCACGGGTTGAAGCACAACAGGAAACCCGAGTACGGCTCCGGCTTGAGACTGGCCTTGTTGTTTTTCGGGATCTGGTACGACAGCGGGTTGAAGTACAACTGCAGGTTCGGGTTGGTTTGCTGCTCATTGCCACGGAAGAATCCGCCGGCCTGATTGACGCTCATCGCCAGCGCGCCCTTGCGGGTGAACAGGTACTTCAAACCGAGTTTGAACTGACCGAACAGCGAACTCAGTTCATCGTTGAGCGTCGGGATATTGGCCTTGTAGTAATAGCTGGCACACAGGTGATCCTGCAGGTTCTGCCCCACCGCTGGCAGGTGCTTGACCATCGGGATCTTGTGTTTGGCCAGCAGCGCCTGATCCGCGACACCGGACAGTTGCAGGATCTTCGGCGTGTCCACCGCGCCGGCGCAAAGAATCACTTCCTTGTTGGCGGTGAAGGTTCGCACCACGCCATGCTGGGTGATCGAAATCCCGGTCGCGCGGCCATTGTCGAACAGCACTCGGTCGACCAGCGCGTAATGCTCGACGGTCAGGTTTGGTCGGCTCAAGGCCGGGTGCAAATGCGCAAAGCTGCTGGAGCAACGCTGGCCATTTTTGGTGTTGACGTCATAGATACCCGAGCCTTCGAATTTCGGCCCGTTGAAATCGTCGCTGTGGGGGTAGCCGAGTTCATCGCAGCCTTTGAGGAACACATCGCAGATCGGATGGGTCTGGCCCTTCATCGGCGTGATGCTGATCGGACCGCTGCCGCCGTGGTATTCGCTGTCGCCCAGCGGATGGTTTTCCAGCTTGCGGAAATACGGCAGTACATCTTTAAAGCCCCAGCCTTCATTGCCGTTGGCTGCCCAATCGTCAAAGTCGTGGGCCTGGCCACGGACGTAGATCATCGCGTTGATCGAGCCCGAACCGCCCTGCACTTTGCCGCGTGGTGCGTATATTTCGCGGTTGCCCAGTTGCTTTTGTGGCTGGCTGTAATACATCCAGTTGAAGGTCGGGTTGTAGTACATTTTGGCGAAGCCGACCGGGATCTTGAACCACAAGGAACTGTCCTTGCCGCCCGCTTCCAGCAGCAACACCGAATGTTTGCCACTGGCCGAGAGCCGGTTGGCCAGGATGCAGCCTGCGGCGCCAGCGCCAGCGATGATGTAGTCGTAAGTCATGCAGGGTTACCGCGTAAGTCGTTGTACAAAAAAACCACCCATCCATCAGTCAAAACGCGAACCCTGTGGGAGCGAGCCTGCTCGCGAAGGCAGCAGCACATTCAACATCAATGTTGACTGACCTGACGCTTTCGCGAGCAGGCTCGCTCCCACAAGGGCACTGCGCCATGTCCGTAAAGGAGGTATCCCATCAGCCTCTGGCTGGCGATGTGTCTTTGACGTCCGCCGGGGTCGGCGCCATTTGCAGGTGCAGGCGCTCACCGGTATACGGCGAATGCTTGCGCACCACATCCATATTCAGTTCCACGCCCAGGCCCGGTTCGGTGGACGGGATGATGTAGCCGTCCTCCCATTGCAGCGGCTTGGTCAGGACTTCCGCATGGAAACCGCCCCAGGTCATGATGCTTTCCTGGATCAGGAAGTTCGGTGTGCAGGTCGCCAACTGGAAACTCGCAGCCGCGCCAATCGGCCCGTTGTAAAGGTGTGGGGCGATCTGCGCGTAATAGGCTTCAGCCATGCTGGCGATCTTTTTCGCTTCCAGCAGACCGCCGCAACGGGCGACGTTCATCTGCAGAATCGACGCGCCGCCGGCTTGCAGCAGCTTGAAGAATTCGTACTTGGTGGTCAGGCGCTCACCGGTGGCAATCGGAATCGAAGTCTTGGCCGCGACCTGCGCCATGGCTTCTTCCTGACCTGGCGGCACCGGCTCTTCGAACCACAGCGGATCGTACTTCTCCAGGCGCTTGGCCAGGCGAATCGCCGAGGACGGCACCATTTGCCCGTGCGTGCCGAACAGCAGGTCGCACTTGTCGCCGACCGCTTCGCGGATCTTGCGGCAGAAGGTTTCGCAGCGCTCCAGCACTTCCAGGGAAATCTGATGCCCGGAGTACGCGGTGTACGGCCCGGCCGGGTCGAATTTCACCGCGGTGAAGCCTTTGTTCATGTTCTCGATGGCGCACTCGGCGGCCAGGTCCGGGTCGTCGTAGTCATACTCGCCCTGGCTGTTCACCGGGTAGAGGTAGGTGTAGGAACGCAGGCGCTCGTTGACCTTGCCGCCGAGCAATTCGTAGACCGGTTTGTTCGCCGCTTTGCCAATGATGTCCCAGCAGGCCATTTCCAGGCCGCTGACCACGCCCATCATGGTCAGGTCCGGACGCTGGGTGAAACCGCTCGAATAAGCCTGACGGAAGAAGCGTTCGATGTGGTGTGGGTCGTGGTTGAGCAAGTAGCGTTCGAACACGTCTTCGATGATCGGCAACATGGCTTTGGGGCCGAAGGTCGCGGCGTAGATCTCGCCCACGCCTTCGATGCCGCAATCGGTTTTGATCTTGACGAACAGCCAGTACATCCCGCCGATGTGCGGTGGCGGTACGGCAACGATATGGGTTTCAAGGGCGACGATTTTCATCTCAGGCACCTGTCTTGATCAGGGATTTACGATTGATACGAGCACGCAAGGTCAGCGCCGCGAGAGTGCCCAGCAGGCCGACGAAAGCGATGTAGCCGAAATACAGCTTGTAACCAAAGGCACCCGGGAAATGCTCGGTGAGGTAGCCGTTGATCAAAGGAATGAAGGCGTCCGGCAGGTAACCGACCACCGAGACAATGCCGATGGCCAGCCCCGTGATGCGCAGCGGAATGTTGCAGGTGTCGAGGATCGCCCAGTACAAACCGCGAATCGCATAGGTCATCAGGCCGATGAAAATCACTGTGCCGACCAGCAGGCCCATGCTGTTAAGCGCCGGGAACACGATCAGGCCGACCATCGCCAACGTCGCGCAGAACAGCGCCACGATCAGCACCGAGATGTTCGAAAACTTGTCACCCAGCCAGCCGCCGCCGATGCCGCCAATCGGGCGCATCCACAGCTTGATCGTGGTGATCGTGCCGGCCATGACCGCGGTCATGCCGCCGCCCTGCAGGTAATCGGAGAAGCTGTAGGTGGCCCAGAAGATGTGATAACCGCAGAACACAATGGCGGTGACCAGCCACAGCTCCGGGATTTTCACCAGGGTGGTCAGGTCGCTGAGCAGGTTGTATTTGCCCTTCTCCACCGCCGCCGTGTCTTCCATCGACTTCGGGTCCTTGATCAACACCAGCACACAGCCGATGGCGATACAGGTGAAGGCATACAGGTAGACCACGTGCTTGAAGCCTTCAGCCGCCGACTCGCCGCGCGTCTCGGTGGCGAAGGCAAACAGCCCCAGCGCAACCGTTGCCAGCAAGGCTTCGACCAGCCCGCGACCGCCATCGAGGATGCCGAAGAAGCGGCCCTGCTCGGTGTGATGGGCAATCATCTTCACGCGCTTGAGCACCGAGGCCCAAAACGTCAGGCCGGTGGTCAGGCCCCAGCAACCGAAGATGATCATCAAACCGGTCATCGACGGCGCGGTGGAGTACCACAGGCCCAAGGCACCGGTGGCCACCAGCGAGAAGAAAATCAGGAAGCGTGGGGCGATGCGATCCGCCAGCCAACCGCTCGGCAAATAGCTCAAAAGGAAAATCGTACCGAGCATCGAATACAGATAACCCAGCTCGCTGTGGTTGATCTGGAACACTTCGAGCATGGTGGTCTGGTAGACCTGGCGCAGGTACAGGATCGGGTAGATCGCACCGGCGGCCAGCACCAATAACATCAGTTGGACATAGCGACTGCCCTTGTCGCTCTGGCTGATTGAACCCGCATTCGAACCCTGAACAGCGGCAGCAGTGGATGCTTGCTTGGACATCTAGGTGACCTCTGGTCGCCCGGTGGTCCGGGTGGCCCTGTTAATTGTTTTTATGGGTGTTGCGTGAGGCGTGTGGCCGGTGGATCAGTACTTCATCACTACGAGACGGGTCTGGGTGAATTCGAGCATGCCGTGCTTGCCGTCATCGCCGCCCAGGCCGGAGCGTTTCCAGCCGGCGTGGAAGCCCTGGTACGGGTCGGCCGGAGTGCGATTGACGTACAGCTCGCCGGCTTCGATGGCGTTGGCGACTTTCATCGTGGTGCGGTAGTTCTCGGTGTAGAGCACCGAGGACAGCCCGAACTGATGGTCGTTGGCCATCGCCAGCGCTTCGTCGATATCGCGGTACTTGAGCACCGGCAGCACCGGGCCGAAGATTTCTTCCTGGATGATTTCCATGTCCTGGCGGCAGCTGCTGAGCAGGGTCGGCGGATAGAAATGGCCGTTGCCTTGCGGGATAAAACCACCGGTTTCCAGGACCGCGCCGTCCGCGATGGCGCGCTCGACCATGGCGTGGATGTTCTGCTGCGAACTGGCGTTGACCAACGGGCCCATCAGGCTGGCGTCGGTGGCACGGTCGCCGAACTTCACGGCGCTGATTTTCGCTTTCAGCAGCGCGAGAAATTGTTCATAGACGCTTTCCTGCACGTAGACCCGCTCCACCGCCGTGCACAACTGGCCGCAGTGGGTGGTTTTCGAGGCGACGATGGCCGTCGCGGCGGCTTCAAGGTCGGCGTCGGCTTCGATGATCGCCGGGGTTTTACCACCCAGCTCCAGCGATGGCTTGGCGATATTGGCCTTGCAGTAATCGAGCACGATGCGCCCGGCGTTGACGCTGCCGGTCAAGGTAATGAGGCCCACAGCCTTGTGCGTGCACACGGCGGCCGCGGTGGCGTGATCCATGGTCAGGATGTTCACCACACCCGCCGGCAGTCCGGATTGCGCGACGGCCTTGGCGATTTCAAAGGCCGAGGTCGGTGTGTTGTTGCTCGGGCGCACCACCACGGTGTTGCCGGCAATCAGCGCCGGGGCGATTTTGCGCAGCAGCGTATAGACCGGGTAGTTGAACGGAATCAGGCACGCGACCACACCAATCGCTTCGCGGTGCAGGAACAGGTTTTCGTTCGGGCTGTCGCTGGGAATGATCTCGCCTTCAATGCGGCGGGCCCACTCGGCGTGATACCGAGTGATCTGCGCGGCGTAACGGGCTTCGTTGCTGGCATCGGCCACGCTTTTGCCGGATTCGGCCGCCAGCGCGGCGCCGATGTTTTCAGCACAGGCGTCCAAGGCATCGGCGAAGGAACGCAGGTGCTCGGCGCGTTCGATGCTGGTGAGTTTGCCCCAGACCTTTTGCGCAGCGGCAGCCGCTTCTACCGCGTTGACCGCTTCGACAGCGGTGGCTGCCGAGACGTGGCCGACCAGTGCTTCGGTCGCCGGGTTATAGACTGCGATCAGCGCGTCGCTGGCAGGTTCGATGAAGTGGCCGTTAACAAAATTTCGCTCGAGTCGCATGTGCATCGCCCATCGTTGTTTTTATCCAGTTCGAGCAGTCTTGGCATCCTGAGCGGGTTGAACAAACGATTTATTGAGCGGGCAAACATTCGAAAAACGCAGGTTACTTCGAAAGAACGCAGTCTCATGTGGGAGCGAGCCTGCTCGCGAAGGGGGTGGATCCGCTGCATTGATAGTGCATGACACTCCGCATTCGCGAGCAAGCCCGCTCCCACAGGGGGATTTGTGTGGGTTAGAGAGCGGCGGTTGAGGGTTCGAGCTGCCGTTGTGCCAACCAGATTTCTTCCTGCAACCACTGGCTGAACACCTGCAATTGCGGCATCAGGGTCTGCTCCGGCCGGGTCACCAGCCAATAGGACTGGTGCCCTTCCACATGCACATTGAGCACCTGGGTCAGATACCCGCTGGCCAGTTCCGGGGCGACCATGTGCCAGTCGGCGATGGTGATGCCCAAGCCGTCTACGGCCGCACGAATGGCCAGGTCCAGCAGGTCGAATTCATACCCGCCCTGGGTATCGACCCCGGTGATGCGTGCGGCGTCCAGCCAGTGTTTCCAGGTCAGGTAGCGCTGGTCCTCCCGAGCCAGCACATGCAGCAATGTCAGGCGATTGAGGTCGATGCCCTGCTCGCTCCACTCCCGCGCATACAAGGTCGGCGCGCACACCGCGATGTGCCGTTCCTGAATCAGCATCGAGCTGTCCAGGCCATCCCATTCGCCGTCGCCGAAACGGATCGCACAGTCGAGGGTGCTGGTTTCCGCAAGGCTGTCCTGCAAGCGCGTGGTGATGCTCAGTTCCAGCTCGGGATGCTTCTCGCGCAACCGCCCCAGACGTGGCATCAGCCAGCGGTTGGTAAAGGTGGGCGGCGCGTTGATGTGCAGGCGATTGGAATGGGTTTTCTGCTGGATGCTGCGCACCGTCAGCTCGATCTTGTCGAAGGATTGATGCAACGCCCGCAGCAGCACTTTGCCGGCGCTGGTCAGTTCGAGGTGATGGTGGCGGCGCTCCAGCAGGCTCTCGCCCAACTGTTCCTCCAACTGACGCACCTGGCGACTGACCGCACTCTGGGTCACGTTCAACAACTCGGCGGCGCGGGTAAAACTACCGGTGCTGCCGGCCACTTCAAACGCCTTGAGGGCATTAAGACCGGGCATTTTGCGTTTCATGAAAAGCACTCGAGGACGTTAGCTGATCGGCCAAGCATCCCATGGCCGCCACGCATTGTCCTACAGGATTTTCCAAGTAACATGCATCGAAGGAAGGTTCCCGTGCATTTTTAATCGTTTGTTCAACCCACCGTTCATCGCAAGACTTGCCGGCATCTCATATAAAAATAACCGAGAGCTGCCCCATGCCCTTCTCTGCTTCCCTGCGCCTCAGTCCTCTGTACATCGCTCTGTTCTGCACCTTTGCGGCCCCTGCCATGGCCGTGCAAGTGACCGATAATCTTGACCTCGGCGGCGCAGTTCGGGCGCGCTGGGACTACGACCCGGATCGCGACATCCAGAAATTTGGCCTGGACACCATGTTCCTCAGCGCCAAATACAACTCCGACACCTGGATCGGTGAGGCCCAATATCGTTTTTATGGCCGGTCCTATCCGTATCAGTACACCAGGAATTACGGCGATATCCAGTTCGCCAAGTTCGCGTGGGCCGGCTACAAGTTCAATCCCGACCAGCAAGTGCAAGTGGGCCTGAACACGGTGCCGTTCGGTTTGCAGCCGTATTTCGGCAGCACCTTCTACGAAACCCTCGGCAACGTCATCGGCCTGGAAGATGTGCAACAGGTCGGCGCCAAATACATCCAGCAATCGGGCGACTGGAACCTCCAGGCCGGTTACTACTTGCGCCCGGCGTGGCAAGGCAAAGGCACCAGCAACGGGGTCACCTATTCCAGCGTGGTGTCCGAAGCCGACAGCTACGTCGCCGACGGCAGCAACAATCAGGAGCGCAACACCGTGGTGCTTCGGGTGGCCAAGGCACTGGACCTGGGACCGTGGAAATCGGAAGTCGGCCTCTCGGGCCTGAGCTCATCGCTGGAGAACAAGGACACCAATGATGATGGCCGGCGCAACGCCGTGGCCATTCACTACCTGGGCAAGAACGGCCCATGGGGCGTGCAATTGCAGGCGGCGCGGCAACAGATGTCGCCGCGCAATCCTGGCACTGATGAGTTGGTGACTCTTGGCGGTTATGACGGCACGTACAACGTCGCCAGCCGCGGCAATCTCTATGTGGCGGATCTCAGCTACGACGTGGCCGGGAAATACCTGTTCGATCAGGTCAGCGGGGTCAAGCTGTACGCCAACTACAGCGCCTTCGATAAATCCGCCAGCGAGTTCAAGACGTCGGAGCGGATGATTCTGGGCAGTTCGTTTTCGGTGAGTAAATTGTGGGTCGCTGCAGAGTGGTTGTTTGGCAAGAATGATCCGTATATCGGGGGTAGCAGCTATACCCAGAGTCTGGGGGCTGGCGGGAGTGATCAGTGGGAGAATCAGTTGTATGTGAACGTTGGGTATTACTTCTGATTCCATTTATTTAGCGTCCTTTAGGACGAATCAACACTTGCATCAACCTTTGGCAAATAGTCAGATAGGCACCACAGAGACCGCCACCAAAACAATAAACCGGCCCGACGCAACACCTGAGGCCGGTACGGAGTCCACCTTCGATGCGTCAACTGCCCTCGCTCAACATGCTGCGCGTCTTCGAAGAGGTCGCGCGTCATCGCAGTTTCAGCCAGGCAGCGCTCGGCCTGAACGTCACTCAAGGCGCAGTCAGCCGCCAGATCAAGCAACTGGAAGACTACCTCGGCGTCGCGCTGTTCGTGCGCACGCCCCAGGGCTTGTCGCTGACCGAATCCGGCATCGCCCTCTCCCCGCACCTCGCGGAAGCTTTCGATCACATTGAACGGGCCCTGCAAGCCGTGCGCGTGCCCAACCTGCGCCAGCGCCTGCGAATCCTCGCGCCACCGACCTGGGCGACGCGCTGGTTGTCGGCGCATTTGCGCGTGTTCTGTCAGCGTTATCCCGACATCAGCCTGAGTGTGACCAACCAGGCCAGCCACGACAGCCTCGCCGAAATCGACTGCCACATCCGCTTCGGCCTCGAAGCCAACAGCCATTGCAGCAGCCAATTGTTGGTGATGGAACGGCACATCGCCGTGGCCAGCCCGGAGCTGTTCAGCGACGGTCAGCCACCGGATCTGCGGGGCTTTCCGCTGCTGCACATCCTGCACGATGGCAAACGCCTGAAGGTCTGGGAAAACTGGCTGACGGCCATGGGGCGCGACGATGTCGATGCGGGGCAAGGGCTGGAGTTCAGCACGCTGGATCAGGTGATCCACACTACGCTGGCGGGAGGTGGGCTGGCGGTGATTGACCGGCAGATGATCGAAAAGGAACTGGCCAATGGCAGCCTGCTGCCGATTACCCCGGTGGAGGTGATCGGTCCGTATGGCTATTGGCTGGATGTGGCGAATGACAAGCAGGGGTTGTCGAAAGTGCGGTTGTTTACCGATTGGCTGGGATTGGTCAGTAATCCCTAAAGCCACCGACAATCCCAGTGGGAGCGAGCCTGCTCGCGAAAGCGGTGGATCAGTCAATATTGAGGGTGACTGACACTCCGTCTTCGCGAGCAGGCTCGCTCCCACAGTGGAACTTTGGCAGTCAGTTAGATCGGGGCTGGGACTTTCACCGCCACCGCAGCACCACCCTCCACCGGGCTCTGCGCCTTGCACGCCTGGCTCAGTGTCAGCGATTTGGTCTCTGGCGCCCACGCCCAGGACAGCCAGGCGCCGATGGCCAGGATCGCCGCCAGAATCCCCATTGTCGGGCTCAAGCCAATACCCGCCACACTCACCGGCAACAGGAACGTGCTGATCGCCGAGCCCAAACGGCTGACCGCCGTGGCCAGGCCGATCCCGCTGGCCCGCACTTCAGTCGGGAAGCTCTCGGCCGGGAACACGCCCACCAGGTTACTCACCGCTGACAACACCAGCGTGAACAGCCCGAACACCAGCACCATCAGGAACGCTGCACTGCTCGGCAACACCGCCAACATGAACAACGCGACCGCCAGGATGATGAACGAGTTGATCAAGAACCCGCGGCGCGAGAATTTGATCGTGCACCAGATCCCGATCAACGCGCCGAGGATCAGCAGCATGTTCAGCATCAGCTCGGTGCCGAAACCTTCCGCCAGGCCCATTTTCTGCAGAATCGACGGCAGAAAGGTGTAGATGGCGAAGTACGGCATGACAATGCAGACGAAGAACAGGCAGTTGAACGCGGTACGTTTGCGGTACTCACGGCTGAACAACACCGCGTAGCCGGAACGGGTTTCGGTGGATTGGGTTTCGTCGAGTTCGACGTTGGCGCCCAGGTGCTTCTTGACGATCGCCCGTGCTTCGGCAATCCGGCCCTGGTTCACCAGCCAGCGCGGCGACTCTGGCGTGCCGATGCGCGCAATCAGAATCAACGCCGCCGGGATCGCCGAAGACGCCAGCATCCAGCGCCAGGCGTCATCGCCGAGGCTGAGCATGGCGGTACCGACAAACGTCGCGGCAACGTAGCCGAACGTCCAGATCACGCTGAACGAACCGAGCAGCACGCCGCGATGTTTTTTCGGCGCGAACTCGGCCAGCATGGCGTGGCCGACACTGAAATCACCGCCCAGCCCGATGCCGATCAATACCCGGCACAGGAACAGGCCCATCGCGGTTTCGGCGTAGAACTGCATCACCGAGGCGATAGTGATCAGCACGAAGCTGACCAGGAAGATTTTCTGGCGGCCGACCTTGTCGGAGATCCAGCCGAAAAACAGGCTGCCGAGGAACAGACCGATCAGGGCCGAAGCGCCAATCAGGCCTTGCCAGAACGCATCGAGGTGCATCTGCGGGCTCAGCAAGGTGAACGCGATGCCGATCAGGCCGAGGATGTAGCCGTCGGTGAAGTGTGCGCCGAAGGTCAGGCCGGCGATTTTCAGGTGAAAGCGCCCGATGGGCAGGTCGTCGATTTTTACCGGTTGTACGGACATGTAAATCTCCAATTGTTGTTATTGACGGAGAAATGAAACCGATCGCTGTTTTTGTAGGAGTGGTGGTGGGGGTTAGAGGCCGCCCATCAACAGGTATTTGATTTCCAGGTAGTCATCCAGACCGTACTTCGAACCTTCGCGACCGAGGCCCGATTCCTTGATGCCGCCGAACGGTGCCACTTCCGTGGAAATGATTCCTTCGTTGATCCCGACCATGCCGGCCTCCAGGCCTTCGGCCATGCGCCATACGCGGCCGATGTCGCGGCTGTAGAAGTAAGCCGACAAGCCAAACGGCGTGTCGTTGGCCTTTTGCAGCACTTCGGCTTCGTCCTTGAAGCGGAAGCAGGCCGCCACCGGGCCGAAGGTTTCTTCCTGGGCGATGAGCATTTCGCTGCTGGCTTCGGCGAGGATGGTCGGCTCGTAGAACGTGCCGCCGAGCGCATGACGACGGCCGCCACACAACAGCTTGGCGCCCTTCTCCAGCGCATCGCCGACGTGCAGTTCAACCTTGGCCAGCGCCGTCGCGTTGATCAGCGGGCCTTGCTCGGTTTCCCCGTCCAGCGCACTGCCGACGCGCATCGCCGCAACGGCTTCCGCGAATTTGCCGGTGAAGGCTTCGTAGACGCCGTCCTGAATGAAGAAGCGGTTTACACAGACGCAGGTCTGCCCGGTGTTACGGAATTTCGAGGCCATCGCGCCTTTGACGGCGGCATCCAGATCGGCGTCGTCGAAGACAATGAACGGCGCGTTGCCACCCAGTTCCAGCGAGACCTTTTTCAGGGTTTCAGCCGCCTGACGCATCAGCAGTTTGCCGGTGCGCGTTGAGCCGGTGAACGACAGTTTGCGCACGATGCTCGACGCTTGCAGCGCCCCGCCAATGGCCACCGCATCGCCAGACACAATGTTGAACACCCCCGCCGGAATACCGGCCTGTTCTGCCAACACCGCCAGGGCGAAGGCCGACAGCGGCGTCTCTTCCGAAGGCTTGAGGATCATCGTACAACCGGCCGCCAGTGCCGGGCCGACCTTGCGCGTGACCATGGCCAACGGGAAGTTCCACGGAGTGATCGCGGCGACCACACCGATGGCTTCCTTGACCACGATGATCCGCGCATCAGCCTTGTGGCTCGGGATCACGTCGCCATAAGCACGCTTGGCTTCTTCGGCAAACCACTCCAGAAAACTCGCGGCGTAGACAACCTCGCCCATGGCTTCGGCCAACGGTTTGCCTTGTTCGCGGCTAAGCAGGGTCGCCAGATCCTTCTGGTTACTCAGCATCAGCTCGCTCCAGCGCTTGAGCTTCTGGCTGCGCTCCTTGGCGGTGAGCTTGCGCCACGCCGGTAATGCGCGGTTGGCGGCGTCAATGGCCCGATTGGTTTCTTCGGCACCAGCCTTCTGTACATCGATGATCAACTCACCGTTGGCCGGGTTGAACACCGGGTAAGTCGGGCTGCCGGACGACCATTGGCCGTCGATGAAATTACCCGTGCGGATCAGCGCGCTCATGCCACAGCCTCAGTCAGGGTAAAGCGTTCCAGGGCCGGACGGGACGAACGCAAGATACGTTTGCCGGCGGTGTAATCGTTGATCACGTCGCACGGGGTGTAATTGCGTTCCAGTTCGTGCAGTTCTTCGGCGTCGAGCCTGGTATCGAGCGCGGCCAGTGCACTGTCGAACTGTTCGGTGGTGTCAGCACCCACCAGCATGCAATCCACACCCGGATGATTGGCCACCCAGGCCTGGGCGATTTGTGCGTTGGACACGCCACGGGCACGGGCTACACGTTGCACCGAATGGGCGATTTCGAACGAGGCTTCGTCGCTGTACATCTGCTGCGTGAAGAAGTCGGTCTGGTTGCGGGTCGACTGCACGTCGCCGGTCAGCAAGCCACGGGCCAGCGGGCTGAACACCGAGACGCCGAGGCCTTGGTCGCGGCAGAACGGGATCATCTCGCGCTCTTCTTCGCGGTAGGCGCAGTTCAATTGCAGCTGCATGTTGATCGGCTTGACCCAACCGTTGCGCTCGCAGGCCATGAGGATTTTCGCCAATTGCCCGGTGAGCATGGTCGAGACGCCGATGTAACGAGCCTTGCCGGAGCGCACGATGTCGTTCATGGCGCTCATGGTTTCTTCGACCGGTGTGTTCACATCGAAGTAATGCAGCATGAACACGTCGACGTAATCCATGCTCAGGCGCTTCAGCGAAGCGTCGATGCTGTCCATGATGTGCTTGCGCGAATGACCGCTGGCGTTGATGCCATTGCGAGTGCCGTAGCCGACTTTGGTGGTGATGACCAAGTCTTCACGACGGGCCAGGCGCTTGACGATACGCCCCACCACTTCTTCGCCGACGCCGGCAGAATAGAAATCCGCGAGGTCGATGAAATTCACGCCGTTGTCGAGGGCGTGCGCGACGATTGGCTCGCTTTTCTTCTCGTCGAAGATCCACGGTTTCCAGTCCGGGGTGCCCATGTTCATGGTGCCCAGGCACAGGCGGGAGACTTGCAGGCCGGAGTTGCCCAAACGAATGTATTGCATGGCGCGGACCTCAGGCTTTTGGCGTGTAGAAAGGGTTGCTGATGTGATTGACCACATCCGCCAGTTGCGCGGTTTCCGGCTTGCCGGTCAGCGCGGCACGGATCGCCGTGCGGCAGGCGTTGTAGTTATTCAGGTAGACCGCATCGAGGTCATCGCAGGCCGGGTTGACCCAGTTGGCGGTGACGATGGCCCATTCGTCTTCGGCTTCCGGCGGCAAGGTGCCGTCCAGCAGCGCTTCGAGTACAGCCTTGGCGATACCGGCCTGGGACGCGCCCCAGGTGGCATTGCCGTGCAGGTCGCTGCTGATCGCGGCTTTGTTGACGTAAAGGGTCATTGGCTTGACCGGAATGTTCGGCTGGGCGATCACCATGAACGGGCAATGTCCCTGGCTTGGCGACGCCAGGCTGTTGGCAAACGCCTGGCCGGCCGGGCCGTTGCGCGGGCCGATCAGGATGTTGATGTGCGCGGCGTTCACGCCCGGGCCTTCGAAACCTTCACCGATGTACAGGTCGAGTTCTTTCATGAGTCGTTACTCTTCAGGGAGTTGAGGTTGATCAGAAACGCACGCAGGCAGCGGGCCTGGCGTGGCAAATGTCGGGGTTCGAAGAGCGCAGCAGGTCGCTGGCGAAGACGCGGCAGTGATGATGAGTCATGGTTGCAAACGCTCTTTTTTGTTGTTGGTTTGCGATTTTTTAACACCGGGGGTTGGCGGGGCTGTAACCATTAAAAGTCATGAGGGTATGAGTTCAGGTCATACCCTTGGGCGTAATGGCGGGGAACTGTGGGAGCGAGCTTGCTCGCGATTGCGCAGTGTCAGGCAATACAATTCTGGCTGATCAACCGCAATCGCGAGCAGGCTCACTCCTACAGGGGGGTGAGCTGTATTGAATTACTGCGACGTGGCATCTTTTTTCATGGCGTCTTTGCTCATGCTGTCCTTGGACATTGCATCCTTGGACATGCTGTCTTTTTTCATCGTGTCCTTGGCCATGGAATCCTTTTTCATCGTCGTGTCTTTTTTCATCGTGTCTTTGGACATTGCATCCTTGGACATCGAGTCTTTGCTCATGCTGTCGCTGCTGGTGGTATCGGCAGCAAAAACGCTGGCGGCGCCCAGTGCGATGCACATGGACAGTACGGCGGTCGCTAACTTTTTCATGATGTAACTCCTTGAAGCTCAGGTTGCGGACGAGTGAAGTTGCCTGTCAGCTGCCACCGAACCAGTTGTAACCCTGGTCTTCCCAGTAGCCACCGCTGTAGGTGTTGCTGACGAAAATCGCCTGGATGTGTTTGGGGTTTTTGTAGCCCAGCTTGGTGGGCATGCGCAGCTTCATGGGGAAGCCGTACTGGCGAGGCAACACCGCGCCGTCATAGGTCAGCGTCAGCAAGGTTTGCGCATGCAACGCCGTGGCCATGTCGATGCTGGTGTAGTAATCGTCTGCACATTTGAAACCGACATATTTGGCACCGGTGTCGGCGCCAACGCGCTTGAGGAAGTCGCTGAACCGCACGCCTCCCCAGCGCCCGATGGCACTCCAGCCTTCAACGCAAATGTGCCGGGTGATCTGTTCGGTCTGCGCCATGGCGCGCAGTTCTTCGAGGCGCCAGCTGTGTTTGTCACCGACCAGCCCGGTCACTTCCAGCCGGTAACTCTCCTCCTCCACCGTCGGCGCTTCGTCGATGCCGTAGAAAGCGTTGAACGGAAACGGCCGGGTGATCATGGATTCCGGGTAGGTCGGTGCCATGGCGTTGGGGTTGAACAACCAGCCTTGCACCCGATCGTTGAAGCGGGACATGGACGACAATGCGGTGTCTACGCTTTCGTTGTCGGTGATGTTGCAGCCGGACAACATCGCCACGCCGCCGAGGGTCAGGCCACGCAGCAGGAACGCACGACGCGAGCGGTCAGTGATTTGCGGGGCGAGGATTTTTCGGGCGTCTGTCAGGATCGATGACTCGTCCAGGCCGGAACTTTCGTTACGCTTTTTCATACCCGCTCCTTGCGACCGGCAATCATGGCCCACAACGTTTTTGGAACCAGTGCGACCATCACCAGATGCACCGCAACGAACGCCACCAACAGCGACATCGCGAAGAAGTGCACCCGTCGTGCACCTTCGTAGCCCGCCAGCAGTTCACGCAACAGCGGGAACTGGACCGATTTCCAAAGCACCAGTCCGGACATCACCAACAGCGCGATGTCCACCATCACGAACAGGTACGCCACCCGTTGCACCTGGTTGTAATGACTCAGGTCGGCATGGCTCAACCGCCCGCGCAATGCGGCCCACAGGTCATGCAGGACACCTTTGGGCGAGACCGGTAGAAAACGGCGTTTCAGACGACCGCTGAACAGGTTGATAGCGAGATAGACAAGGCCATTGATGGCCAGAAACCACATCGCCGCGAAGTGCCATTGCAATGCGCCGCCGAGCCAGCCGCCCAGCGTGATCGATTTGGGGAAGCTGAAGTCATAAATCGGCGAGGCGTTATAGATACGCCAACCGCTGGTGACCATGACCAGCACGGCCAAGGCGTTCAGCCAATGGGTCAGTCGTAACCAGCGAGGATGGCTACTGACAGCGGGTGTAGCAGATAACTGCGACATGTCCGGCTCCCTGCGATTGATCATTGGAGCCGAGTATGGGAGCCGATTGATCGCCAAATCCTCACGTAGAGTTAAATTAAACGTGATAACTCCCGACGCGTTGAAACACGCCTCACCCGCAATTGTGGTTAAAATGCCGCCCCCTCAAATTGCCGACCCAGCCCGATGAACTCAGACGCACTTGCCACCCTCCACGCCCACCTGCTGACAGCCCTGGCAACGGCCCCTGCGGAAACCCGCCGGCTGTTTCACGGCCGTGGCCGCTGCTGGCCGGGGCTGGAGCAGTTGACCGTCGACTGGTTGCAGGGCGTGGTGCTGGTCGCGCTGTTCAAAGAACCGGAAGCGTCGCAGCTGGAAGATTTGAAACGACTGTTGATACAGATCACCGAGTCACCCGAGTGGGCACAATCCGGCGCGCACACCTTGCTGTTGCAACATCGTTACCTGCTGCAAAGCACGACTGAATGGCTGCTGGGCGAGGTGATCGACGAGATGACCATCACCGAGGGCGGCTTGCGTTATCGCGTGGACCTGGGCCGCAAGCAGAACACCGGGCTGTTCCTCGACATGCGCTACGGCCGTGATTGGGTACGGGCCAATGCCCAGGGCAAGCGCGTGTTGAACCTGTTTGCCTACACCTGCGGCTTTTCGGTCGCCGCCATTGAGGGTGGCGCCGAGCACGTGGTCAATCTGGACATGTCCAGCCCGGCCCTGAGCCGTGGGCGCGACAATCACCGGCTCAATGGACACGACTTGAGCCAGGTCAGTTTTCTTGGCCATGACCTGTTCAAGTCCTGGGGCAAGGTGATTGGCAAGGGGCCCTATGACCTGGTGATCATCGACCCGCCGTCCTTTCAGAAAGGCAGCTTTTTGCTGACCAAGGATTACCAGCGTGTGTTGCGCCGGTTGCCGGAATTACTCAACCCTGCGGGCACGGTGCTGGCCTGCATGAATGACCCGGCGTTTGGGTCTGATTTCCTGATTGACGGGGTGATGCGTGAAGCGCCGAGTTTGCGTTTTGAGCAGCGGCTGGAGAATCCGCCGGAGTTTGCGGATGCGGATGTTGAGTGCGGATTGAAGGCGTTGGTGTTCAAACTGGGCGATTGAGTCTTGCTTTACCTGTGGGAGCGAGCAGGCTCGCTCCCACAAGGGGATCTGGTGAGTGCAGCCGTGTTCAACGCGGCTGCAGCACCAACGCAAACAACTCCCCATGCCCAGTCACATTGAGCTTGTGATAGACATTGCGCCGATGCACTTTCACCGTCTCCGGTGAGATGCCCATGTGCTGGGCGATGGCTTTGCTGGAGAAGCCCTGAAGGATCAGCCTGGCGGTTTCGATTTCCCGTACCGACAGGCGCGCGTCGAAGCGATCCAGCAACGTCGCGAGATCGCCGGCCACCGGTTCCGCGGTCGCGCCTTCCGGTGGCATCAATTGCAGATGCCGGCGCATCGCCGACAGCACCCAGTCGCGCACGCACAGCAGGCGGCCCTGCTCTTCCAGACTGAATCGCGTCGAACGTCCCAGCGACAAACCCAGCACCGCGCCATCCACATTAACCATGAACTGCAACTCGTCCGCCCCCACCACCGAGCGAAAGTAGCTCAGGTAGTACTCGCTCTGCTGGAACTGGTCGGGGGCCACCGATTCGAGGCTGTGCAGGCCCTCGGCAATACCGGCGCAAGCGGCCTGGTAAAAGGGGTCGAGCAGGTACATGCCAGCGCTGTAGTCCGCCAGTTCTTCGTGCTCGGCGGCACCGCCCTTCGAGTCGAAATCAATCAGCAAACGCGGGACTCGCCCCGAGCGCATCACCGCGACCAACGCATTGTCCAGCGGGACCAGCAGCCGCAACGTGTCGACCAGCGCCCGCCAGAAACCGTCCTGCCCCAACGCGCCAAACACCCGCGCCAGCGACTGGTGCACCGGCAGCTCTTTCAACAATGCGTCCACGCACTACCCCTTTCGAGTAACCCATGATGGGAATGGGTGAGTCCCCCGCCTGCCAGTACGCTGCAAGCACCTGTTCATCACCGGCCTGCAGCAGGCCAGGAGTGCCGCATCATGAGTCGTCACCGCTCGCATATCAATCTTGGACTGGGCGCCTGTTTGTGCGTCTCGTTGTCGGCCATGGCCACCGATGCCCCGACGGTGCATGTCTACAACTGGTATGACTACATCGGTCCCAACACACTGCACGACTTCAAGCGCGACACCGGGATCGAACCGGTCTACGACACCTTCGACAGCGCCGAAGTGCTGGAAGGCAAACTGCTGACCAGCCGCAGCGGCTACGACGTGGTGGTGGCGAGCAACTTCAGTCTGCCGACGCTGATCAAGGCCGGCGCCCTCGCCCCGTTGCCCCACGCGCAAATGCCCGACTTCAAAAACATGGACAGCGACCTGCTGGCGAAACTGGCCAACAACGATCCGGGCAACCAATACGCGGTGCCGTACCTGTGGGGCACCAACGGGATTGGCTACAACATCGACAAGGTCCGCGCGGCGCTAGGCGACAAGGCGCCGGTGAATTCCTGGGACCTGGTGTTCAAGGAAGAGAACCTGGCCAAGCTCGGTCAATGTGGCGTGGCGATGCTCGACTCGCCGTCGGAAATGCTCCCGGTCGCCCTGCACTACCTCGGCTTGCCACCGAACAGCACCAACCCCGAAGACTACAAGAAGGCCGAGGCGCTGCTGCTGAAGTTGCGCCCGCACATTGCCTACTTCAACTCGTCCAAGTTCATCAGCGACCTGGCCAACGGCAACATCTGCGTGGCGGTGGGCTGGTCCGGCGCGATGCTGGAAGCCAAGACCAACGCCGAGCAGGCCAACAACGGCGTGAAGATCGCCTACAGCCTGCCAAAGGAAGGCGCGCCGGTCTGGTTCGACACGCTGGTGCTGCTCAAGGACGCACCGCATCCGCAACAAGGCCTGGCCTTTATCGACTACCTGATGCGCCCCGAAGTCATCGCCCCGGTCAGCGATCACCTGAACTACCCCAACGGCAATCGCAGCGCGACGCCGCTGGTGGCCGAAGCGACCCGCACCAACCCGGCGGTGTATCCGTCGGCTGAAGCGCTGGCCACGTTGTTCACCCTTCAACCGCTGCCGGCGGCGACTGAACGAGTGCGCACGCGGGTCTGGAGCAAGGTCAAGAACGGTCAGTAAGTGGACGTGCGTCGAACACCTGTGGCGAGGGAGCTTGCTCCCGCTGGACTGCGCAGCAGGCCCGGCTTTTTAGGGGCGCTTCGCACCCAGCGGGAGCAAGCTCCCTCGCCACAACAGCGCCCTGATCACAACCCGGTCACATTAATTTTCTGCCACGAATTGAAGATGAGAAACCCCATGAAACCACGTGCCCGTGACCTGAACATTCAGTTCGGCCAACTGCAACCCGGCCCTCTCAACGCCATCACCGATGTGCCCGGCGTGCGCGTCGGCCACAGTGAAGTGCGTGGTCGCACCGACAGCGGTCGCGACATCCATACCGGCGTCACCCTGATCGAACCGCGTGCAGGCTCTACAAACCAGCAACCGTGCTTTGCCGGTGTCCATGTGCTCAACGGCAACGGTGACGCCACCGGTCTTGAGTGGATTCGCGAAGCCGGCCTGCTGACCAGCCCGATCGCCTTCACCAACACCCACAGCCTCGGCGTGGTGCGCGATGCGCTGATTGCGCTGGACCGACAAGCCCAGCCCGATGACGGCCGTCTGTACTGGAACATGCCAGTCGTGCTGGAGACGTTCGATGGCTTGCTCAGCGATATCAATGGCTTCCACGTCAAACCCGAGCATGTGGCCCAAGCCCAACGCAATGCCGTCGACGGACCCGTGATTGAAGGCGCCGTTGGAGGTGGCAGCGGAATGATCTGTCATGAATTCAAAGGTGGGATCGGCACGTCCTCGCGGCGATTGAGCCCAGCGCAAGGCGGCTGGACGGTCGGCGCCATCGTCCAGGCTAACCACGGCATTCGCAACGAGTTGCGCGTCGATGGTTACCCGGTCGGACGCTACATGGAACAGGTCGACTCGCCGTTCCTCAAAGCCTCGCTGCCGTATCCGGGCATGGGTTCGATTGTCGTGTGCCTGGCCACGGACGCGCCGTTGTTGCCGCACCAATGCACACGCCTCGCACAGCGCGCCAGCCTGGGACTGGCCCGCACCGGTGGCGGTAACGAGGACCACAGCGGTGACATCTTCATCGCCTTCGCCACCGGCAACCAGCACGTGCCGCCCGCCGCCTATGAAGGCAAAGGCGCGCCCACCTGCGACAACCTGCGCATGGTCAACAACGATCACATCAGCGAGTTGTTTCTGGCCACCACCGAGGCCGTGGAAGAAGCCATCATCAATGCGCTGCTGGCGTCTGACACGGTGGAAGGCAACGGCCATACGGTGAAGGGACTGGATGCGGATACGCTGCTCAAGGCATTGCGCCAGGCGGGTTGGCCGGGGCAGCGCTGACGGAATCGCCCGATGCAACGCATCGGGCAAACACGGCTTACTCTTCCAGCACCAGCAGCGGCGTGCCTTTCTTCACGATGTACGTCGCCAGCTCCGACGCTTTGCCGCCACCCACGTTCTTCGCGACATGCGCCGTGCCTTCCGGGATGTACAGCGAATCGCCCGTCTTGAGCGTGACCGGTGGCTGGCCCTCCAGTTGATACTCAAACGAACCTTCGATGACATAAGCCACTTCCACGCCCGGATGCGAGTGTTTAGGCGAGGCCACGCCAGCGTCGAAATCGACACGCACCTGAATCACTTCACGCTCGGCGGCACCCAGGTCCTTGCGCACCAGATCGGTACGGTGGATGCCGGCCTGCCAGTTTTTCGCAGGCTGTGTTTCGTGGTTTGCATCGCCAGCCTGCGAAAAGCTCGCGAAGGCTGCCAATGAAAGTACGGCAAGGGCGATGCCTGACCGGCCAACAGTGTTGCGGGAAGTGATACGGGACATCGCGATTCTCCAATGATTGCCGCCAATGCGGTTGAGCCCATTTAGAGGGTGCGGTGTATCCCGCTCGTGTCACGCAGGCCATGGTTTTGTATGCGAAGTTGGCTGCCGGCACCGGGGATACGTAGCGATACAAACAGGCGTCCGTGAAGACCGACTATCTGAAGAAATGCCCACCGTCACCAGACAGCTAACATTCACCGGGGATCTCACTTCAATGCGCTCATTGATCCTGAACCACTGTGACCGGATCCGCCCCGCGCCCACCCTTGAAGGCGTCACGTCGAGCTTTGCGTTCGGCTGCGTAGGCTTCGCTGGGCGTGCTGATCAGTTCGCCACGGCGCAACGGTTCGCCGCAATGTGCGCACACCGGACCCAGCCCGGCGGGATGGCGACAGGTGGCGTGGGTGTAAACGACCGCCAGCCCCTCCTCCTCTGACTTGCACCAGGTTTCCCCCCAGGCGCGCAGTGCCAGCACCACCGAATAGAACGCATCGCCTTTGGGTGTCAGGTGGTACTCGTAGCGCGGGGGCCGCTCGCTGTAGGCGCGGCGCGCGACCAGCCCGTCAGCCTCCAGACGCTTGAGACGGGTGGCGATCATTTGCGGGGTCCCGGCGGTTTGCGCCTGGATCTCGTCGAATCGATGACTGCCCATGAACAACTCGCGCAGCACCAGAACCGTCCAGCGGTCGCCGACGACGGCTTCGGCCCGTGAAATCGGGCACAGGGTTTCAGGAACAGGTGTATTTACCGACATGCGGTCTTGCCTCTTTTGCAGTTACTATGATTATCATATCAACATGATGTCCGGGCAAGCGCCGGGCATCGGTCACTCAACTTTCCTGGAGAACATCGCCATGTCAAAAGCCCTCTATCCCCTCGACAGAACCGCTTATCTGTTGGTCGATCCCTATAACGACTTCCTCTCCGAAGGCGGCAAAGTCTATCCGCTGATCGAACCGATCGCCGCGCAAGTCGGCCTGCTCGACAACTTGCGCGCACTCGATCGCACCGTCCGCGCCCTCGACATTCCGGTGGTCATCGTACCGCACCACCGCTGGGAAAAAGGCGACTACGAAAACTGGGATCACCCAAGCCCCAGCCAGTGCAAGATCATGCACATGCATCACTTCGCTCGCGGCGAATGGGGCGGCGAATGGCACCCGGATTTCGCGCCCAAAGAAGGCGATATCGTCGTTCAGGAGCACTGGGGCTCGAGCGGTTTTGCCAACACCGACCTGGATTTCCGCCTTAAGCAGAACGGCATCACCCACGTGATCATCGTCGGCTTGCTGGCCAATACCTGCATCGAGGCCACCGCCCGTTACGCCCAGGAACTTGGCTATCACGTCACCCTGGTGCGCGACGCCACGGCCGCCTTCAAGCCAGAAATGATGCACGCGGCCCATGAACTGAACGGTCCGACGTTCGCCCATGCCATTGTGACCACGCCAGAGCTCATCGCCACCCTGACCCAAGGTGACCGCCCATGACTTTGACAGGCAAACTCCTGATCGGCGCCCGTGATGTTCCCGGTTCTGAAGGAACGATGAAGGCGCTCAACCCTGCCACGAACCAGTTGATCGGACCGGATTTCGCCTTGGGTGGCGTGGCCGACGTCGACCGGGCCGCGACCCTCGCCGATGAGGCGTTCGATGTCTACAGCCACACCTCGCTCAAGCGCCGCGCCGCGTTCCTCGAGAGCATTGCCGACAATCTCGATGCAGTCCGCCGGGCGCTGGCGGCCCGAGCCGCACTCGAAACCGGCATCCCAGAGGCACAACTGGAGGGCGAAGCGATAAAAGCCGCCACCCAGTTCCGCCAGTTCGCCGATGTCGTGCGCAGAGGACGCTTCCTGCAACTGGCCATCGATCCGGCACAACCTGATCGTCAGCCGCGTCCGCGCATGGACCATCGCTTGCAGAAGATCGCCCTCGGCCCGGTGGCGATTTTCGGCGCGAGCAACTTTCCCATCGCCTATTCGGTCGCCGGCGGCGACACCGCTTCGGCACTGGCCGCCGGCGCGACCGTGATCCTCAAGGCGCATAACGCGCATCCCGGGGCTTCGGAAATTCAGGCGCGGGCCATCCGCGACGCCGTGCAAGCGCACGATCTGCCTGAAGGTGTGTTCTCGATGGTGCGCGGTGGCGGAAACGCCATCGGTGAAGCGCTGGTCGATCACCCGCTGATTAAAGCGGTGACATTCACCGGCTCGGAACGTGGCGGCATGGCGCTGTATCGCCGTGCGCAATTGCGTCCGGATCCGATTCCAGTGTTCACCGAGATGACCAGCATCAACCCGACGTTCATCCTGCCTCATGCTCAGGCTGAAAAAGGTGCGTTGATCGGCGACGGCTTTGTCGAGCGCATGCTGGTCAACGTCGGGCAAGCCTGCCTGAAACCTGCACTGCTGATTGCCATCGACGGGCCTGGTTTTGAGGCGATGCGCGCCGCGATGATCAAACGCGTCAACGAGACATTGGCGCGACCAATGCTGACACCCGGCATTCACGCAGCCTATCTCAACGGTCTTGGCCAGATAGAGGACGCAGGGGCACGGCGTATTGCCGAGGGTTCACCGGCCAGTGCGGCGCTGGATGGCGCCTCTGCGTTGCTGGAAGTCGACGGCGCGCAGTTCCTGAGCGAAACGCTGCTGGCCGAAGAAGTATTCGGCCCGGCAGCGCTGTTGGTGAAAGTCAGGAATGAGGCAGAAATGCTCGCCGTTGCGCGTTCGTTGCGCGGCCAGTTGTCGGCGGCCATGCACCTTGAGGTCGAGGATTTGCCCTTGGCACAGCGCTTGTTGCCCGTACTGGAACGCCGCACCGGGCGCATCGTCGTCAATGCCTTCGCGCATCCGCAGGAAGTGACGTTTGCCACCGTTCACGGCGGCCCGTTTCCAGCCACGTCGGACAGCCGCTTTACCTCGGTTGGCATGACCTCGATTGAACGTTTCCTGCGCCCGGTGGCTTACCAGGGCTTTCCGCAAGCGCTACTGCCTGAGGTGCTGCGAGACGCAAACCCGTTGGCGTTGCCTCGCCTGATTGACGGTGTCTAGAACGGGGGTTCGGGGTTTAATGCCTGGCCATCAGGCCATGCAGGACCCCAAACCTCAACCCGCCCTCTGAAGGCGTCATCTGCGAGATACCAAAGACCTTGAATGCCGCCAGCATCACCACCAGTCCACCCGGCAAGGTGCTCAAGCGATGGTTTTGCAGGCCGGCCAGTTTTAGCTGTTTCACATGGCCCACTTCCAGCAGGCGCAACGACAGGCGCAGAAGACCGCTGTAAGTGATGCCGCTCTCGCCGTCGTCGTTCATGCCGTTGGCCTTCAGCACTTTGGCGAGCATGCGTGCCGTCCCCGATGAGCCGATGGCCTGCTGCCAACCCAGGGCACGGTAACGTCGCGCGACTTTTTCAAACTGCAGCGTGGCCACCCGCTCCGCCTCCAGCAGCGCCGGGGCAGTGATGCAACCACCGGAAAAATAACGCGCGCCAAAGGTGCCGCTGCCAATCGCAATGCTTTCGGTCAACAGCGGTTGAGTGCCCTGGCCCAGAATCAGCTCGGTGGAGCCGCCGCCGATGTCCACCACCAATCGCATGCTTAACGGACTGGGAATCGAATGGGCCACACCGGCGTACACCAGATGCGCCTCTTCGTGCCCGGAAATCACATCAATCCGAAACCCGAGATGACGTTCGGCACTGGCCAAAAACAGTTGTGCGTTGTCAGCCTCGCGCACCGCGCTGGTCGCCACCGCCCGCACCCGGCCGGGTTCAAAGCCACGTAATTTTTTGCCGAATCGCGAAAGCGCCTGCCAGCCACGGTCCAGTGCCATTTCATCCAGCGCACCGCCCTGGAAACCCTCCGACAAACGGACCGGTTCACGCAGGGTTTTCACCTCGTGGATCATCCACTTCTGGTTCCGTTTGACCGGCTGGCCAATCATCATGCGAAACGCATTGGAGCCCAGGTCAATGGCTGCAAACAGGGAAGCGTCTCCTTTCATGGGGCGGATTCCTGGCAATTTCATCAGCCCGCGGACGGAGTTCCGCTGAGCGTTCAAGACAGTTTGCGAGGATCCTGCCATGGGTTAGGTGACACCAAGATGACACCACGGTTTTTTTCGCCATGGCCTCATCGTCATTTGTCCGTCACATCCCCAGGCCTAGCATGGCCACTTCCACCTCTGTCGGGACTCGGACCATGCTTTTAGACAACGACACCCTGATTCAACGTATCCATCGTGAGCTGCTCGACCACAGCGACGAAGAGCTGGAACTGGAGTTGATGGAGGACGGACACGATCTGAGCGCGCTGTTCGATGAGCACGTAGGTGACAGCAGCGAGAAAGAACAACGTCGCCGCTATTTCAGCGAGCTGTTCCGCCTGCAGGGCGAACTGGTCAAGCTGCAAAGCTGGGTGGTGAAAACCGGGCATAAAGTGGTGATCCTGTTTGAAGGACGCGACGCGGCGGGTAAAGGCGGCGTAATCAAGCGCATCACCCAGCGGCTCAATCCACGGGTCTGCCGGGTCGCCGCCCTGCCCGCACCCAACGACCGCGAACGCACCCAGTGGTATTTCCAGCGTTACGTCTCGCACCTGCCGGCCGCTGGCGAAATCGTGCTGTTTGACCGCAGCTGGTACAACCGTGCGGGCGTCGAGAAGGTCATGGGATTCTGCAACGACGACCAATACGAAGAATTCTTCCGCACCGTGCCGGAGTTCGAACGGATGCTCGCCCGCTCCGGCATCCAGCTGATCAAATACTGGTTCTCGATCTCCGACCAGGAACAGCACCTGCGCTTCCTCAGTCGCATTCATGACCCGCTCAAGCAGTGGAAACTCAGCCCGATGGACCTGGAGTCCCGCCGGCGCTGGGAGGCCTACACCAAGGCCAAGGAAATCATGCTGGATCGCACCCACATCGCCGAAGCGCCATGGTGGGTGGTGCAGGCCAACGACAAGAAACAGGCCCGACTCAACTGCATCCACCACCTGTTGGGGCAGATGCCGTATGAAGAAGTGCAAGCCCCGGTAATCGAGCTCCCGGAACGCGTGCGCCAGGAACATTACACGCGCAGCCCGACGCCACCGGAACTGATCGTGCCGCAGGTGTATTGAGGCCGACGGGGGCGCAAACGCCCCCAACCGTCATCATTCTGTAACCTTGCGACAACAATACTGACGCCATACACCGCGTGCTTTTTTTGGGCTGCCTTTTTGGGCGGCTTTTTTTTGTCTGGTGGTTTTGGGCATGCCAGTTGAGTAATGCAGGTTTTGTAGCAGCTGGCGAAGCCTGCGTCCGGCTGCGCAGCAGTCGTGAAATCAGACCACGCGGTGTTTCAGAGAGACCGCAAACTCAGGTTTTACGACTGCTGCGCAGCCGGACGCAGGCTGCGCCAGCTGCTACAGGACCGTGTTGTTCTTGCTTGGTCAGGCGTTTGCATTGCCCGACCGGGTGAACGAGTACCGATCGATATCGGTCCTGAGCGTCCAGCCCTGACGCTGCCAATAGCGGGCCGCCGCCTCATTGGTCTTGAACACATCGAGATGGCATTTAAGGATGCCAAGTGACTCCAGACTCGACAGGCAACGCTCCACCAACCCACTCGCGATGCCCTGACGCCGAAACACCGGTTCAACGATCAGGTGCTGCAAATAACCTCGACGCCCGTCGTGGCCAGACATGATGCAAGCGCACACCGCCCCGCCGACTTCAGCCACGAAGCTCAACCCGGGGTTTCGTTGCAGATAACGGGCGGTGGATTCACGCGAGTCTGCGTCACGCAACGAGACGCCTGGCGTGCGCCGCATCAGTTCGATAACCGTCTCGTAATCGTCCAGGGTCATGACACGAATGTTGAACATTGAGGGCGCCTGAAGGTGGGAGTTATCTGGCGCAGAAGCCTACCAGATGCGATTCCGGCGGGCAGAATTGTATCGATCTGTATGTTCACCGGTGATCTTACACAGCGATACACAACGACCGGTTCCAGACACATACGCACGACATGAGGGTGCAAAAGTGCGCCACGTCGCAAGGACTTCCCTGAACCCGCGACCTGAACTCACAAGCCCTCAACCCTCAGCAGGAACTTGCCATGATCAATCAAATCGACACCGTGCTGTACACCGGCAAAACCCACACCACCGGCGGCCGTGATGGTCAGTCCAAAAGTTCGGATGCACGCCTGGACATCAAGCTGTCCCCGCCCGGTTCTTCGGGCAGCGGCACCAATCCGGAACAGTTGCTGGCGGCGGGTTGGTCGGCGTGTTTCATCGGCGCCATGGGTAAGGCGGCGGTGGCATTGAAAGTGACCCTGCCGAGCGATGTCGCGGTGGATACCGAAATCGACCTGGGCAAAACCGAGAATGCGTTTTTCCTTCAAGCACGCCTGAATGTCAGCCTGCCGGGCCTGGATCCAGCCGTTGCTCGGGCCGTCGTGGACGCCGCTCATCAAACCTGCCCGTACTCCAAAGCGACCCGTGGCAACATCGATGTCGAGATCAATCTGGCTTGATCCGGCCCGCTGGATCAGCCTGCCTTGCGGGGTGGGCTGTGCCGATAGCAGTTTTCCGTCCTGCGGTGTTTTTCACAGGACGAAATCGGTCTAAAAACGGCGCTGTACACAGCGCATGCTTTGCTATTCTCAAGGTGTAGGTGAAGACGCAGACTGATGCGCAAGCGGATAGCAAGGAGACGTGGGGCACGTCCCGAAGGGTACACGGTTAGAAAGGTCTCCGCGCTGAGACCCAGCCCTTACGCCGTGTGAAGCAGAAGTACATAACACTGTTCTGTCAGAGTCCTGATAAACCTTGTAAGCCAGAAACCAGCACTGGCCACCTACTCGAAATCCGAAGCCCGCCTTGTGCGGGCTTTTTCGTTGTTCGTTCCGCAGCCCAGGCCATTGCCCTCCTCCACGTGCCTCCCGGATGAATTCACAAAGAAGCAGAAAGTAGTCGCGAGGCTGCGCAATAATCGGGTCAAATCGATCAACACTGAGGAGTGAGTTTTATGACCACGCAATCCGAAACCGCCATTCTGGCCGGCGGCTGCTTCTGGGGCATGCAGGATTTGATCAGGCGAATGCCCGGCGTGCTGTCTACCCGGGTCGGTTACTCGGGCGGCGATGTGCCCAACGCCACTTACCGCAATCATGGCACCCATGCGGAAGCCATCGAGATCGAGTTCAATCCGACGGTGATCAGCTATCGCCAGATCCTCGAGTTTTTCTTCCAGATTCATGACCCTTCCACGGCCAATCGTCAGGGTAACGACATCGGCCTCAGCTACCGTTCGGCGATCTTCTATCGCAACGAAGATCAACGCGATATCGCCGAGGACACCGTGGCCGATGTCGATGCCTCCGGCCTGTGGCCTGGCAAGGCAGTGACCGAAATCGCCCCCGCCGGCCCGTTCTGGCAGGCCGAGCCGGAGCATCAGGATTACCTCGAAAAAGTGCCCAATGGCTACACCTGCCATTTCATTCGGCCGAACTGGAGACTGCCGAAACGCGCACTCTGAAGCGGTGACTTGGGTCCCGATAACGGGACCCAACGTTCATCAGGTATTGGTCTTCAACTTGGTCCACAACCGAGTACTCAGCCGTGCGATAGCCGCTGGCAGTTCCTCTACGGTGAACAGTTTATCCAGCACACTTTTCGGCGGGTAAATCGCGGCATCTTCTTTCACCGCCGGTACGACGTAGGCATCGGCAGCACTGTTAGGGTTGGCGTAATGGATGCTATTGCTGATGTTGGCAATCACTTGCGGCGTCAGCAGGTAGTTCATGTAGGCGTAGCCGTTCTTCTCGTGGGGCGCGCTCTTGGGCATGACCACCATGTCGAACCACAGCGTCGAACCTTCGTCCGGAATCGAATACGCGATGTCGATGCCGTTATTGGCTTCCTTGGCACTGGCGGCGGCTTGCACAATGTCGCCGTTGAACCCGATCACCGCGCAGACATTGCCGTTAGCCAGGTCGCTGATGTACTTGGAGGCATGGAAGTACTGCACGTAGGGCCTGATTTTGAATAATGCCTGTTCGGCTTTTTTGTAGTCCGCCGGTTCGTGACTGTGCGGTGGCAGGCCCAGGTAATTAAGGGTGATCGGCAGCACCTGCGTCGGGTTATCGATAATCGCCACCCCGCACGCACTCAACTTTTTGATGTTGTCTTCATCAAAAAACATTTTCCAGGAATGGGTGATGTCGGTGTTGCCGAAGATCGCTTTGATCTTCTCGACGTTGTAGCCAATGCCCGCCGTGCCCCACATGTACGGATAGCCATACTGGTTGCCGGGGTCGTTGACTTCGAGCTTTTTCATCAATGCCGGGTCAAGGTTTTTCCAGTTCGGCAGTTGGCTCTTGTCGAGTTTCTGGATTGCCCCGGCCTTGATCAGTAGGGACAGGAAATGGTTCGACGGGCTGACCACGTCATAACCGGTGTTGCCGGTCATTAACTTGGATTCCAGCACTTCGTTACTGTCGTGAATATCGTAAGTGGCCTTGATCCCGGTTGCCTTGGTGAAGTTGACCAGGGTGTCGTCGGCGATGTAGCCGTTCCAGTTGGAAATATTGACCTGTTCGTCGGCAAACGTGGCGCCCGAAAACGTCGTGAGCAAGGCCATCAGGGAGATCGTTTTAACGCGCATGTTCAATCACCTTTTTGTTCTTTTGTGATAAGCAGATGTCTAGATTTCTGTCTTTGCCCGGATGGCCTCAACGCGCATCCGAAGCATGGCACCGATGTCGAGCAAGGGTTTGGGCGGCAGCCAGCCGGGCTGTGCCCTGCGCATCACTGAATCGAGCATCGGTGAGTCAACACCCGACGCCAGTTCGGCTAGCAGCCGCCCCCACAACGTGCCGCGCGCCACGCCGGAACCGTTGCAGCCGGCCACGGCAAACACGCCCTCTTCCACCTGCGAAAAAAACGGCTGCCCGGAGCGCGAGGCGCTCAGGTGACCGGTCCAGGTGTAGTGGATGTCTTGCTCGCCCAGCCAGGGGAAGCGCCGTTGCAGGCCGAGCACATGGTGTTGGCGGCGGATCGACAGCTCGCTGGTGGATAAATCCCGGGAGCGGTATTCCGCGGTGTTGCGGATCATCACGCGACGGTCCGGGGTCAGCCGCACCGTGGCGCCTAGCGGTCGGGTGGATAAAACACCCCACGGTTCGACGTTGCCCATGTCGCGAAACTCGGCGTCAGTCAGCGGCCGCGTGAGGCTGGCGCTGAGTTCCATGGCAAACGTGCCGCTGTCCTGAATGCCCGCGCGCGGCACAAAGGCGTTGAGGCAGACCAGCACCTGTTTCGCCTCGATGCTGCCATCGACGCCGTTGGCCCGCAGCCGTCCTGTGCCCAGACGCTCAAGGCTGGTGATGTCGGTGTTTTCGTAAACAGTGACCGACTGGGGCAGCGCATCGAGCAAGCCCTTCACGTACTTCGCCGGTTGCAGCAGCGCGTTGCCTTTGCCACACCAGATCGCCGCGCGGTAATGCCGGGTGCCGAGTTTCTGCACCAGCTGCTCACCTTCCAGAAACTGCGCAGCAGCACCCAGAACCCGCAGTGTTTTCAGCTTTTCCTCGACGTGGGTCAATTTGCGCGGATCACTGACAGCAAAGAAATAGCCGGAGTCCTTGAAGTCGCACTCAATGCCATGACGGGCAATCATCTCGCGCACTTCAGCGCTGGCGGCGCGTGAAATCGTCGTGTCCACTTCAAATTCGGTGAACCCGGCGCTGCCAAGCAACTCTTCGTTGCCCGGATGTTCATGAGCCACTACAAAGCCGGAATTGCGTGCCGAAGCGCCTTGCGCGGCGCGCTGGCGGTCGACCACCACGATGCGCGCCTGCGGGTGCAATTGTGCGAGGGCATGGGCGGCGCTCAAGCCCGTAATGCCGGCGCCGATTATCAGCCAGTCAGCTTTTTGCGCACCGCTCAGACGATCACGCGCCGGGGCGCTTTGAACCTGGGCGATCCAGCCACATTCATTTTTCATGCATCACCTGCCTGGAGTATCGTTCCCCGGCCTGCGCATGCAGTAATCGCATAGGCGATGTCTGATGGCGGCCGTCAGGGCTAGAATCTATTAGGTCTTCGGTGATACAACCAACGTTATAAAATCATTGAGCCATTCTGAAAACGCATGGATAAAATCCGCCACGTTCCCAATCTCCAGGCCATGCAGGCGCTGGTGGAAGTCGCCGAAGCCGGCAGCTTCACGCAAGCGGCACACACGCTGTGCCTCACACAAAGCGCCGTCAGCCGGCAGATCCAGCAATTGGAAAGTCACTTTGGTGTGGCGCTGTTTGTGCGCAGCAGTCGCCACCTGCAACTGACGCCGGAGGGTGAGTGGGTGCTGGCCAGTGCGCGCACTATTCTCGAGCAACTGAAGACCCTTGAAGATCGGCTGTCCCCGCAAAAACGCACGTTCCGCATTCGCATGCATGTGTCGCTGGCGGTGCGTTGGTTGCTGCCGAAACTCAGCGATTTCTATCGCCATCACCCGGATGTTTCCCTGTCGATCGAAACGGTGGCCACCGAGATCGTCGAGCCGGCCAGCGACAGTGACGCGTACATCCTCTATCTGCCCGAGCCGTCCAGCGATCCGACGTGCCTGACCTTGTTCGAGGAATCACTGATCCCGGTGTGCGCTCCCGGTCTCGGCAATCCGAGCCGGCCACTGAACTCGGTGGAGGACCTGAGCGGGTTTGCGTTGCTGCATCGTTCGGCGGACAAACAAGCGTGGATCGACTGGCTGGCGGCCAATGGCGGCCAGTCGCTGGAGCACTACCGGCACATCCCCTTCAACCTCGACGAGTTGGCGCTGGACGCCGCCGCACGCGGACTTGGGGTGGCGATGACGGACCTGACCCTGGCCGAGGAATCGATCGAGCGAGGGGTGCTCGTCGTCCCGTTCGGCCATCCGTTGAAGACCCGCGGATGTTATTCACTGTGCCTGCAACCCTCGGCCGCCTCGCATCCGGCGTGCGCGCTGATCCTGCAGTGGTTTGCCGGCCAGGCTGAGGGAATTGCAAGCCCCAGCAAATCCCCCTGACCACCCCGTCCCCCCGTGGGAGCGAGCCTGCTCGCGAAGGCGGACTGACCTGCTACAACGATGTTGCCTGACCCACCGCTTTCGCGAGCAGGCTCGCTCCCACAGGGGAGTTTTGTCAGTTAAACAATTTGTGATCAGTGGAGATCAATTGTGGGAGCGGGATGGGCTCAGACCTGCTGCTGCACCACCCCACGCTCCTCCAGCAACCGCACAAACATGGTCAAGCTCTGGGACACCGTCCCCCGCCGCCACACCAGCCACGTGCGCAAATAGCGGAACGATTCCGACAGCGGCCAGATACTCACCGTGGTGCACCCCGGCATGCTTTCCAGCATGCTGCGCGGCATCAGCGCCAAGCCGGCACCGGCGCTGACGCAGGCGAGCATGCCGTGATAGGACTCCATTTCGAAAATCTTGCCGGGCACCGCCGCGTCCTTGCTGAACCAGCTCTCGAAGTGGTGCCGGTACGAGCAATTGGAGCGGAAGGCGTAGATGTTTTCGCCGTTCACATCCTGCGCGCGGTGGATCGGCGAATGGTTGAGCGGCGCGATCAGCACCATCTCTTCCTCGAACGCCGGCACGCCTTCCAGTGCCGGGTGCAGCACCGGCCCGTCGACAAACGCGGCGGCCAACCGGCCCGACAACACGCCATCGATCATCGTCCCCGAAGGACCGGTCGACAGGTCAAGCTCAACCTTGGCGTGTTTCTGGTTGTAGGCCGCCAGCAACTCGGGAATACGCACCGCCGCCGTGCTCTCCAGCGACCCTAGGGGAAACGAGCCTTGCGGTTCTTCCCCGGCCACGGTGGCGCGGGCTTCCTGCACCAGGTCGAGGATACGCCGGGCATAGTCGAGAAAACTCCACCCTGCCGGCGACAGGCGCAGGCGGCTTTTCTCGCGGATAAACAGGTCCACGCCCAGGTCCAGTTCCAGCTGCTTGATCCGCGTGGTCAGGTTGGAGGGCACCCGATGGATGTGCTGCGCGGCGACGCTGATGCTGCCGTGCTCGGCAACGGCCTTGAAGATTTCCAGCTGAACCAGATCCAAGTCATTCTCCAAACGTGAACGATACGCTCAGTATTATTCAGTTTCCGAAAAACAAACGCCACCGTAACCTGAGCGCATTCCCACCTAGCAGGACGGTGCCATGACCAGCGTTTCCAGCCTTACCCACGCCATTTCGATCAACCCGACCACCGGCGAGCAAATCGGCCACTACCCTTTCGAGTCCGAAGTAGCACTGCAAGCCGCGTTGTCGCGCGCCGCTACTGGTTTCCGCGTCTGGCGCAAAACCGCTGTCGAACAACGCTCGCAATTGCTGATCGCCCTCGCCCAGGCACTGCGCAACAGCGCCGACAAAATGACCACCATGATCACCCTGGAGATGGGTAAGCCAATCTCCCAGGCGCGTGGCGAAATCGAAAAGTGCGCACAACTCTGCGAGTGGTACGCCGAACACGGTCCGGCCATGCTCAACGCCGAATCAACGCTGGTTGAAGGCGGCAAGGCGCGCATCGAATACCGCCCGCTCGGGCCAATTCTGGCGGTGATGCCGTGGAACTTCCCGATCTGGCAAGTGCTGCGCGGCGCCGTTCCTGCGTTGATCGCCGGCAACACCTACGTGCTCAAACATGCCCCCAACGTCATGGGCAGCGCTTACCTGCTGCTGGAAGCCTTCAAGAACGCCGATTTCCCTGAAGGGGTTTTCGAAGTGCTGAACGTCACGCCGGATGGCGTTTCCACTGCCATTGCCGACCCGCGCATCGCCGCAGTGACCCTCACTGGCAGCGTGCGCGCCGGCATGGCCATCGGCGCTCAGGCCGGTGCGGCGTTGAAGAAATGCGTGCTGGAACTGGGCGGTTCCGATCCGTTTATCGTGCTCAATGATGCCGACCTCGACGAAGCGGTCAAAGCAGCCGTCATCGGTCGTTATCAGAACACCGGGCAAGTCTGCGCGGCGGCCAAGCGCTTGATCGTCGAACAAGGCATCGTCGAGGAATTCACGCGTAAATTCGTCGAGGCCACGGGCAAATTGGTGGTCGGCGATCCACTGGCCACCGACACCTACCTCGGCCCGATGGCGCGGTTTGATTTGCGTGATGAACTGGATCAACAAGTGCGTGCCACCCTGGAAGAAGGCGCGACCTTGTTGATGGGCGGCAAAAAGGCGCAAGGCCCGGGTAACTTCTACGAGCCGACCGTGTTCGCCAATGTCACCGACCAGATGACCTCGTTCAAGCAGGAACTGTTTGGCCCGGTAGCCTCGATCATCACCGCACGCGACGCCGCGCATGCGCTGGAACTGGCGAATGACAGCGAGTTCGGCCTGGCTGCCACGGTCTTCACGGCCAACGTCGCGCTCGCCCATCAGATGGCCGACGAACTGGAAACCGGTGGCGTGTTCATCAACGGCTACAGCGCTTCCGACCCCCGCGTAACCTTTGGCGGCGTGAAGAAAAGCGGGTTTGGCCGCGAACTGTCGCACTTCGGTGTGCGCGAGTTCTGCAACGCCCAGACCGTGTGGCTGGACCGCCGCTAAGCGAAAAACGCAGCCAGGGCGTCGATGGCACCCAGGCTGCGGTTTTACTCGCGGGCGGCGACTATGCTGTTGTTGGTCACTTCCCGGGAGGCGCTGAAGATGTCCCTGACGCTTTATTACCATCCGCTGTCGTCGTACTGCCACAAAGTGCTGATCGCGCTCTATGAGCACGCGGTCGACTTCGACAAGCGGATCATTGATCTGGGTAACGCCGCTGAGAAAGCAGAGTTGCAGGCGCTCTGGCCGATCGGCAAATTCCCGGTCATTCATGATCACACCGGCCAGTGCGACGTGGCGGAGTCGACGATCATCATTGAATACCTGGATCACTATTTTGCCGGGCAAAACCGACTGATTCCGGGCAATTGGGACACCGCGCTGGAGGTTCGTCTGTGGGACCGGGTCTGCGACAACTACCTTCAGACGCCACTGCAACAGATTGTCCTGGATCGCATCCTCGGCGCGAATGGCAATCTGACCCAACAGCGCGCCACGCTACAGACCGTCTACAGCATGTTCGACCGCCAGTTGGCGAGCAATTCCTGGCTGGCCAGCGCGGAGTTCAGCCTGGCCGATTGTTCAGCGGCGCCGGCGCTTTTCTATGCCAGTACGCTTGAGCGGATACCTGATGAACTCGGCCACTTAAACGCCTATTTCGAGCGGCTGACGAACCGGCCGTCCGTTCAGCGGGTGATTGAAGAAGCGAGGCCTTACTTCTCGTTCTACCCGTTTGAACAAGACATCCCGCAACGGTTTTACCCGCGTCCCTAACCCACGATGTCGATCAATTGCTCGCGCTGCGCATTCGTGAGCATCGGCCCGAAACCGGCGCCGGCATTGTCCGCCATGTAACGCGGATTACCGGTGCCGGGGATCACGCAAGTCACCGCCGAATGGGACAACAGGAATTTCAACGCCAGTTGCGCCCAACTGGTGACGCCCACTTGCGCAGCCCACCCGGGCAGTGGCTTGCCTTTCAAGCGTTCGAGCAGACCGCCGCCGCCGAAGGGCCGATTGCAGATCACCGCCACCCCGCGTTCGCGACACAGCGGCAAGATGCGTTGCTCGACACCACGATCATCCAGCGCATAGTTGATCTGCAAGAAATCCACGGCCTCGGCCTTGAGCACCGCCTCCACTTCTTCATAGGCCGTCGGCGTGTAATGGGTGATGCCAATGTAGCGAATCCGCCCCTGCTCCTTCCATTCGCGCAAGGTCGGCAAATGGGTTTGCCAGTCAAGCAAGTTGTGGATCTGCATCAGGTCGATGCGGTCGGTTTGCAGCAGGCTGAAGGACTGCTCCATCTGTGCGATACCTTCCTCGCGGCCACGGGTCCACACCTTGGTGGCGAGAAAGGCCGGCGAGCGCGGTTCATGGATCGACAGCAATTCACCGGTGGTCTGTTCCGCGCGGCCATACATCGGCGAGCTGTCGATGACCGTCCCGCCCTTCTTGAACAAAGCGCTGAGCACCTCCGGCAATTGTTTGTACGCGGGGCTGGAAGGCTCGACATCAAAACCGCGATACGTGCCCAACCCGACGATGGGTAATGGCTCGTTGCTGGAGGGAATGGCGCGGGTCAGCATGGTCTTGCCTCCTGTTTCCGTCGACGGCGCCGAGGTTGCAAAAGCCCGATCGAAGGTGAAAACCGCCGAAACACCGGCGGCCAGCGTGAGAAATCGTCGACGCGTGTATTCGTCAGTGTGGCTCATCGTATTGCCCGTGTGGCCCAACCCGGCGTGCCCCGCTACCGTTGAACTAAACTCTGGCACCGATCCTGTGTTACCGGACCTCGACCCCAGAGCCGTCAATGTCGCCCCCTAAAGTTAGTCGAATGTTCAGAACCCTGACGCTTCTCGTTGTCATCATCGCTGCGTTGTACCTGGCGCTGTGTGCGGCGTTGTTCGTGTTTCAGCGCGCGCTGATCTTCTACCCGCAACCCGTCGCGGTCACCACACCCGCGTCGCTGCTGACGTTGACCGTCGAGGACGCGCAGGTGCAAGTGTCGGTCAGGCCTCATGACGGCCCGAACGCCTTGATCTATTTCGGTGGCAATGCCGAGGATGTGTCTCGCAGCCTGTCCGGGTTTTCCCAGGCGTTCCCCGAGCATGCGCTGTACTTGATGCACTATCGCGGGTTCGGCGGCAGTAGCGGCTCGCCGTCCGAAGAGGCGATTGCGCGGGATGCGCTGACCCTGTTCGACAAGGTCTACAGCACCCATCCGAATGTGGCCGTGGTCGGACGCAGTCTCGGCTCGGGCGTCGCCGTGCGCCTGGCCAGCCAGCGCCCGGCTTCGCGGCTGATCCTGATCACGCCCTACAACAGCCTGGAAAGCCTCGCCCGGCGCCAGTTCCGCTGGTTCCCGGTGAAGTGGCTGTTGCAGGACCGCTTCGACTCCTGGCGATACGCTGCGCACATCACGGTGCCAACGTTGTTGATCGCCGCGAGCCACGATGAGGTCATCCCGCGTTCCAGCACACAGCAGCTCTACACTCATTTCGCCCCCGGTGTAGCGACGTTGAAGGTGATACCGGACACCGGACATAACTCCATTTCCGACAGTCCCGAATACCTCAAATTGATGCGTGACGGATTATGAGCACGCGCGCATTCATAGACAGCATCGATCACGCAGTCATCGAGAGTGATTGGACTCACCGCTCGCAAGCTCTTAGCCTGCGCGCGACGCGAAACACCTGAAGGCAGAACTCCATGATCGTCAGATCCAAACCGAATTTCATCAACATCCTCAGCGCGATCAAGGGATCCATCGCTAAACGGATTGCCCTGCGCAGTTTGATGGTGACGCTGCTGGCGTCGGTCATCGTGCTGGTCGAGACCTTACACCCGAGCTACTTTTCCAAAGTCAGCGCTACGCCGTTCACGCTGCTCGGTTTGTCGCTGTCGATCTTCATGAGTTTTCGCAACAACGCCTGTTATGACCGCTGGTATGAAGGCCGCAAAGCCTGGGGCGATGTGATCGTGGCGATTCGTTCGATGATTCGCGAAACCGTGATCATCAGGGACGCCGACACGCGCAACACCCTGCTGAGTCACTTGTGCGGGTTCGCCCATGCGCTCAACGCCAAACTGCGTCAGGAAAACGAACTGGCGGCGAGTGGCCGCTGGCTCGACCCGATCCCCAAGGACAACGCGCCGGACTTCAGCGGACGCATTTTGCTGCAGGTAGGCCAGCAGTGTTCGGCGCTCAGCGAGTCCGGGCTGATCAACGAATGGCGCTACACGATCATGACCAATCATCTGGCGCACCTGACCCAGGCGCAGGCCGCCTGCGAACGGATCAAACACACGCCATTGCCGTTTGCCTACACCCTGTTGCTGCACCGCACCAGCTACCTGTTCTGCTTCCTGCTGCCCTTCGCCATGGCCGAACCCCTGGGCTGGCTGACCCCGATTTTCACGGCGATTGTCAGCTACACCTTTTTTGGCCTGGACGCGATTGGCGACGAACTGGAGGACCCGTTTGGCCGCGACGAAAACGATCTGCCCCTAGACGCGATCGTGCGCACCATCGAACGGGAAATCCTCACCGCAATGGGGGAAACACAGCTTCCACCGGCGCTGGAACCGGTGGACTTTGTGTTGAAGTGATTTCACACCTGATAGAAATCCCGGTACCACTCGACAAACTGCGCCACACCGGTTTCAACGCCCACTTGCGGGCGGAAGTCGACCCAGTCCGCCAGCGCCGACACATCGGCCCAGGTCTTGATCACGTCGCCCGCTTGCATCGGCAGGTTGTTGCGCTGCGCTTTGATCCCCAATGCCGCCTCCAGGCACTCGATAAAATCCAGCAACGCGACCGGTTGGCCACGGCCGATGTTGAAGAGGCGATTAACGCCCCCGCTCTCATGGGTCGCCAGTGGCGGCTTTGTGCGCAAGCGGGCGATGCCTTCGACGATGTCGTCGACATAGGTGAAGTCACGCGCCATCTGGCCATGGTTGAACACCTCGATCGGCTGGCCCTTGAGGATCGCTTCGGTGAACTTGAACAGCGCCATGTCCGGGCGACCCCAAGGCCCGTACACGGTGAAGAAGCGCAAGCCGCTGGCCTTCAGGCCGTAGAGATGGCAGTAACTGTCGGCGAGTAATTCATTGGCACGTTTGCTTGCGGCGTATAGCGAAACCGGATGGTCCACTGGATCATCGACGCTGAACGGCAGCTTGTTGTTGGCGCCGTACACCGAACTGCTCGATGCGTAGATCAGGTGCGCAGGCGGAGAGTGTCGACAGGCTTCCAGCACATTCAGGAAACCCACCAGGTTGGATTGCGCATAGGCGTCCGGGTTGTCCAGCGAATAACGAACCCCCGCTTGCGCCGCCAAGTGCACCACTTCGGTGAATTGATGTTCGTCGCACAACGCCATCAACGCAGGCTTGTCGACAATGTCCATTTTCAGAAAACGGAAGCCTTGCAGCACGCTCAATTGTTTGAGCCGCGCCTGTTTGAGTTCGACGCTGTAATAGTCATTGAGGTTATCGATGCCTATCACTTCGAGGCCTTGCAGGCACAACCGTTTGACCGTGTGATACCCGATGAACCCTGCGGCGCCAGTCACAAGAACGCTCATAGTGTCTTGCTCCGCTGTCTGCACATGAAGGTGATAGTTATAGCTTTGCAATTGCATTGGGTCCAGATTCGGCGCTAACTACTTAATATCCCCCACAGTTGGGGGGGGGGGGGTTATATCCATATCGCATGACTACCAGTAACAGCAAAAGTTTAATTGGCCCGACGAAATAAAAATCTTCCTTAAAAACAACTGCTTGTGCAGTAGCAAAATGACCAGCGGATAAAAGGCATATTTTTTGACAAGGAACGTTTGACAGCTCGCTTAGAGTGGTCGATAAATACACCGGTCTATTGGAACAGCACGCGAGTGCGGACTATCTGTTTAGCGACTGTTCCTCAGGCCCCCTTCCGAACTATTTTTTTATGCGGGTCCGATGTGCAGACCGTGCGGTAGCTTTGCCCAAGACAAAGTTAAGTCAGGCTTATGCCGAATGCACTGCACGGTATAGCGTCACGTCATTGGCTTGTGCCCTTTCGTGAGGCGTTTTGTGATTCATTATTGATACACAACTGCATAACTCTATAAAAAAACATATCTGCTCGACTAACACTTCCTAGGCCTCAATAGAGCCACTGCCTGCCTAAACTTCTCTATTCACAGAGTTTACCAGCATGCCAGCACATAGCTCCGAACGGTCTAATTGGTACCTGTTGCAATGTAAACCACGTCAGGATGAACGTGCCCACCTCAACCTGCTGCAACAAAACTATGTGATCTTCCACCCCCAGCTGGTGACTGAACGCGTGATACGCGGAAAGCGGCGCAGGGTGCTGGAATCGCTCTTCCCTGGGTATCTGTTTATCCACCTCAGCCGTAACGACAATTGGGCGCCCCTACGCTCCACCCGCGGCGTCAGTCGTATTGTCGAATTCAATCATGGTCCTGCGACGGTGGCAGAGCACGTCATCGAGCATTTGCGCGCGCGCTGTTTTGAATCGGCGCAGGCACACGTCGACCGAGACCTGAAACCCGGCGAACACTTGCAAATCATCCGAGGGCCACTGTCGACACTGGAAGGCATCTTCGTGTCCTCGCAGGGGGATGAGCGCGTGATGATCCTGATGCAGTTTCTTAATCGCGATCAAACCATTTGCGTCCCACTGCGTGATCTCGGACGTCAGAGCACACCCATACAACTTAATAACTAATTGCTTGCCTTATATGCTTTTCTTCAGGAGCTATGATATGGCCTTGATGTCACGCTGCCCTGTTGCACTGCTCATAGCCTCTCTTTATCCAGGGATGGCCTGGAGTATTAATCCACAAAATATCGATGTTTACGGCTTTAACTTCACCCCAACTTTCCTATTCTCAGAAAGTTACGATGACAACTTTCGCGAACTGGAAAACAATACGCAATCTTCCATGATCACCCGGCTGGCGCCTTCCTTCGAACTCAAGGCGGAAGACCGTAACAGTGCCACTCGCTTGATCTGGCAGCCCACTCAGTACATTTACCACGACGAGTCGGATGCTTCGTATACGGCACAACGGGTGCGAGCCGACAGCATCATGGAGTTCACCGACCGGCACCGTTTGAAACTTGAAGCCGAATACCGCAAATGGGAGCGCACGGAATCGACAGCAGTCCCGGACGAGAATGACAAACTCAACAACAAACGCGTGGGCGGCTTGTACACCTACGGCGCAAAAAGTGCGGATAACCAGATTGATGTCGGCGCCAACTACGCAGAGCTTCGCTACACCAATGGCGATGGCGTCAACGACGACAAAGAACGTAATACCACCGGCGTGACCACCACTTGGTATCACCGCATTGGCAGCAATACCCGTGGTTTGCTGGAGTACGACCATACGGACTTCGATTATTTGCAAGCCAACAGCCCGCGCAGCAGTAAATCCGACGCAGTTCTGGGCGGTGCCACATGGGACTTCACCGCACGCACCTCGGGCAAAGTACGCATTGGTTACGAGAAAAAGAATTTCGACAACAGCGAATCCAAAGACCTCGACAACCCCACTTGGCAAGTGGATCTGCAATACAAGCCGCGCACCTATTCGACCTTTACCTTCGTCGCCCGCCAGGCCCTCGCCGAGGGTGACGATGGCGCCGACGCGGTGAAATCGACCTTCACCCAGGTCGGTTGGCGCCATGGCTGGACCGAACGCATCACCACCGTGGCCCAGGCCGGTTACGGCCAATATGTCTACGAAGGCCAAAGCCGCAAGGACGATCTTCAGGACTACAACCTGGCCCTGATATACGCCATGCGCCGCTGGCTGGATATCGAACTCGGCTATCGCTACCGGGATAACAACTCGGATGCCGAAGATGAAAGCTACACCCGCAACGTTGTTTCGATCAGCTTCAACGTAAGCCTATAGGAGGGTTTTGCCATGAACTCACACACTCTTGGCTTGTTGTTCGTATTGGCATTTGTCCCCACTACGTACGCAGCGGACCCCGGCACCCAGTACAAACTGGCCGCGGGCGATGTCTTGCGCATCACCGTGTTCGGCGAGCCGGAACTGAGCATTAAAAGGGTCCGCCTCAACGATGCGGGAACGTTTTCCTACCCATTCCTGGGTGAAATTTCCGCCAAGGGTCTCACCCCCAGCCAACTTGAAAAGGTCATCGTCGATGGGCTCAAGCAGGGCTACCTGACCGATCCGAAAGTCAGCCTGAGTCAGATCGAATACCGCTCGTTCTACATCAACGGCGAGGTCACCAAGCCTGGCAGCTACCCGTTCGTGCCCGGCCTGACGCTTGAAAAAGCCATCGCCCTGGGCGGTGGCCTGACCGAGCGCGCCTCGATCAAACGCGTGACGATTGTGCGCGGCGACAGCGGCCAGACCCTCACCGATGAAGTAACACGCGGCACCACGATTGCCCCCGGCGACACCATTTCCATTGCACAAGGCTTTTTCTAATCATGGACAACAGCCCTAGCACCTACGTCGAACGGCCTCTGCAAACGCACCTGCATCAGCAGCACAGCGAAGACAGGGACACCATTGATCTGCTCAAACTGTGGAGGGTGATCTGGCGCGCGAAATGGAAAATCGGCTGGCTGGTGGTACTCAGCATTGCCTTGGCGGTGGCGGCGGTCTCTTTGATCACCCCGCAATACGTCGGCAGTACCACGTTGCTGTTCAACGACAAGACGCCGCCGCTGATGTCCTTCCAGCAAGTGAAGGATTCAAGCAGCAATGCCACCGACTACTTGCAGACCCAACAGGCACTCCTGGAATCCCGGGACCTGGCCGAGCGAGCGGTGAAAAAACTCGGCCTTACCACCAACCCGATCACGGACCCGCGCCAGCAACCGGCGCCGTGGTTCACCCCGCGCCAATGGCTGGCGGACCTCAACCTGGATCAATGGATACCCGGACTGGGCATGCTGTTGCCGGTGAAGGACGCGCCAACCGAGGAAGACGTGTTCAATCAGGTCACGCAAAACCTGATGCTGCACACCACCGTCAAGTTTGTCGGCAAAAGCCAACTGCTGAACATCGAGGTCGAGCTGCCGGACCCTGATCTCGCCGCCGCCGCGGCCAACGCATTGGCCCAAGGCTTTACCGACAGCCAGATCGACACCAGCGAAAAGTCTTCGCAGACCACCACCGCGTGGATGAACACCCGACTGGTCGAGCTGCGCAATAACCTGCGCGTGGCCGAGAAAAAACTCCAGGGTTACCGCGAAGAGCAAGGGCTGGTCGATGTCGGCGGTGTCTCCACCATCAGCGCCAACGAACTGGAGGCGACCGGCAGCCGCATGGTCGACGCCCGCCGCACCCGTGCCGAAGCCGAGAGCGAATACCGTCAGGCCAAAGCCTTGAGCACTGGCGACTTGAGTCGGCTCTCCAGCGTTCCCGCGGTGCTGGCCAACCCGCTGGTCCAGCAATTCCAGGCGGACCGGGCCAAAGCGCAAGCCAAGGTCGATGAGCTGTCGGGGCGCTATGGGCCTAAACACCCGAGCCTGATTTCCGCGCAGTCCGAATTGCGCGCCGCCACCACCAGCCTGCAATTGCAGGTGCAACAGGTGGTCGCCGGGATCGAGCGGCAATACCAGCTCGCCTCGGCCAGCGAAGCCTCGATCCGCCAATCGTTCAACAGCAACAAGGCGCAGATCCAGGACATCGCGCGCAAAGAGTTTCAGTTGCGCGAGTTCCAGCGTGAGGTCGACAGCACCCGTGCCTTGTACGAAACCTTCGTCACTCGCTTGAAGGAAACCGCCGCCACCGCCGACATGGACTCGACCAAAGTGCGCATCGTCGACCCGGCGATTGTGCCGATGGAAGCCAGCAAGCCACGCAAAACGCTGATCGTGGGCATTGTCGGGTTGCTGGCCGCACTCGTTGGCGTTGCGCTGGCCCTGCTGTTCGACAGCCTGAGCAACACCTTCAAGACCGACGATGCGGTCGAAAGCACGCTCAATATTCCATTGCTCAGCGTCGTGCCGTTGGTGATGAAGAAAAGCCGCCGGCAACTGGCGCGGTTGTTCGAGGACAACGACAACCCGCGTTTTTCCGAGACCATTCGCAACCTGCGCACCTGGTTGATGTTGCAAAGCAGCGAGATGCCGTCGCAGGTGGTGCTGGTGACCTCGACCGTGGCCGGTGAGGGCAAAAGCACCATCGCCAACAACCTCGCCAGCTCGCTCACGTCACTTGAGCGGGTGCTGCTGATCGATGCCGACATGCGTCAGCCGACCCTTTCGCTGAACTTCGACTTCCCGCCGGATGCTCCCGGGTTGGCGAATGTCATCGCGGGCACGGCGCGGCTCGAAGACTGCATCGTCTCGGTGGGCAACCTGGATTTACTGCCGGCCGGCAGAATGTTGCAGCCCTCGGTGGACCTGTTCACCGCTCCGCGCCTGCCGTCCCCCGCCGACGCACTCAACCCGGCGCGCCAGCCACCGCCGCAGGACTTGCTCAGCTCGCCGCGCATGGCGCGGATGCTCGAAGCACTGAAGTCGCGGTACCGCCACATCATCATCGATTCGCCGCCGGCGGAGATGATCAGCGACGCCTTGCTGCTGGCCCAGCATTCGGACGCCGTGATCTACGTGGTCAAGGCCGACAGCACGCCGATCAGCCAGGTGCAAAGGGGCATCGCGATGCTGCAACAAAGCCACGTGCCGGTGTTCGGCACCGTGCTCAACCAGGTCGACCTGCGCAAGGCGCGCAAGTACGGCTACAACCACTCCCGCACTTTCTATAACTACGACTTCGCGCCCCGGTAACACCGGGGCGACCCAGTCGACGCGGCACCTCTGCCAAAACAAAAACAGCTGCTTCACCTCTGCCGAGCTACGGAAAAGCCTGCGGGAGCCACGCCGTGTCCGCCCGTTTTGTGCTGGTGCATCACTTCTGCCTTGAGGTTAAGCCCATGACACCGCTCTATACCGCTCACTTGACCCACCGCCGGGGCCTGACCTTCTGGGGCCAGTGGCTGTGCGCGATGACGCTGACCACCGCACTGTTAATGGTGCTCGTGTGGTGGCGCGTCGGCAGCCTGACCAGCGATTACCGCATCCTGCTGATCCTGACCGTGCTCGGCTCGGTGCCGATCTACAGCCTGATGCAGGTCTACCACAAGCGTCATGGCCTGTTGGTCGGGCTCGGCCGATTGCTCGCCGGCTGGCTGATCCTGCTGGCCGTGCTGGCGGCCATTGCCTTCATCACCCAGACCAGTGCGACGTACTCGCGCCAGGTCATCATGGTCTGGGCGGTGCTGGGGTTCCTGGTCCAGGCGTTGAGCTTTTTGCCCCTGCATTACTTCGCCCGGTTGCACTCGCGCATGGTCTGCAAGGAACGCCGTTCGGTGATCATCGGCACCTGCCCTACCGCCCATGAACTGGCGAAAAAGCTGTCCCGTCCGAACCGCGCGCTGGTCCTGGGTTTCATCGCCGCCGCCGACGACAGCGGCCCGGCGCCGAGCATTCTGCCGCTGCTGGGCAAGGTCGACGGCATTCGCGAAATCATCACCCGCCTGGCCGTGCGGCGCGTCTACATCGTCCTGACGATGGCGCATGCCGCGACCATCGAAGCGCTGTACATCGACCTGCTGGACATGAACGTCGACGTGGTCTGGATCCCGGATTTCGGCAGCATGGTGCTGCTCAACCATTCGATCTCGGAAATCGAGCGGATGCCGGCGATCTACCTCAACGAAAGCCTGATCAGCTCGCACCCCGCCAGCCTGTTTTGCAAGGACCTGTTCGAACGCAGCCTGGCGGCCATGGCCCTGATTGTGATCAGCCCGTTGCTGTTGTTGGTCGCGGCGGCCGTCAAGTTGAGCTCCCCGGGCCCGGTGCTGTTCAAGCAAAACCGCCACGGCTGCAACGGCGAAGTGATCAAGGTCTGGAAGTTTCGCTCAATGCGCGTCCACGACGACCGCGAGGTGCGCCAGGCCACCCGCGAAGACGACCGCGTCACGCCGGTCGGGCGCTTCCTGCGCCGCAGTTCCATCGACGAATTGCCGCAACTGTTCAACGTGCTGTTCGGCCAAATGGCCTTGGTCGGCCCCCGCCCTCACGCCGTCACCCACAACATTTACTACACCGGCAAAGTCCGCGCCTACATGGCCCGACATCGCCTCAAGCCGGGCATTACCGGGCTGGCGCAGGTCACCGGGCATCGCGGCGAAACCGAGACGGTTGAAAAGATGCAGCTACGCGTCGCCCAAGACCTCAACTACATCAACCAATGGTCGCTGTGGCTGGACATCAAGATTCTGATCAAGACGCCCTTCACGTTGTTCTCGAAAAACATCTACTGACCCCCTGCTTCGACTACCCGAGGTTTGATCATGAATGTGAGCGTATTCGGTATTGGTTATGTGGGCCTGGTCCAGGGCGCCGCGCTGGCAGAAGTCGGCCATAACGTGATGTGCGTGGATGTCGACGCCGCCAAGGTCGAGGCCCTCAAGGACGGCACCTTGCCGATCTACGAGCCGGGCCTGAAAACCCTGGTGCGCGACAACTACCAGAGCGGCCGCCTGCAGTTCAGCACCGACCTGGCCAGCGCCGTGCGGCATGGCGATGTGTTGTTGATCGCCGTCGGCACACCGCCCGACGAGGACGGTTCGGCCGACCTTCAGTACGTGTTGAGCGTGGCGCAAACCATCGCGCAGAACATGGATCGCCACCAGATCATCGTCGACAAATCCACCGTCCCCGTCGGCACGGGCGACCTGGTCCGCGCACGCATCGAACAGGTGCTGGCGGACAACGATCGCGGTCATCTGACCTTCGACGTGGTCTCCAACCCGGAATTTCTCAAGGAAGGCTGCGCGGTCGAAGACTGCATGCGCCCGGACCGGATCGTCATCGGCACCGACAGCCCGCGCGCTGAAGAGGTCATGCGCGAACTGTACGAACCGTTCAATCGCAACCGCGAAAAAATCATCGTCATGGACATTCGCAGCGCCGAGCTGACCAAGTACGCGGCCAACTGCATGCTGGCGACCAAGATCAGCTTCATGAACGAAATGGCCAACATCGCCGAAAAGCTCGGCGCCGACATCGAAATGGTCCGCCACGGCATCGGGTCCGACCCGCGCATTGGTTATCAATTTATCTACCCCGGCCTCGGTTACGGCGGCTCGTGTTTTCCCAAGGACGTAAAGGCGCTGATTCACGCCGCCACCAGCGTCGACATCGATGCGCGGGTGCTCAAGGCCGTGGAGTCACGCAACAACGACCAGAAAACCACCCTCTACAGCAAGATTTTCAATCACTTCGACGGTGCCCTGCGGGGCAAGACCTTCGCCTTGTGGGGCTTGAGCTTCAAACCCAACACCGACGACATGCGCGAAGCCCCGAGCCGGGTCTTGATGGAAGCCCTGTGGCACGCCGGTGCCAACGTCCAGGCCTACGACCCGAAAGCCATGGAAGAAACCCAGCGCATTTACGGCTCGCGGGATGACCTGACCTTGGCGGGCACCAAAGAAGCGGCGCTGAAAAATGCCGACGCCTTGATCATCGTCACCGAGTGGCAAGCGTTCCGCGCACCGGACTTCGACCTGATCAGCCAGCGGCTCAAGCAACCGCTGATTTTCGACGGACGCAACCTGTTCGACCCACAGCGCTTGAGCAAACGTGGCTTTACCTACGTGTCCGTGGGTCGGCCGACCCATGCCGCGATTTGAAGGGGGCCGGGCCATGATCACGCTGAAAATCGTCAGGCATTACTCACCGACCTTGCTCGACGCCAACCAGGCGTACTCCTTCATCAACTTCGCCTCCATCAGCAGTTTTTTCAAACACACCCCGGGCACCGTCGCCTACTTTTGCGACGGCATGCTGATGTCAGCGTTCATGTCGCGGGTCACCGGGCGCAACGTCGGCCGGGTCAGCTTCGACTTCACTTCCATCGCTCACCCGGTGCTCGGCAGCGCCGAGCAACAGGGCAAACGGGTGTATTTCGTCGGCGCCCGGCAAGACGAACTGGAGTTGTTCATCGGCAAGATCAAGGCGCGCTATCCACAGCTGATCATCGCCGGCTACCACAATGGCTACTTCGATGCGGCTCAGGCCGAAGGGATTCAGGCCGAGATCTGTCGCAGCGAAGCGAACATCCTGATCGTCGGTCTCGGCGCCGGATTGCAGGAACAGTTCGAGCAGGACGCGCAGCGATCCGGGTTTCGCGGCGTGGCCTTTACCTGTGGCGGGTTCATTCGCCAGGAGGCCATGGCCACGCGTCAGTACTACCCGGCGGCGATCAATCGCCTGCACCTGCGCGCGTTCTATCGCATGTACCGCGAGCCGCACACCATCAAGCGCTACCTCGTCGACTACCCAAGCAATTTCCTGCAACTGCTGGCGATGGTCGTTCGGCGCGAAGTCACCATCAGTGTCGGGGAATGACCATGCACATTCTGTTCATCCTCAAGGATTTCAAATCGGGCGGTGGCGTCGAGCGCGTTCAACAGCGCTTGTCCGAGCAGTTTCTCAAGGACGGCCAACGGGTGAGCTTCTTCGTCATCAATGGCGACACGCCAGACACTGAAGGCGTGCAGAGCCTCAATGACGGCGGTGGCAGCGGCCTGTGGGGGATGCTCAAATCGATCGTCCAGTTGCGCCGGTTGATTCGCCGCGAGGGCGTCACCCACCTGATTTCCGCCAAGGAGCAGGCCAACCTGTGTACGTGGTTCGCCACCCTCGGCAGCCCGTGCAAGGTCATCTATAGCCGCCACACCACCCTCGATTGCACCGAACAGAAAACCGGCCCCGCCAGCCTGCGCCTGCTCTACGCGCTGTACCTGTGTGGCAGCGGCAAGGTGGTGGCGGTGTCCACTGTGTTGCGCCAGTCGTTGGTCGACATGATGCCGTGGGGGCAGCAGCGCATCCGCTATTGCCCGAACGCGGTTATCACCGAACAACTGCTGCGCGCCGCCAAGGGCCCGTTACCCACCGAAGTCCCCCGCAATTACTGGTTGGGGCTGGGCCGGTTGGTCGAGCCCAAGGGCTTTAACCTGCTGCTCGACGCCTATGCCATGGCCCTGCATAGCGAAGCCGTGCCGGATCTGGTGATCGCCGGTGACGGTCCACTGCGCGAAGCCCTGCTCATTCAGGCAAACCGCCTGGGGATCGCGCACCGGGTGCATTTCACCGGGTTCCTGAGCAACCCCTATCCGCTGCTTAAGAACGCGCGGTTGTTCATTCTCAGCTCGGTGCACGAAGGCATGCCGACCGTGCTGATCGAGGCCCTGGCGCTGGGTACGCCGGTGCTGGCGTGCGACTGCGAGACCGGGCCTCGGGAATTGCTGGACCACGGTCGACTCGGCCAACTGGTCAAGGTCAACGACGTGCCGGCGCTGGCCGAAGGCATGCTGCAAAGCCTGTTTTTGCAGGGCCAGGTGGCGATCAACGAGGACATGATCTGCGACGCGATCCGCCAGTACACCAGCCAGGACGCCGCACAAGCGTATTACCAGGTGTGGAATCAATGAAAAAGCTACTGATTATCCTCCACGACCTCAGCGCAGGCGGGGCGGAAAAAATGATGACGCGCCTGGCCGGTGCGCTGGTGGACGCGGGCAATGACGTGACCCTGCTGATGCTCACCGGCGGCGGCCTCAACGTGGCTAACCTCGACCCCCGGGTGAAAAAGGTTGAACTGGGTAGCCCGCGCAGTTCACGGGCGGTGCCGGCGCTGGCGCGTTTCCTTCGGCAAAACCGTTTCGACGCGCAACTGGCGGCGCTGACTCACGTCAACGTGGTCGCCATCGTTGCCGCCGCGCTGTCGGGGACGCTGGCCCGGTTGCACGTCAGCGAGCGCAATGCGTTTTCCCACGACAAGCACGTCAACCCCGACCTCATGGTGCGGATCGCTTACCGGGTGGCGCCGCTGCTGTATCGGCTGATTCCCAACCCGGTGATTTGCGTGTCACGCGGCGTCGCCCAGGATTTGATCGACACCACCATTGCCCGTCGCCAGGACGTGACCATTGCCGACAACCCGGTGCTCGACAACGATTTTCGCGACAAGCCGCCACGCCCGCCCAGCCATCGCTGGCTGCTGGAAGCGTCCAGCCCGGTGATTGTCGCCGTGGGTCGCCTGGCGCCGCAAAAAGGTTTCGACACCTTGATCACCGCGTTCGCCGCACTGCCCAATCGCAACGCGCGCCTGATCATTTTTGGCGAAGGCGGATTGCGCGATCGTTTGCTGGCGCAGGCACGTAAACTGGGCGTGGAGGATCGGATCGACCTGCCGGGGTACACCCATGACCCGTTGGCGGAAGTGGCCGCCGCCGATTGCTTCGTGTTGTCGTCGCGTTTCGAAGGCAGCCCCAACGCGCTGGTCGAAGCGCTCTCCACCGGCACGCGGGTAGTGTCGACCCGTTGCCCCCATGGCCCGCAAGACATCCTGATCAATGGCGTCGTAGCCCCTCTGGTGGCGGTCGACGACCCGATTGCACTGTCGCAGGCAATTGCCCTGCAACTCACCACCCCACGCGATGTACACCGCCAGGCCCGCCTCGATGCGGCGGCCCGGTTCATGAACGCCAGCGCGGTAAAAACCTACCTCACCGCCCTGCTCGGGAGCCCCTCGCCATGAACAGACTGGAGATCCGCTATTCCACCCTGCGTGACGGCTTCACATTGTTCGGTGTGCTGTTTTACATCCAGGTGATTTCGTTTGTCCTTGGTTTGGGTGGCGCTTCGAGTTTCGACGACATCGACAAAGACCTCGAAGGCAACGTGACCAACCAGGTCTGCGGCTTGATCACGTTGCTGGTGCCGTTGTTTTTCTTCATTCGCAACAAGGTGTTCCTCAGTAAAAGTTTCTACCGTGGCAACTTCTTTCTGCTGCTGTTCCTGCTCTGTGTGATCGCCTCCATCGGCTGGTCGTTCGACCCGATGCTCAGCCTCAAACGCTTTGTCGCGATGATCAGCGTGGTGTTTTTTGCCGGTTTCATCGCCTACAACTACAGCCTTGAAAAAATCACCTTCATGCTCGGCTGTGCCATTGGCGTGGCGGCGTTGATCGGCTTGATTCTGGCGTTGGTGATGCCCAGTGCGGCGTTCATTTCCGGGGGGATTCGCGACGGCGCGTTCAAAGGGATCTTCATGGAGAAGAACGCCGGCGCACGGATCAATGCCATCGCGATCCTGCTGTTGCTGCCGATGATTCGCCAGCGCAACCGCTGGGCGCTGTTCTGCTCGTTTTTCTCGCTGATCGCGATCCTGCTCGCGCAGTCAGCGACCGGGGTGGTGCTGATCATTGCCGGCACCATCAGCTACGGCTATTTCCTGACGCTGATCCGGTTGCGCATGAACCGATCGCAGCTGATGTTCCTCGGTTGCACCCTGCTCTACCTGCTGGTCTGTCTTTTTCTCTACAGCAACTTCGCGGTGCTGCTGGAGATGGCGGGGCGTGACCCGTCACTCACCGACCGAACGATGATCTGGGAGCTGCTGGCACCCTTTGTCGACAGTCAATTCCTCAAGGGCTACGGCTACGGCGCCTTCTGGTCGAGCCCGGACGCGGACGCCTTCATTACCCGTTGGGGCTATATCGGCAACGCCCACAGCGGCTACATGGAAACGCTGCTCAACGGCGGCATCATCCAGCTGACCGCGCTGGGCCTGCTGCTCGCTGAAGCGCTGATCAAGCAATACCGCGCCGTGACGGCTAATCAATCCGCGCAGTTTCGCGCCAGCGCCCTGGTGATTATCGGTCTGTTCGCCGTCACCAACTACGTGGCGTATGTGATCCCCAACTACCGCTCCGCCGAGTTTCTGGTGTTCTGCACCCTGGCATTGTCATTCCGGCACCACCACGCCAAAGCGTTTGAACACTCACCGGCCACCGTGCACCACGTCCCCGCTGACGCCGCACGCCATGGCGCAGCGGCCCAGGTCATCCACAAGGAGCAACGCCCGTGCTGAATCCAGTCTCCCCAGCACCGTGTACGGTGTGCGTGGTCATCCCGATGTACAACGCCGCCGTCAGCATCCGCCAGACCCTGGACTCGCTGTGCGAGCAAACCCGGCGGCCTGATCACGTCATCGTCATCGACGACGGCTCTGGCGACGCCGGGCCGCAGATCGTTTACGACTATGTCGCGCCATTCCCCTTGACCCTGTTGCGCCAGGCCAACGAAGGCCCCGCCAGCGCGCGCAACCGCGGCGTGTTCCGCTCCGAAGAAACCTTTATTGCATTCCTCGATGCCGATGATCAGTGGCACCCGCAAAAGCTGGAAAAACAGTTGGCGCTGTATGAAGAGCTCTGCCGCCTCGGGCACTCGGTGGGGCTGATTGATTGCGACGTGTTGATCGAGTACAGCGACGGCACCCGGCAAGTCGAAGAGCGGCACAAATGCGGCCGGCACTTCGACGATTTCATTCACGCCAACATCGTCAACGGCACCTCGGCAGTGCTGGTGCTACGCGAAGTGGTGACTGCACTCGGCGGGTTCGACCCGTCGCTGCACTTTGCCGAGGACCGCTTGCTGTGGACGCGGATCGCCGAGTACTGGGAAATCCGCACGGTGCCGCAGGTGCTGGTCCGGCGCGAGATCAACAGCAACAACATCACCGCCCAGCCGAAAAAGTACTACCCGCACAAGGTCAAGTTCATCGAGCTGTACCTGGCGCGTTATGGCGCCGTACTGAGCCGCCAGCAGCGCATCGATTTCGTGCTGGCCAACCATGCGGAATTTCTCGACTCGTTTTCTCGACAAGGTCTGCATTCGCAGGTGATCCGCGTATACCGCAGCATGTTTGAACATTCCTGGCAGACGCTGTTTTTCTGCCGTGGCAAACAGACCCTGCGCTACCTCTATGCGCGGGCAAAAACCTTGCGCAAGGCAGCCGAGTCGACCACCGCTCATTGATCCGGTCCCGCTCCCATGGCCAATCATCGTCTGGTTACATTGATCTGGATCTTCACCGAGAAATTCGGCCTGATCTTCCTGTCCATGATCACGTTTGTCGTGTACGCCCGATTGCTGTCCCCGGCAGAACTGGGGGTGGGCACGGTCATCATCGCCATCGTCGAATTGATCGGACTGATTTACTCCTCGGTGCTGGAAGATCCGCTGGTGCGGCTTGAGCGACTGGAGGACAAACACATCGCCACGGCGTTCTGGGCTGCGGTGCTGGTGAGCCTGGCGTCCATCGTCGTCATCACCGGCGCGGCCCTGCTGTACACGCCCTCCCCGCTGCTGCAATGGATGATGGCCATCGCCTCGGTGAAGATCCTGTTCACCATGATGGCCCGGGTCTATGTGGCGCAAATGCGCCGCAGCGGCAACTTCAAGATGCTCGCCTCCCGTACGTTGCTGGGCAAGGTCGTGGGCGGCGTTGCCGGTGTGGCGGTGGCGCTTCTGGGGTTGGGTGCCTGGGCGGTGATTGCCCAGGCCGTGATCATGGAATTGGTCTCGATCATCGTGTTGATGCTCGGCGAGCGACGGCGCATACCGTTCCTCATCGACGGTCCGTTCCTGCGTGAACTGTTGAAGGCTGGCACGCCGGTGGCGATCAACGCACTGAGTTCACAAACGCTGCAACGCGGGGTCACCGTGGTCCTCGGCATGACCGCCGGCGCCAATGCGGTGGGCATGTTCAACATGGCGATGCGCATCATCGACCTGCCGCGTAGCGCGATCTATAACGGCCTGATGAGCTACGCGCTGCCGGTGTTTGCCCGGCGCAGCGCCGAACCAACGCGGCTGCTGGGGATCATCGGTGACTCGACCGCCGTCAGCGGCTTCCTGCTGACGCCACTGTTCATCGGCATCGCCCTCACGGCGCAGGACTTGATCCTGCTGATCTTCGGCGCCAAGTGGGCCGAGGCCATTCCGATGCTGCAAGTGCTGGCCTGCACCGCCGCCATCGGCAACACCGCCATGTATGCAACCACCGCGCTGGTGGCGGTCAACCGCAGCCACCTGACGATCAAGGCCGAAGTGGCAACCACTTTGCTCGCGCTGGCGCTGGTCTACGGTTTCGGCAATCTCTACGGCGGCATGGCCGCGGCGCTGGCGCTGCTGGCGCGGATGCTGGTGATCACGCCGCTGCAAATCCGTGGGCTGAACACCGCCATCGGTTATGGCTGGCGGCGCTTCCTCGACTCCAATTACCGCAGCGTGATCGCCTCGCTGGTCATGGCCGCGACCGTCCTGTTCGTGTCACCACGGCTGGGTTTCCAAGGTTACCTGCACCTGATCTGCACCATCGTTGTCGGCGCACTGAGCTACGCCGTGGCCTATAGCGTGTTGCACCCGCGCTGGCCGCAAGAATTCAAAACGGTTTTCACCGCTCGCTGAATTCAGTCCCTGAGACAGGAAGACCTCACCATGCGCAAAACTACGCTGATCACTGGCGGGGCCGGCTACATTGGCTCCCATACCGCCCTGGCGCTCATCAATGCCGGGCACCACGTGGTGGTGCTCGACAACCTGTGCAACAGTTGTCGAGAGTCCATCGCGCGCCTTGAGTTGTTAACCCATACCCGGGTCGACTTCATCAATGGCGATATCCGCGACTCGATCCTGCTCGACGACCTCTTCAGCCGCTACGACATCGACGCCGTGGTGCATTTCGCCAGCCTCAAATCCGTCGAGGAAAGCGTGCGCAAGCCGCTGGACTACTACGCCAACAACGTTGCCGGCACGCTCAACCTGTGCCGGGCGATGGGCCGCAACAACGTATTCAAACTGGTGTTCAGCTCCTCGGCCACGGTGTACGGCGAGCCCACACGCTCACCGATTGCCGAAGATTTCGGCACCGGGAAACCGGTCAATCCTTACGGTCGAACCAAGCTGATGATCGAAGAATTGCTCGGTGACCTGTGCCACTCCGATCCGCGCTGGAGCATCGCCCTGCTGCGCTACTTCAACCCGATTGGCGCCCACGAAAGTGGCATGATCGGTGAAGACCCGAACGGTCGCCCCAACAATTTGTTGCCATGCCTGACCCAAGTCGCGATTGGCCGCCTACCGGAATTGACGGTGTATGGCTGCGATTACCCCACCGTCGATGGCACCTGCGTGCGCGACTACATTCATGTGGTCGACCTTGCCAATGGCCATCTCAAAGCGCTGCAGGTGCTGGAGAATCAAGGCGGGGTCAATTCCTGGAACCTCGGCACCGGGATTGGCTACAGCGTGCTGCAGATCATTCACAGTTTCGAGGACATTACCGGCATCACCATTCCCTACCGCTTCGCTCCACGCCGCGAAGGCGACATTGCCAAATTCTGGGCCGACCCGAGCAAGGCCGTGCGTGATTTGGGCTGGAGCGCGGAGCGTGATCTGGAGCAAATGATCGTCGACACGTGGCGCTGGCAGTCGTGCAACCCGCAGGGCTATCAGTCGGACTTCGGAAGGCCAGCCCTGTCTGCGGTGAAGTGATGCGGGGGCTCAAGGAAGGCTTATTGCTCGTGCTGTTGTCGGTTTCGCTGGCGTGCAACGCGGCGCCGGCTCCACCCACCACCGGGTTGGTACTGTGGCTGGATGCAGATGACGCGTCGACAGTGATCGCCGATGCGCAGAACCGTGTTCAGCGCTGGCGGGACAAGTCCGGCAAAGCCAATGACGCGGCAGTGGACGGTGCGGCCGTCGCCGCTCGACCGCTGCGGGTGGCCGACGGCATCAATGGCCATCCGGTGGTTCGGTTCAATGGCGGCTCCGCGTTTCTGGGCAAAGGCCTGCGCACCGCCAAAGGCCCGGTGACGCTGCTGATTGTCTCCCGTCGCTTGCCTGAACACGCCGGGGCCGACCCGTGGCAGCGACTGTTCAGCTCGCGGCCGATCAGCGCCGACAACGATAACGTGCTGCCGAACTTCGCCATCAGCCTGTCGCAACCCAGCGCCTACGAACCGACGGTTTCAGTGCTGGAGCTCAACGACGTGCCGATTGGCCCGTATGGGGTCGGGCGTAATGCGCTGGGCAGTGACGAAAACTTCCACGGCGACATTGCCGAAGTGCTGGTCTATGACCGTCCGTTTGCCTCCCTCGCCGAACGTCAGCGAGCCTTCCAATACCTGGCGACCAAATGGTCTGTCGCCATCCCCAAGTCGGCTGATACCTGGACGCGAGTCGGCCCGCTGGGGGCATTGCCCGTTCTCACCAACGCCAACCTGCCGTTGTCGGACCAGGCCAACGCCGGCCGCTGGGTGTTCGACCCTAAACTCTCCGACGACTTCAACGGCACCAGCCTCGACCCCGCGCGCTGGCACGTCAACGATGCCAGCGGTACCGATTCGCTCGGGCGCAAACCGGCGCTGTTCACCCCGCAAAATGCGTCGCTGGGCAACGGCAACCTGAACATCGTTTTTCGCAAGGAAACCTTGCCGCAGAAATACGTCCAGCTGGGCTATAAGGACTACAGCTCCGCCATGGTCCGCACGATTGATCGCGGGTTCTACGGCTACTACGAATCACGCGCAAAACCCATGAACTCAGCCGGCTCCAGCGCCTTCTGGCTGGCCTGGACGGGCATTCCCGATAACGCCACGGAAATCGATATCTTCGAAATCGGTGGCAAAACCAAGAACGGTACTTTCGACCGTTTGTACAACATGAACGCCCATCTCTGGGCCACGCCGCAAAGCACCGAACATATCGCCAACGGCAGCACCTGGATCAGCCCGTGGCGTTTGGCGAGTGCCTTTCATGTCTACGGCTTCGACTGGCAATCCGACACCTTGCGCTGGTACGTCGACGGCGTGCTGGTCAGGGAATCGAAGAACACGAATTTCTTCTTTCCGATGCAGATCGTCTTCGACAGCGAAGCGTTTTGGGAGTGGTTCGGCGTGGTCGACGATGCCGACTTGCCGTCCACGTTCCGGGTCGATTACGTCAGGGTCTGGCAACGCAGCCAATAATGACGGCGCGGCCTGACCGCTCCCTAAATCATCGGCGAAGCGCTGACCACCCGCAGTGCCAATCCTTCGAACGCATCCAGCGTGATGGTAAATTCACCCTCAGGCGTGAGATCCCCTTCCACCCGCTCATTGATGATGTCGACCACCGGTCCCGGCGCAATGTTGGGCAGGTGCAAGGTTTCCGTGATCGGCGTGGAACCGAAGTTCAGCGCAGTGATTTGCGTGCCTTTACCAGCCGGTAATTCGTGAACCATGACCAGCAGCCCCGGATGCTCGACATCCGGAATCAGGATCTGCCGACTGGCGGCAATGTCGTAGGCGCGGCGTGCGGCGAGGATCCGCTTGAGTTGCGAGACGAACGAATCCGGGTCCTTCAATTGGCTGGTCAGGCTGCCGTACAAGGTTTTCGGTCGCGGCATCTGCCCGGCTGAAAACTCTGTTTCAGGATTGAGGTCGACCAGATCGTAGGCACCGCGATGAATCCAGCGGGTGTCGCCGTCGTGCATCAAATGCGCGACCTGCTCGGCCGGCAATGGCAGCGCACCGACCAAGTCCCACCCAGACAATGCGAACACACCGGGCTGCATGGCGTTGTACATCACCAACAGTAAATGCACCTGACGAATCTGCTGGATGTCCGCCGCGGTGATCGCGTCGAGATCACGAATCCCCAGCGCCGCCGTGATGATGCTGGCGGTGGTGCAGGACACGCCGTTGGTGACGAACTTCAGATTGTACGGTGCGTGCTCCCCGGCCAGGCGTTCGTACATCTGTTCGCGGATGTGCTCGCGCAGGATGTTGCCGGGGAAGGTCTGGCCCTGATAGAGGAAGTTGTCGTGGGCGTGCAGCGTCCAGAAATGCACCAGCTCGAGGGTCAGTTCGTCGTGGTTTTGCAAGGCGTGGATCAACGAACCGGGGTCGATGCCGAGGCTGTGCATCTGCCGCAGCATCAGGCGCAGGAACTCGGTATCGCCCATCAGCAACGCGTGCTGGTAGGCCGGTCGGGTGATGAAATCGTATGAGAGATCCGCACCGCCGTGGGACATGGCGGCGATGTCGTCGACGGTCAGGTTGAGTTCCTGGAAGCTGAAACCGCCGGCCTTGCGGATCGCCCCGGCCAGCAACTGGTTGCCGGTGATCGACAGCGGATGGCTTTCCGACCAGGCGGTGCCGTCGAGTTTGCGTTCGACGCCGAGAAAACCGTTGGCATCCAGACGCAGGATTTTTGCGCCCATCACGTCGATGGCATGCAGCGCGTCGCCGATGATCATCTGCTGCGCAGCGAAGGTCGGGTCCAGCCAATTCAGCGAGGGCTGCCCTTCCTTGAAGTAATGCAAATAGACCCAGCGGCGCGGCTTCCCGTCGACGCCCACCACAACCGGTGTCGCGCTCCAATCGGTTTCCTTCACGCCGGGCTCGAAGAAGATCACCCGCTGTAATTGGCCGACGATGTAGTGCTTGTCGCGCAGCACATCGACCTGCGCAGGGCTGAGGTTTTGCGCATCGCGGCCCTCAGCGATGTCGGGCAGCAACAGCCAGTCTTCTTCGCGGATTTCCACCATGTGGTAGAGGCCGGGATAGTCCTCATACGCCATCTCGGCCAGGCGAAAATCCGCGCCTTTGCCGGTGTGCGACGGGATCACGTCATCGATGATCACCGCGTTGTGCGCGGCGGCCATGCGCACCAGCGCCTGCAACTGTGCCTCGGTGCCCAACTGCGGGTCGATGTCGAAGCTGATACGGTCGAAATTGCCGTCAATTGTCGGCGTGCGTTCGGTGCCCGTCAGGCCACCGGACATTTTCAGCGGGCCATTGTGGATGCCCTGGATGCCGATTCTCGACAGCGCATGCCACAGGGTTTCATCGCCCAGGGCTTCCAGCACGGTGCCGTTTTCCCGGGTGACGATGGACGCCGGGTACGCGGTGAACCACACCGACGCCAGCGCCGACGCATCGCGCGGCCGGGTATGCGCATACGGTTGCTGCCACAAACGGCCCTGCCCCGAATAGAGCCTGGCCCGCTGCCGGGCGGCGTGCAGCATGGATTGTTCAACCAGCCAGATCACATGGTTCTTGTCCGCTGCGGTCATAAAAACAATCACCTGTCATTGAAGTCAGTGGCGCGAGGCCCGTGTTCGTATGGCGTCGCTGGTTTTTATATGAGGCCCTGTGGTGCGATTCGTTGCATTGACCGGCGAACGCTATCAAGTAGAAGGTATCGTCGCCGATACAATGAAAGCGTCATGGATACGGCGTACGGTGTCCGGCATCGAGCGTCTTATCGCTCTCACTTGCGAGCGTCCCTCGCCAAGGAAGCACAATGATCAATGTTTCAACTTCAACGAATGCGGCGATGTCGGCCTACGCGGCTGCCGTCGATTCGAAGTCTGCCAATGCCCGGCAGCAGGTCGCTCAAGACGACACGGCGCAGGCCAAGGCCTCGAACACCGATTCGGTGAGTCTCTCCAGCACCTCCACCGATTACAGCAGCTCGATCGTCGGCAATGCGCCGTACTTTCCGGTGCGCGCGGGAATGAATGCCGATGCGCTGGTGCTGGGCGCGTCCAAGCCCGGTGCGGTCTCCAGTTCCAAGGACAAGACCTTCCCGGAAGTGGCCGCCGATGCGCGCAAGCGCATGGATGAAAAATACGCGCAGATGACCGCCAGCGGCAAGCCGTACGCCAAGACCGATGAAGACCGTAATGCGCTGTTCGGCGACCTTGATCGCCGCTCGCTGAACGCCGTCGCCACCAACGAAGGCGGCAAGTTCAGCGCTGACGAACAAGCCTCGGCCCAGGCCTTGATGCGCCAGCAGGGCCGTCTCGCCACCGGTTATTACAGCGGCCCGGCGGACCAGGAAAAAAACTGGAAAGACCCGTTCGCCAACGACCCGGTCGCCCGCGCCCATGCGGCCCTGGATTTTCTCGACAACATGAGCCCCGAGGAAAAGAACACGCCGCAATGGCTGACCCAGCATTTGTCGCTGGAAGCGGTATTGAACCAGGGTGGTGGTTCGGATCCGACGGAGAAAAAGTCCGGGCATTTTCACAACCTGGCTGAAATCCTCGCGGGTGTGGTGACGGATGGGTCGGACCAGGAAAAGGCCGACGATGCCAAGACTGACGATCCGGCCGCTGTCATCCTGGCCAAGCTTCAATCGCAGGTTTCCTGATCCCGCCCTCCCTCAGGACTGTATCTGTTGATGTAAAAACCAACTGACACACCACAATCCACTGTGGGAGATTCTATGGTTGAGGGGAAGCCCTCAACTGGTTTTCGATTGGTATTCGCTCTGCCCGTTCAGC